>JAPPIX010000405.1 GCA_028820495.1 Gammaproteobacteria bacterium
GATCCACCTCCGGCGTCATGCCCCAACACCAAGAGCACATCGGATCGGTGACGATGAGGATCTTGGTTTCGCTCATCAGGTCAGCGGGATGCTCCAAGACGGATTGGCCAATGGCTATGCGGAAGTTCTTTGGGCTAACCGGAGTGCGGATTGTCCTTGCCGCTTTGCAGGGACAAGCGCCCTCATTGCTGCCGTTCAATGTTGAGCAGCGGCAGTGCGCCACCGCCGTTGACTTGCGGCAGTTGACCGTCCCATTTTTCGGCAATGCGCAGTTGAATCAGGTCGGGATTGTCCCGGAGCGCTTCGGCTTCTCGGCGGATCGCCTCGGCGCGGGCCTTGGATGCCGCCTCGATTTGATAAGCCTCGGCATCCGCCGCCAAAGTGCGCTCCGCCGCTGCCGCTTCCGCCTGAGTGACCCGGCGCAGCTTTTCGTTCTTGGCCTTGAGGGCTTCCTGCTCCGCTTGCACCTTCTCTTCAATGGCTCGGTTGAACTCATCGGAAAAATCGAAGTCGGTGATGGCCACGTTGGCGAGCATCACGGCCCCGGATACGCCTTTCTCGTCCAGAGTCGCATTGACGAATTCCTCAATCGAGCCTTGAATCTTGGTCTTCACCTCCGCCCGTCGGGTCACAAGCTCCTCCGCCGTGTACTGGGCGGTGATGGCTTTGACGGACTCCAGTATCGCCGGCGCGATGAGCGTTCCCTCCAGCATGGCGCGGGTGCCGATGCGCTGGTAGGTGGACGGCATCACCGGCCCGGACAGGGAGTATTGCACCGCCACCTGGGTCCGCACCACTTGCAGGTCCTTGGACGAGGCACCTGCATCCGCTTGGGCGGCACGGAGCCTGATGTCCATCTCCTCCACCTGATCGATGAACGGAATCTTGAGGTGGAAGCCTTCGGGCAGATGATCGGGTTGCACGGCGCCCAGCCTGCGCACCACCCCGACCCGCCCGCTGTCAACAATGACGAAGCAGGACGTGATGAGGATGAGGGACGCAATGACGCCGACGCCAATTGCGATGGCGTTCGGAAGGCCGAAGCCCAAGTTGGGTTTGTTGGACATGCTAGTGTTTCCTTGAGGATTGGTGGGTGTTCTTCGGCAATATTCGGTCCCTAGGAAGCTGCGGTTGTCTAAGCTCCCTCCAGCAGGTCTCGCCAGCCTTCCCGCGCTTCCAAAGGCGCGCCGCGAGAATCCAGTTCCGTGCCAATTTCGGTCAGCAATCTAGTTCGCCAAACCTCGTCTAACAGAACGAAGACGGTGCGGATCAAAGCCTCTAGCGACACATGATGGAAATTGATGCCCTTGCTCCACTCCTCGGCAATCGTGGAGCTGACCTCATCACTTTCCGAATCCGCCACTCCCGGCGCTGCGAACAGAAAATTGCGCAAGCTGCTGTTTCGCGCCTTCGTTATTGCCGTGCGAAGGTCCATAAGGCTTATCGTGCGGTCTTTTACTTCAACAGCCAAGACAGGTGAGCCTTCGGCGTCGCGGCAGACGATGTCCCCGGGCGTTCCTGTCGCGGCATCGGCCTCGTTCAGGCCTTGGCCGGTCACTTTGTCGAACAATCCTAGTGCGTTCCCAAGCACCCGGAACAATGCCGTTGCGATTGCCTGAGGTCGAAGCCCGCCACTTGGTTCGGCAAGAAAAGCGTTAACCAGCTCGACAAGTTGGTCCAAACTGACACGATGCGGAACTGGATACTCAAACGTTTGACGCTGCAACCGGCGGGCGATGCTTCGTAAAAACCGAATCAGCAGGCGTTCAGTTGACTTTGGATCATCGCTGTTTTGTGTGTTTCCCAGAAGCTCAACCAGCGCTTCCCACTCGGCTTGATACATCAGGCCGCTCATGCCTTGATCCAGTCGGGGCCGACGCAGCGGGTTGTTCACGTAAGGGTCCGGGGACGTACCCAACACGTTTTGATTTTCCTGAACCCAAGGCACGATGATCCTTGTGCAAAAGCTCCGAGGGTCCCATCGTCCCGCTTCAGTGCCTTGGATTTCTTGTTTTTGCAGACAGAGCAGATCTCTAGCGGGATCGGCTAACTTGCCGACCAATTGGGTCACACACGCATAGCGAATACTGAGTATTTTTGAATCTACAAACCGGTCAACTTCTGGGTCGGTTTGCCCGGCATCCTCTTGCGCCTCATCCCAGTGCCGCTTCAGCCAGTCCGCCAACTCATCGTCAGTCATGACGCGGGTTGCTCAAAGTTCATCCACAAGGATTCTTGCCTAGGTTGGCGCACCGAGTGACAGTTGCGCGGCGGAGCATCCACCCGGCGCCAATCCGCGTAAAGATGGTCGTAGAGCGGCGTCCGGTAGCCGGACAGCACCGCCCGACCGCGGATGGTCTGGAGTACCGCAGCCAGCTCACTGTGTTCTGCATCGATCATCTCGTGGCCGTAGGCGGCCTTGTCGCCACGGGCGGCATGGACATAGGGCGGGTCGAGATAGAAAACGGTCTCCGGCGTGTCGTAACGTTGAATGACCTCTATTGCCGGAGCGTTTTCGATTTGTACCCTTGCCAAGCGCTGAACAATTTCCGGCAGGGCCTCGACGGAGCCCAACCAGCGCGAGACGGCACCCGCCATGCCGGCGCGAGAAGTAAGCACACAATGCGCCCAACGCCCTTCGCTGCTGGTTTGGGCGAGTCCTGTTCGGGTTTGACGCGCGCGCACGAAAAAACGCCGCGCCCGCTCGATGGCAGGCAAGTCCGGTTCGTACTCGCAAGCCTTGGCAAGCTCTTCGCGGGAAAAGGGTGTCAGACCGATGGCGCGGATCAGTTCATCGCTGTCATCGCGCAGTGTGGTGAAGAAGTTGACCAGTTCCTCGTCAATGTCGTTGTATGTCTCCACCGGTGCGGGTGGCCGGTTGAGAATCACGGCAGCAGAGCCGCCGAAAACGTCGCAAAAGTGGGTGGCGTCTTCTGGAATCTGAGGCAGGATGAAGGGTAGATGACTGAATTTACCGCCGTACCAACCAAAGGCGATCAGCTTCTTGCGCCTACGCGTGCCTTTTGCGATGCGCCGGCCACTGCCTGTGCTGTTAACCGAGGGTTGCGACCTGCTCATGCCTATCTCCAAAGCTACGATTTTACCTAGGTTGTCGCGCTACGCCCCAAAAGAAGGATCGCACCGAAATGTGTATATATGAACAGTAGCCAATCAAGGCAGCCTTGTCCACTTTTTTCCGTAAAGTGGTGGCGCAGTTTGCTTGCTCCCGCAAGTAGTCCAGAATCTCTTGAGTGTTCATTTTTAGAAAAACGAAACTAACGGCATTGAGCGTCAGGATTGAAAAGACGACACTCAAAAAAACGCTGAGCGCAGTCCCGATCAAAAATCCGATTGCCATCAGGGGCCCCAGTTGCGACCAAATCAGCGCAGCGCCGGTCAAACTCCCGAGGAAGGTGCCGCAGCAGTACGAGGCGAACAGCGCCAGCAATAGACCGGCGATTGCAAAGGCTCGCCTAAGAGGGTTTTTGACCGTGCAAGCGAGCTTAACCAACAGAATGGGCGCGACGAGGAAGGTCGCAAAGACCTTCACCGGATACCGGGCTATGGTGCTGAAAACGGCACGGAGCCTGCTTGTTTCAGCTGACATGTCCTTATGGATCGCCCCGATGGCGTGCCCCAGAATGTCCGCTGCTGACTTCGTGAGCAGTTTGCGAAATCCTCCCTCAGTTGCAGGCTGACGCCCACCGGGACAATGGCTTATCCATTCCGAGAGTACCATAAGCAGTCAAAGACCATGTTCGGGCACCAACTATTCCTTGGAGTCAAAGGGCACTTCCAGCAGCCACCAGTACACACTCACGTCAACGTGAAGTGCCTTCCCCGCGTGGATTTGACCGTTGTACACCACAGGCAGGCAGCTCTGCGCCTTGCATTCCGCAGCCTCATGGAAGCGCTTGAAGCCATCCATTAGGCAGCCTTCGGTAATGGGGCTGTGCTTGTTTATCCCATCAAAGTAGGGAATTCCCTCGCGATGCTCTTCACACGGAACGCAGTGAGCATGCGTAAAAAACGTCAGCACATAGCTATCGCTGCTATGAGCAACTCGCTTGAGCTTCTCGACATCTTTGGAAACCTCAGCGGACGGGTAGCACCTCGGACGCATCCCTCCCCAATTCTCCACCAAGTTGAATGACATCGCCGCCTTAGCTTCGATCATCACCAAAGGTTCCCCGCCTTTCAGCACGGCAATATCGATGCGGGGGTTCTTGATCTTGCCGTCCTCATCGAGATAAGGCTCGGCCGCCCACTCTCGAACCACCAATCGACCACCGTCAAGCCCAAACTTCCTTTGGAGACAATGTGCCAGCAGCCCGCAAAGTTCCCGTTCATTCTTGGACGTGAGCGACAAATAGGCGAGTCGATTCGATTTGAACTGCTGCCCTAAGTTCTTGAGGCAGCCCTCAAGCGCATAAATCACATCCTCTACCATCAACCTAAACTCGATGGGTTTCCCGTATCCACTGCGGCGCGCGCAATCAAGCGCGTACCTTCGGTCATGACCCCGATGCACGCGCTGTCGGCGTATCCGGCGTTGCCCAGGGCTTCCAAGCAAGCCGGTGCCTCCG
>JAPPIX010000075.1 GCA_028820495.1 Gammaproteobacteria bacterium
TCTTCAGCCGCAAGGCCGGCGCCTTCCGCAACCCCAGCCGCTTCTGGAGCCGAGTGCAGGTGGTGGCCGGCGAGGCCCTGCAGCCGGAGAGCGTGACCGCCGCCGCGTTGCGGGAAGAAGTTTCAGCGCTCAGGGGAGCGAACGCCTAGCTTCCCCTCAATCCTGTTCGCGTTGACAACTGCTCTGACTACAAATCCCGCAGAATCTCCGGCAGGTGCCGAGCGCCATGCAACACACGAACAATCACTGGCGGGTCGCGATCCGGCGTGTAAACCACAACATAGGGAAATCCTCTGATCGCGAGAAAGCGGATTGGCGGAGAGGCAATGTGGGGCTTTAGCATTCCGATGCGCGGATGTTCCGCGATTGTGGTGGCTAGCCTGTCGAAGGCCGCTCGAAAAGCTCTTGCCGCAGCGGGATTCTCGTCTGCTATCCACTCGACGATGCCGAGCAGGTCTTTTTCGGCGGCGGGCGAGAGCCTCGCCCGGCTCACCGCTCCGCGGCCTCGATCACGGCATCCATTTGCGCCAAGACGTCATCCGCGGTGCGCATTCCTAGTTCACCAGCCTCTTCAAGCGTTGCTTTTACCATGGCATCAAAGGCTCGCTTTCGGTCCTCCTGCTCCTTCAAAAGCCGCAAACCGGAGCGAACCACCTCGCTGACATTGCCGAAGTCGCCGCTCTTCACGCATGCACGCGCAAAAGACTCAAGCTCGGGCGTTAGACTCACATTCGTTCCCACGTCAGCCTCCATGCCAATTTGGATATCAAATATTGATACAACGCGACGGCTTCCGCAATCACTAGGGGGGAGAGGGGGAGTGTTCTCCCAATTGGAAATGAGCCTGAACAACGGGGACTTAAGGAAGCGTAGCCTTCGCACCCAGGCCGTATATTGGTAGAGTGTTACTCGCGGGTCTTGGGCGACCGAGCATGGAGCGGCAAGCTGTGGAGATGACTTACGAAGAGATCAAGGCGCAGTTCGACTCGGAATGGGTGCTGGTTGGGGCACCGGACACCGACGAAAGGCTCAATGTTCGGGGCGGCACCGTGCTGCACCACAGCAAGGACCGCGAAGAGGTTTATCGTCGGGCGCTTGCGCTGCGTCCGCCCCGAGCTGCCGTCCTGTACACGGGAACGATGCCGGAAGATACGGCGACTGTTGTGTGAAGGAGGCGTATGACGATAGGCTGGGCGTCTTGGTGGTACCGGCCGAAGTGTTCGGTCCTTCTGGAAGCGTTGTACTACGTCTTGCCGTGGACACTGGTGCGACCCACACGATGATCAACGTCGGGTTGCTCGCCTTGGTCGGATACGACCCGTCGCTGGTTCCGGGACGGGTGCAGGTCACCACGGGCAGTGGGGTGGAGTACGCGCCGCGGGTGCTGGTCAACCGAATCAAAGTGCTGGGCCAGGAGCGCAGTGGCTTCCCGGTGTTGGCGCACACGCTGCCACCCAGTGCGCACATCGATGGTCTGCTAGGCCTCGACTACATGCGAGGACAGATGCTGACCATTGACTTCCGCCAAGCCACTTTGTCGTTGAAGTGACACGCCGGGCGAGAAGGTTCCCCACTCACTCACCCGGCCGCCGCACTGACACCTATTCCACGGCATCCCGAATTTCACCGGCCAACTGTGCTGCCAGCACTGGCGGCACAGCATTGCCGACTTGCGTGAATTGACGGGCCGTTGGGCCGACAAACACATAGTCGTCCGGAAAGGACTGCAAACGGGCACACTCCCTCACGCTCAGAGTTCTGGGTATCTCGGGATGCAGATGGGAGCGGCCACCACCGCCAGATCCACCCGCTATGACGGTCTTCGCGGGCAGGGAAGGATCGAGCCGGTCCACGCGGCCTAAGTGGTCCCTTGCGCCGTAATCCAACGCCATGTACCGCGCTACCGAACCCGCCTTGTGCTTGCGGGTCTCGTTGTTCGGGGCGGCGGGAACTCGATTGGGAAGTACCGCACCGCAACCGATGTGTCCCTGCCTTGCGGGCGGCAGTTGAATCCACGCCTTAAGTCTGGTGCCGATGACAAAAAGCCGATTGCGGCGTTGCGGCACACCGAAGTCGGCGGCGTCAAGCACTACAGGTTGACTGATTTCATAGCCCGCCTCCGAAAGCGTTCGGACCGCTGAAGACAACTGCGACCCGCCGTCAATGTCGCGCAACCCAGGCACGTTCTCTATCACGAAAACCGCTGGCTTAAACTCAAGTATCAACTCGATGTAGTCAAACAACAGTCCGCCGTTGCGCTTGTGGTCGAATCCGACTCTTTTGAAGTTGGCACCCGATTTCGAGAAGCGCTGATTTGACGCAATGGAAAACGGTTGACAGGGTGGGCCACCGATGAAGACACCCTCAAATGGGTTCGAGACCACCCCTGCGAGCGCTTCAACGACCTCATCCACCCGGGACACATCACCCAAGTGAGCGGGAGGGCCGAAAATCTGCCATTGGGGCCGATTTCGGCGCAACGTCCTGCAGAACAACTCATTGAACTCAAAGGCGCATAGGTGCTTGAAACCGGCTACCTCAAACCCTAAGTCCATGCCACCGCAACCCGTGAAAAAGCTGACCACGGGCACATCGGCCGGCTCCCGCCACAGGTCATCCAGCGTCAGGGCCGGTCCTCCAGTCCACGCCCTTTCGCCAGACCGCTCATAAGCCAAATCATCATAGGTGGCGTCGTTCCGCTCCAAAACCACGCTTAGATGATCTGTGCCTTCCTCCGCTTCTTCGAGGAGTCGCCGTTGCCACTCAAGATGCGTGACGGGTGGAGAGGCCGTCTGGAGACTAATGCGCATGGGCCGCCTCCCCAATTCGGGTTTTGGCCACGCCATATACTTCTCGCGCCTGCCCCATGCTTTCAAAATCGGAACGGCTTTCTTCCCTTAGCCATACGTCGTAATACCGGTGGACTGCTCGATGGCAGGTAGGGCAAAGCGGAGCCAAGTCGGAAAACACGGTTCCAGACTGCTCCACTCGCGTTCCGGATGACAGGGGAAGAAGGTGGTGTAGATCCAATATTCTGAGCGCCCAAGGGTAGCGCTTGGAGGTGTCCATTTCACAGGCATCACAGATCGCGGAAGGATGGGCAGCAAAGTAGGCATCCCTCAGCTTTGAGTTTCTCTCAATCGTGATGTGGGTTCGTTTCGCCTTATTGCCTTCCTCGAATCCGCTATTCTGAGCTTCCGAGGTGATCGTGTTTTTCAGCTCATATGTATGAAGTGTGTCAGCGCCATCAAAGAGCCCCGCCAATCGAAGCAATTCCATATCCGGATCTTCTTCGGGGGTTCCATTGATGGGATGCAACTGATCGAAGACACGCTTTGAATCCCGCGTGTCCAGCGAAAAAGCAAGCGCTTGGCCGTCATAGTGCAAATAGGAGATTTGTGAAATCGCCTTAAGGCTCTCACGCGCCTGTCTCGGATCGGGGGACGGACTCGGCCCTTCTGCATCCTGACCGGAGGCCACAAGGGCAGCAAACCGAGAGTAATCCTCGTCTCCGAGGAATTCCGACTTGCTATAGGCTCGCAGGACTTCATCCAGTGCTACTTCTGCAACTCCTTCTTCGGCTAGTTTCGCCAGTCCGTACCTCAAAGCGAAAACCAATGGATAGCGTCGGGGAGTTGCCGGGTTCCAGCCTTGAAGGGCAGGAGAAGGGTCGGTAAATGTTCGGGCTATGAAATGGAAGTACTCGTCCGCTGTGACAAGGCCATCACCCGCAAGCAACTCGGCCAGCGGCGTCGGCACCGCCCTAGTGCCGTCGTCGTACACGATCATGCCGCGCTTAAGGGTCCGCGAGTAGTTCCGCCAGGGTTTTTCGTATCCGGGCTTGTCGGGCAGGAACGGCAAGCCCGTTTCTGGCACCGCAATGGTTTTTTCGAGAGTCTTCCAATCATGGGCCAAGGCCAGACGAGCCATGGCCTTACAGACTGTCGAACTGAAAATACGAAAGCCGTCCTTGGTCCCAACGCCACATGGGCCTATCTCGCCAGTTTGGGGAAAGGTAACCCAATGCGGCTTCACTGCCAACCGCCAATTCGCCTTTGTCAATTCGCCTTTGAGCGTACCCCAAAGCTGCCTTCCGCACCTAGAGTGGATGAAAGGCTATTCGTCGCGCAATGCCTCAAGCCGCTCGGCCACAGCGGCGACGGAAAACTCCCGCTGGGCCCGCTCAGAACCTTCTCCGGGCGGTGCTTCGACGGCGGCTTGCATGGCGGCGGCGATCGCTTGGGGTTCGGAGCCTTCGAAGTAGTGGCCGAGATCCTCGAGGATGCAGAGTGGTCCCGGTTGGCGGGGGGTAACTACAGGCACACCTGCCGCCATGGCTTCCAGCAGCACCATGCCGAAGGGTTCGTTGCTTGAAGCCATCAGCAGGGCGTCGAAGGCCTTCATGAGCTGGGCCGCGGCGGGGATGAAGCTAGTGAATGTTACAGGCAAGCCCCGGCTGGCCAGTTCCAGGCGCTCGCGCAGAGTGCCATCGCCGACGAACGCCAAGTGGGCATCGCTCCTGTCAGTGCGTTCGAGGAATA
>JAPPIX010000157.1 GCA_028820495.1 Gammaproteobacteria bacterium
TCGGACAGATCGCACCACGCGAGCCGCAACCCCATCCGCCGGGCTGCCCGCCCCTCGAAATCAAAATGCCGTCCGCCCAAGCGCCCTGACGAGCGCGCGCTGGCACAACGCATCGCCTTCAAGTAATCTTTCCCCATCACCGCTCCGGCGCTTCTTCAACAACCATCCGGAGCGTAAGGGACTCAATCATTAAGGGGAGTGGAACGAACATGATGCGTTGGACGGTGGCCTTGGCCTTGGGCCTGATGGCGATGCCCGTTTGGGCCAGTGACGGACTGGATAAGGGCGACACGGCCTGGATTTTGACCTCGGCGGCCTTGGTGTTGTTCATGACGATACCCGGGCTATCGCTGTTTTACTCGGGCTTGGTGCGCACCCGAAACGTGCTCAGCGTCCTGATGCAGTGCTTCACCATCACCTGCATGGTCTCCATCCTGTGGCTGGTGGCCGCCTACAGCCTCGCCTTCGCTGACGGCAACGCCTTGGTTGGCGGCCTGGGCAAGGTCTTCTTCGCCGGCGTGGGCGAGGACGCCATGAGCGGCGCCATACCGGAATCGTCCTTCGCACTGTTCCAGCTCACCTTCGCCATCATTACGCCCGCCCTCATCGTCGGCGGTTTTGCGGAGCGCATGCGATTCTCATCAATGCTGGTGTTCAGCGCCCTTTGGGTGCTGCTGGTGTACGCCCCCATCTGCCACTGGGTGTGGGGTGGCGGCTGGCTCGGCGAGATGGGCCTGATGGACTTCGCGGGCGGCACGGTGGTTCACATCACCGCCGGCACCGCCGCCATCGTGGCGGCCATGGTGCTGGGCAACCGGCGCGGCTTTCCCGCCCAAGCCATGCCGCCGCACAACATGACCCTCACCATGGCCGGCGCGGGGATGCTCTGGGTCGGCTGGTTCGGCTTCAACGGCGGCAGCGCGCTGGCGGCCAACGGTGATGCCGCCATGGCCATGCTGGTCACCCACCTGTCGGCCTCCGCCGGGGCCTTCACTTGGATGGTTTGCGAATGGATCCGGTTCGGCAAGCCGAGTGCTCTCGGCGCCGTCACCGGCATGGTGGCGGGCCTCGGCACCATCACCCCGGCGTCCGGCTTCGTTGGCCCGGCGGGTGCGCTCATCATCGGCATCGCCGCCGGCTTCGTCTGCTTCCTCGCCACCAATTACATCAAGCGCTCACTGAAGATCGACGACTCCCTGGACGTCTTCCCGGTGCACGGCGTCGGTGGAGCGCTCGGCACCCTGTTGACCGCCGTGTTCGCCAGCACCTCCATCGGCATTTTCAGCGGCCAAGGCTATGGCTCCGAAGAAGCCACCATGGGCTCACAACTCGGCGTGCAGGCCATCGGCGTGGTCGCCACCTTGGGCTACACGGCGCTGGCCACATTCGTCATTCTCAAGATCACCGGCGCCTTGATCGGCAACCGAGTCACGGAGGAGGACGAGCAGCAAGGCCTCGACCTCGTGATGCACAACGAGCGGGGCTACGATCTGTAGGAGCGGGATTGCCGCAGCGACGGATGATCGTCCGCCGCCATGAACGGGATGGACGCGTCTCGGTCGTACGGTACTCCGACTGCGAGCGGTATCGCTACGATCTCACGCGCACCTGGGAACCGCTCGGCCCCAAGGTGCTCTTCATCATGCTCAATCCGTCCACCGCAACGGAGCGGGCCAACGATTCCACAGTTGCCCGGGTGGAGCAGCGGGCCCAAGCGATGGGCTTCGGTGCCTATCGAGTCTGCAATCTGTTCGCTTGGCGTGCCACCCGTCCTGAGCTATTGCTTGCAGCGGAGGCACCCGTAGGGCCAGAAAACGATGAGGTCCTCATTGAAGCCTGTCAATGGGCGGACCAGCTTATCTGCGCCTGGGGCAACCACGGTGGGTTCGATGGCCGGGGCGCCGCCGTCGAGGCGCTCGTGCGCCGCACAGCCCGCCCCCTCTTTCACTTCGGCCTTACCCAACAGGGCCACCCCAAGCACCCGCTGTACCTTCCGTATTCAACTCTGCCCGTCGAGTGGCGAGCTTAAGGCCTGAGCGGACTTCGAGGAGTTAGTGGCGACGGCGCAATGGTGGTTGCGGTCAGGACGCGCGTTGCAACGAGGACCGAACCCGCTCGGGGGGGCTGATCGAAACAAAGCTGGTCGCGGGGGATAGGTAGTCCTCGCCGCTCTCATCGATAACGCGAAGATCTCCAGAATCCGTGGCATGAGGGTCGGGCAGGGCGCGGTAGATTTTGTGCAATTCGAGAGAGACCGGATAGCCGACATTGTCGATGCAGACGACGTATTCTGGATGGCGAGCGGGAGTCGACTTTTTTCGAGGACCGCTCATCTTACTGTCGGCCCGTGATACGCAAGCGCGAATACGGTGTCGGTCATCCAGCGCTTGAAGGCGTCGTTGTCCATAAACTGCTTGAACAGCTCGGCGTCGTCCTTCATAACTGAAGTCATAACGCGGATCAGGGCTTTGTCGTGTTCGACTCGCGCGTTCGCCTTGTCCGAGTTTTGGCGGGCGTTGCGGAAGGCCCGTTCCTCCGCGACCTTGGAGGGGATCGTCTCCGTGATCATCTGCCGGACTCGGTCCTCGTCGTCCCATGCGATGTCGCCAAAGTGCTCATTGAACGTTTTCAGGATGTTCGATAGCCGGTCGATCTCCGGCTCAGGCCGACCGCCGCCACCAGCGGCAGGCACAGGGTCGATCTCGGCGTCCTCGTCTGCGGGCATGATCTTCTGCGCGGCCTGCTTCTCGACCCGGTAGCTGTCCATGTCGATCGCTTCGAGGATGCCGCGGGATAGATCGTCTTCCTGCGGGGCAGGGAGCTTGGGGATCAGGAAGTCCAGAAAGATCGAGCGTTCCTCCCATGCCATGCTCGTGTACGGCAAGACGCTGGCAAGGAAGCTGTAGGTGCGAACGAACGCCTTGGCGCTGCCCTTGAAGGCGACTTGGCCATCCTCGTCGAGGTCGCTTTTGTACACCGCCACGCACGCATCGAGGATCGGATCAAGCTGGTCACGTTCGGCACCCTCCACGAAGCGTCCTACCAGTTCGCGCACCTGGTCTGAGGAGTAAACTCCCGCCCCGTCGAGTTCCGCCTGCAAGTCGTGCAACTTGTTGGGATCGGTCTCGTCAGCGAGTACGGTCGCCCGGTAGTAGTCCGCGAAAGCTTCCCGAATTGTGTCCGCGTCGTTCTGGAAATCCAGAACGAAGGCGTCGTGCTTTTTCGGATGCGCCCGGTTAAGCCGTGACAAGGTCTGCACGGCCTTGATGCTGGAAAGCGTCTTGTCCACGTACATCGTGTGCAGCAGCGGCTCGTCGTATCCCGTTTGGAATTTGTCCGCGCAGACAAGGAAACGATATGGGTCTTCCTGAATGCGCTTGGCAATGTCGTTGGAGGGGAATCCGTTCAGTGACGCCTCGGTGACTGAGGTTCCGGCGAACTCGTGCTCACCGGAGAAGGCGACAATGGCTCGGTGATGGCTCCTGCGCTCTCGCAGGTATTCGCTGATGGCGTGGAAGTACTGAATGGCGCGCTCAACGCCGTTGGTAACCACCATCGCGCGGGCCTGTCCGCCGATCCGGTTTCGCGCCAGCACTTGCTCGTGGAAATGGTCCACCATGATCTCCGCTTTCAGGCGGATAGCGTGCTCGTGGCCTTCCACGAAGCGCCGCAGCTTGCGCTGCGCCTTCCTCGCGTCGAACTCAGGATCGCCTTCCACGGTCTTCTCAAGGCGGTAGTAGCTCAACACGGGCATGTAGTGACGCACGACATCGATGATGAAACCCTCGTCGATGGCCTGTTTCATGGTGTAGCCGTGGAACGCCCGGTGCTTCACCGTGCCGTCCGGCTGAGGGTCAGGCTCCCCAAAAAAGCTCCAAGGTCTTGTTCTTCGGCGTGGCGGTGAAGGCGAAGTAGCTCGCGTTGGGGAGCAGCTTGCGCGACTCCATGATGCGGTTGATGAGATCCTCGTAGGTCTCGTCAGCCTCCGTCCTGCCTGCCTCCGATAGGGCACTCGACATCGCCGCAGCGGTCTTGCCGCCTTGGCTGGAGTGCGCCTCGTCGATGATGATGGCGAAGCGCCGGTCCCGCTGGCTGTCCCCGATCTCGTCCAGAATGAACGGGAACTTCTGCACGGTGGAGACGATGATCTTCTTGCCCGACTCGATGAAGCGGCGCAGGTCGCCGGAACGATTCGCCTTGCCCACAGTTGCGTTCACCTGCGCGAACTGGCCGATGGTATCGCCGATCTGGCGGTCCAGAACCCGGCGGTCCGTGACCACTACGATGGAGTCGAAGACGGCTGAGCCGTCCTTCTCCAAGGCGATCAACTGGTGCGCCAGCCAAGCGATGGAGTTGCTCTTGCCGCTGCCCGCCGAATGTTGGACGAGATACTTGCGGCCCGCGCCTTGCGTTCGCGCATCGGCTAGCAGACGACGAACCACGTCGAGTTGGTGGTAGCGCGGCCAGATCTGGGTCTTGCGCTTCCTGCCGGTTTTTTCGTCCTTCGACTCAACCACCTGCGC
>JAPPIX010000191.1:0-33008 GCA_028820495.1 Gammaproteobacteria bacterium
CGGGCGAGAAGGTCTTCTGCACCAAGAGGCTGCGCACAATGCTGTTCGGCACGATATCCAACGGCACTGTCTTCTGGAACGGCACCGGCGAGGAGATGCGCGCCCCGTCCAGCACCGTGGATGAATAGCGTTCGCCCAAGCCCCGCACGTAAACGTACTTGCCGCCCACCAAGCTCAAGCCGGTGACCCGGGAAAGCGCATCGCCGACGCTGGTGTCGGCGAGCAGCGAAAGCGCCTCGGTGTCGAGCACGTTGGACACTTCCGAGGTGGTGCGCTTCTCGTCCGGTATGAACTTGCCGAGCACCACCACCTCCTCAATCGGGCCTGCGGAGATGGCCACGGGCGCGACCTCCTCCTCAGTTTGGGCTATCGCCCCGGAGGCGGCGCCCATTGCGAGCGCTGCCGTGACCAGGATTTTCCGGAACATGCCTCTCAGCATGCTTCAGTCCACGCCGAAAGCGCGTGCAAGCGCACCGTGCTGTCCCTGCGGGCTCCCAATCGAGGGCGGGACGCCCTCGCTCCAAAACACCCCGCTCAGTTCCGGCGTCACCCCCCCGGAGCGAGGGCGTCCCGCCCTCGAAACGAACCGAGGAGTTCCGCCCCAAAGCGCTTGCTGAAGCATGTTGAAGGGCGTGTTCCGGAATTGCTTCATATGCTTATCCGCTGTCCGTTGACGACTTGATCCTTGGACCGCGCCGTCAATTGACGCCAACGGTCCAACCGGCACCCCAATTGCTGACATCCGAACCGACGATGGTGGAGCCAGAACTGTCAAATCGGGCGGGCAAGGAAACGGGGGTCGGCGTGCCTGCGCCTTCGACCAGGTTGGCGGAACCGTCCAGGAAAGTCTGCACCACCGTCTCGTCATCGCCCTCGTTGACCGTGGCGCAGTTCAAGCCGACCCCGGAGAACTCGATCCGGGTGCCGAGAAGATTCAGGGATTCACCTTGGATGCGCAGGCAGTTGTCCGAGCCGGACACCATCGAGTTGTAAAGGTGCAGCCCGGTGCCCCGGCGCAGCCGGATGGCGCGCTCGCCGGAGCGGCCGGCTAGGGTCATATTAGCGATCCAAGGCTCGGAGATCGGCGTGGCTGTCTCATCGCCCTCCCGGTTGTCGGCCTCGATGCCGTTGTCGGCGCTCAAGGACTCAGGCTGCAGGATGTGCAGGTACTGGATGCTGCCAGTCCAGCCGTCGGTCCAGTCGAGGCTGTCGTCGGCATTGCCGACCAGCACCACGTGGCTGGCGTTGACCGTGCCGCCGAAGAACTCGATGCCATCATCGAGGTTGTTGTACACCTCGATGTAATCGACCACCGTGCCATCGCCGACGCCTTGGAAGGCGATGCCGTTGAGCTGGTTCTCCGGATCCACGTTGGAGCCGGCGAACTTGACCACCACGTAGTTCAGCATGCCGCTGGAGTCGTTGGGATTGTCGCCGCCGAAGAGGCCGGAATTGGCTTCCCCCTCCTTGGCGCAGCCCGCGGTGCCGCCCTCGGCGCCCTCCGGGCAGTCGTTGATCGGCGCGTTGCCGTTGATGACCAGGCCGCCCCACAGGCCGCGATCGGTGCTGGCATTGCCTGTGCCCATCAAATCCGACTCGGCGGTCAAGGTGATCGGGGCGTTCTTGGTGCCTCGGGCGCGTATCTGCGAGCCGCGGGAGATGACTAGGAAGTCCTCCGCATCGTCGCCGAAGATGGTGGTGCCGGATTCGATGTCGAGAACCGCCGAATCTTGGTTGTCGCCGCCAATGACCACCTTGCCGTCCAAGACATAGTGGCGGCTGCGGGTCAGCGCCAAGTCGCTGGTGTAGGTGCCGGAGAGTTGGCAGACGCCCTTGCCGCCAATGGTCTGGTCCTGCTCGGCTGCGCCGGCCGGGCAGCCGAAGTCAACGCCTGCGTCCGGCATGCCGACGGTCCAGCCCGAAGTCCAGTCCTCGTCGTCGTTTTCCACGGCGCCGATGAAGTCAGCGGCCTCGAAGAAGCTGTCGCCGGACAAGTCCGACGCCGCCACTGCTCGACCGCTGGCGGACACGTTGCTGCGGTCGAGCAGGCTCTGGATGGCGGCCACGTCGTCGCCCTCCACCACGGTGCCGCAGTCGAAGCTGACGCCATCGAAGGTGATGCCGCTGCCGAGTTGGTTCAAGGAGTCGCCCTGCACCCGCAGGCAGTTGTCACTGCCGGCAACCACCGAGTTGTAGAGCTTAAGGCCCGTGCCCCGGCGCAGGCGGATGGCGCGCTCGCCCGAGCGGCCGTTGATGGTCATGTTGGCGATGCGCGGCAGCGACCGTGGCGTGGCCGCCTCATCACCCTCGCGGTTATCCGCCTCGATGCCGTTGTCGGCGCTCAAGGACTCGGGCTGATCAACGATCAGGTACTGAATGCTGCCCTGCCAGCCGTCGGTCCAGTCCAGCGAGTCGTCGGCGTTGCCGGTCAGCACCAGGTGCTTGGCGTTCACGGTGCCGCCGAAGAACTCGACGCCGTCGTCAAGGTTGTTGTGCACTTGGACGTAATCCACCTTCGTGCCGGAACCCACGCCCTGGAAGGCGATGCCGTTCAACTGGTTCTCCGGATCCACGTTGGCGCCGGCAAACTTGACCACCAGGTAGTTCAGCACCCCGCTGGAGTCATTGGGATCGTCGCCGCCGAAGAGGCCGGAATTGGCTTCGCCCTCCTTGGCGCAGCCCGCAGTGCCGCCCGCGGCGCCTTCGGGGCAATCGTTGATCGGCGCGTTGCCGTTGATGACCAAGCCCCCCCAGAGGCCGCGCGCGGTGGCGATGTCCGCCCCGCCGGTGAGATCCGACTGGCTGGTTAGGGTGACCGGCGCGGTGCGGGTGCCGTTGGCGATGATCTTGGAGCCCCGGGAGATGACCAGGAAGTCCACGCCGGTGCCGCCAAAGATGGTTGTGCCGGCCTGAACGGTCAGGTCAGCCGAGTCTTCGTTGTCGCCGCCGACCACCACCTTGCCGACTAGTTCGTAAGTGTTGTTGCTGGTCAGCAGCAGGTCGTCGGTAATGGTGCCGGACAGTTGGCACACCCGGGTGCCGTTTAGCATGCGGCTGGAGGTGGTGGCGCCCTCCGGGCAGCCGAAATCCGGTTGGGAGGCGTGGCTCACGGAGCCGGAATAGGTCCAGCCTGCCGCCCAATTCTCGGCCCCGAATGCGCCGATGAAGTCGGTGTTGTCGAAGAAGGTGTCGCTTAGCGAGACCGGATCGACCTGTTCGCCGTTCTGGGACACGTTGAGGGCACTGTCCATGTAGGACTTTACTGCGCCGTCGTCGTCCCGGTCGTGGGTCTGGGCGCAGGCGAAGCTCACGCCCTCGAAGGTGAGATCGGTGCCCAGCAGGGCACGGCTGCCACCGTCCACCCGCAGGCAGCGCTCGGACCCGTCGATGAAGCTGTTGCGCAGCGAGAGTCCTGTGCCCCGGCGGATGCGCAGGGCCCGCTCGTCGGACTTGCCGTACACGCTCATGTTGGCGATGGTGGGGTTGGATCTGGGCATGGCGCCCTCGCCGCCCTCGCGGTTGTCCGCCTCGATGGCGTTGTCCGCTGAATCGGTCTGTTCGATGTACAGGTACTGAATGCGCCCGGTCCAGCCATCGGTCCAGTCCAAGGAGTCGTCCGCGTTGCCGGTCAGCACCACGTGCTTGGCGTTCACCGTGCCGCCAAAGAACTCGATGCCGTCGTCAAGGTTGTTGTACACCTGAACGTAGTCCACCTCGGTGGCGTCGCCCACCGCCTGGAAGGCGATGCCGTTCAATTGGTTTTCGGGGTCCACGTTGGCGCCGGCGAAGCGGACGCTGACGTAGCGCAGCACGCCGGAGTTGTCGTTGCCGTTGGAGCCGCCGAATTGCCCGGAATTGGCTTCGCCCTCCTTGATGCAGGCATCGGTGCCGCCCGCGGCGCCCTCCGGGCAATCGTTGATGGGCGCGTAGCCGTTGATGACCAAGCCGCCCCACAGGCCTCGGTCATTGTCCTCCGCCGTGCCGAGCACCTCTTCCTTGGCCGTGAAGAGGATCGGTTGATCGGCGGTGCCGTCGGCCATCAGCGCGCATCCGCGGTTGATGACCAGGAAGTCGGTTGAACCGCTGCCAACAATGACGCCACCCGGCGCGATCTCGAGTTGGCAATCCGGCAGGCTGCCGCCGCTGCTTGGCGCCGCGCCATCCGGTGGCGTGACGCGCGCCGCGCCCCCGGAAATCTCAAAGATGGCGTCGTTGCCGAGCACCAAGCCGGTCGGGTCGAGGGCGCCGCCCTGCAAGGCCGAAACGTCAATCGTGTTGATGGGCTTGCCCCCAAAGGCTGAGTCCGCCGTGGTGCCCGAATCCGTAATGGCGGATTCCAAGTGCGCGGGAATCACGGTGGCGACCGTCGAGCCATCCCCAGGTTCGGGTTCCGGCCCGGGCTCCGGTTCAGGTTCCGGAGCAGGCGGCGGCTGAACCTCAACCTCCACCACGACTGAACCCGGCGAGACATTTTCCGATGAGCCGCCGCAAGCGACCAACAGCGCCGCGGCAATGGACAGCACGGCCATCCGGCAAAGATCTCCCACGATCATGCATCCTCTGAGCTGAACGATTGTGCGGCTGGGTGCTGCGAACTTGGCGGGGCAGTCCGCGCAACACCCAATACATCACGCTAGGGACTGGGTTTGAAGATTTTGTGACAGCCTGATGACAAATTTGTTACGGGTTTGGCGAAGCGGCCGAGCTGACTCCGCGATGCGCATTCCATCAATCACCGCAGATACATGCGAAAAATCGCAAATCAACTGCCTATCGTGTTTGATAGGATGGCTCACATGGGCCACACTGTCGAAGTCAAATGGCAAACAGAGAGATGCTTGATGGCCACAAATCAGGTGGTGCGCGCTCGGGTTGACGAGCGCTTGAAGGCGGAGGCCACCGCGATACTGGCGACCATGGGACTCACGGTATCCGATTTCGTGCGCATCGGCCTGACCAAGGTGGTGAGTGAACAGGGGCTGCCATTTGAAATGCGAGTGCCTAACCGGCTGACTGCCGAAACCCTTGAGAGGAGCGAACGCGGCGAAGATCTTCATCGGGCTGAAAACGCCAAAGCCCTGTTTGAAGACTCGGGCATTTGATGCGCAACCCGGTCTATTCCGGTCAATTTAGGCGAAGTTCACGCATGGTCAGGAACCAAGCGGCAGGTGCGAGACCTGCGTCGGGTTTCATCCATTGGCGGGCACCGTTGCTCGCCGCGCTGGGATTGCTCGCTGCAACGTTTCCGGCGAGCGAGGGCGCCGCCGATGCGGCCTCTGAAGCGCAGCGCATTTGGCTGTTTCTGGGTGTTTCCGAAGACTCCGGCCGGGAGGGCTTCCTGCGGGTGGTCAACCACTCGGCTCAAAATGGCGAGGTTCGCATTGAAGCGGCGGACGACGCCGGGACGTCTGCCGCCCCCGTCACCTTGGCCATCGGGGCCGCGCAGGCGGTCCACCTGAACTCCCGGGACCTGGAGGGCGGCAACGCGGGCAAGGGTCTGCCCGAAGGCATCGGGCCCGGCCAAGGCGACTGGCGGCTCACCCTGTCGAGCGACTTGGACATCGAGGCGCTCTCCTACGTGCGCACCGCCGACGGGTTCGTGACCACCATGCACGACACCGCACCGACGATGGACGACGGCTCGCACCGGGTGGCGTTCCTCAACCCCGGCAGCAACCACCGGCAGGAAAGCCACCTTCGGCTGGTCAACCCGGGCGCGGATGCGGCGAGGGTCCGCATCACCGGAACGGACGATGCCGGGCAGCCCGGCACGGCGGCGGTGACCGCTGAGGTGCCCGCCGGACAGTCGCGGACGTTCACGGCGGCGGAACTGGAAAGCGGCAACGCCCCCGGCCTCTCCGGCGCGCTGGGCGACGGCGCGGGCAAGTGGCGGCTGCGGGTGGAGTCGGAGCGCGACATCGTGGCGATGAGCCTGCTGGCCACCCCCACAGGCCACTTGGCCAACCTCTCCGCGCCGCCGCCCGAAGCCGATGCGGGCGGGGCGCACGTGGCGCCGCTGTTCCTGTCGGCCTCCGACCCCTTGGAACGGCAGGGCTTCCTGCGGGTGGTGAACCGCTCCGACGTAGCGGGCACGGTGCGCATCGAGGCGTTCGACCAGTCCGACTTCGCCTACGATCCGGTCACGCTGGCCCTTGATCCCCGCCAGGCCCGGCACTTCAACTCCACGGACCTGGAAATGGGCAACGCCAACAAGGGGCTTGCCGGCCGCCTCGGGGCGGGGCGCGGCGACTGGCGGCTGGAGCTGACCAGCGACCTGGACATTGAAGCGCTGGCCTACATCCGCACCAAGGACGGCTTCGTGACCTCCATGCACGACCTGGCGCCGACGGCGGACGGTCTGCTGCACAAGGTGGCCTTCCTCAACCCCGGCAGCAACGACCGCCAGGCCAGCCACCTGCGGCTGGTGAACCGGGGCGCGGCGGAGGCCGAGGCGACCATCGAGGGCATCGACGACGCCGGGCAGTCGCCGGGCGCTTTGGTGCGGGTCCGGGTGCCGGCGGGCAAGGCGGTGTCCTTGGGCTCCAAGGCGCTTGAGGAAGGCGGCGACGGCTTCGAGGGCGCCTTGGGCAACGGCAAGGGCAAGTGGCGGCTGTGGGTGGCTTCAGACCAGCCGCTGCTGGTGGCCAGCCTTCTGGACACGCCGACGGGGCACTTGGCGAACCTCTCCACGGCGCCGGGCCGGGGCGCAGCCAAGCCGTCCAGCGCGGATGCCGAGGCGGAGGCGTTCCGCACCCTGGCCTCGCCCATCGTGCAGTCGAAGTGCGTCACCTGCCACGTCGAGGGCGGCGCGTCCGGCAACACGCGGCTGGTGTTCGTGACGGACGCCGACGCCGACCATCTGTCGAAGAACCTCAATGCGTTCAGGAGCCTGCTGGAATCGGTTAACGACGCCACCGGCGACGGCGCGGACTATGTGCTAGGCAAGATCCAAGGGGTGAGCCACGGCGGCGGGGTGCAAGTCGCCGCGGGCACTGATGAATTCGACAACATGCGCAGGTTTCTCGAGTTGCTCGGCGGCACTGGCGACCGCGGCCCCCAATCCATCACCGCTAAGAACCTGTTTGAAACAGTCCGCATGGAATCGCCGCGCCGCACACTCTATCGTGCGGCGATGATCTTCGCGGGGCGGGTTCCGACCGCCGAGGAGCTGGCGCCATTCCCGGGCGGCACAATGAAGCAGCCCAGGGATACCGTCAGGCGCATGATGACGGGGCCGGAGTTCCATGAATTCCTGATTCGCGGCGCCAATGATCGCCTGTTGACGGACTCGCTGGGCTGGGAGGACATTCTTGCCGACGGACACACAGGCGTAATCGCCAACAACAACTACTCCCAGTTTTCGGGATACGAGGCCGAGCGCGAACGCCTCCAGGCAGGCGGGCGATCGGCGGACGGCGGATACTCCGACGAATACTACGAGTGGTTCCATGAAGTTCGCTTCGGCGCACGCCGAGCCCCCTTGGAACTAATTGCCCATGTCGCGGAGAACGACCTTCCGTACACGGAAATTCTCACCGCCGACTACATCATGGCCAACGCCGCGACGGCAGGTGCGTACAGTGCGCCCGTTGCGTTTGACGACCCGGACGACCCGTTCGAGTTTCAGCCAACGCGCATCCGGGGGTACCGGCACGGGGGCATCGCCCTGGACGAGTATCCTCACGCTGGCATTCTCAACACCACCAGCTACCTGCGCCGCTACCCGACAACGCCGACCAACCGCAACCGGGCGCGCGCCCGTTGGACCTACCAGCATTTCCTCGGCGTCGATATCCAGAACTCAGCACCGACCGTTACGGATGCCGATGCCCTGCTCGACACCCGCAATCCGACGATGCACAACCCGGCCTGCACCATCTGCCACATACCCCTAGACCCGGCGGCGGGCGCGTTCCAGAACTACACGGAGACAGGGTTTTATCGGGCAACAACATATGGCAAACACACTCTCGACCCTGCTTACGCTTTCCCCTCTCACGCCGCCAAGGGCCATCCGATAGAGCCCAATCGTCCCAACGATCGGACAACCATCGTCTCTCGTGCCGTTCCCATGACCAAGGACAGTTATGTCTTTCTAAGGTCGAGGGATTTCAACCGCGATCAGGATCTCGACACGATCGCAACCATTGTCGTGGGAGACGTCTCACTACGCGATCACGACACGGGTGAGCGGTACGAAGTCGATCTAGGGCGAGCCGACAGCAATGTCCGCTTTCTTGAGGAAACAGGCGAAACGGTAGTGTACATGCGGACCAACAACTACGCCCGCGTGCCGATCGACGTTCCGGCTGATGCGCGGTACGACATCGTCGCCGAGGTTTGGGCGGAGGACACAGGGGAGACGGGTGAATTCGCGGTAACCGCAGGCCTTTTCCGGGAAGGCGATACTTGGTATCGCGACATGAGGGAGCCGGGATTCGAAGGCAATGTCGCGCCCGATGCGGATGCCAGCCTGCAATGGCTCGCTCAAAGGATGGCCGAAGACCCGCGGTTCGCCGAAGGCGCCGTCAAGTTCTGGTGGCCCACCATTATGGGCAGCGACATCACCCTACCGCCAGCTTCCGGCGATCCGGAATTCGAGGCGAGGCTGCTCACCGCATCGGCCGAGGCTGCCGAAGTGGAGCGTTTGGCGCGAAAGTTCCAATCGGGGTTCCATGCGGGTGACCGGCCATACAATCTCAAGGATCTGTTGGCCGCGATGGTGCTGTCCCCGTGGTTTCGCGCGGAACGAAACCTGAGCGATGACGCGTTGCGCGTGGCGGCGCTTCGCACCGCCGGCGCGAAACGACTGCTGACGCCGGAAGAGCTGGACCGCAAGACGGGGGCGCTGACGGGCTTCAAATGGCGGCGCTGGCTTAGCAGGAACTGTCCTTTGCTCGACAGTGAGGTCAGGACTGCCCTGACCGACGACTACGCATTGCTTTACGGGGGCATTGACTCGGAAACCAATTTGATTCGCAGCCGCGACGTGACCGCCATCATGGCGGCTGTTGGAAAGGCGCACGCAATACGGTCGAGTTGCCCCATCGTGCTGCGGGAGTTCTACCTGCTGCCGGAAAAGAGCAGGCGCCTGTTCGACGGAATCGACATCGACACCGACCCCGGAACCGCAGACGGTGAATTGGCTATCAGGCGCAAGCTCGTTGAACTGCATTTCAGGTTTTTTGGAATCGAAGTGGGCCCGGACTCGGAGGACGTTGACACGGCGTTCGCCCTGTTCGCGGAAACGCTTGCGCGCAAGCAACGCGACGAGTCCGCAGGCACGGCGTTTCGAGACGGCAACCGGTGCGACACGGCATCTGACATGCTGCTGCTAGAGGGCATCGTTGACCCGCCAGTCATCGTTGAAGGGGACGGGTACTTGGTGGAGGAGTACGTGCGCAACGATCCCGATGGGGTCCTGGACAAGACATACGAAGATCCGCATCACTTGGCGAGGACGTGGGTTGCGGTTCTGGCGTACATGATGATGGATTACCGGTACCTCCACCTCTGACCATGAAAAGACGCCGCTTCATTCAAGCATCCCTAGCAGTTGGCGCCTCAAGCGTCGCAGCCATGCGTGTTCCAGTTTCGCTCGCGGCCGGAACTCCCGAGTACCGAGGCAAGCTGCTGGTCTCCGTGCAGGCGAGCGGCGGCTGGGACCCCACGTGCTTCTGCGATCCAAAGACCAACACGCCGGGCGAACCGATCATCAACCACTGGGCGGAGAACGACGAAGTCCATTGGGCAGGCAATCTCCCCTACGCGCCATTCGCCGACAACCAAGCGTTTTTCGAGAAGTACCACGGCCGCATGCTGGTGATCAATGGCATTGACATGCAAACGAACTCGCACGACATCGGGAACGTCCACAACTGGACCGGACGGAGTTCAGAGTCCTTTCCGACGCTCTCAGCTTTGCATGCCGCGCACCACGCGCCGAATGCAGGGCTGCCCTGCCTGAGCTTCGGCGCCTATACCCGCGGGGGCGAAATCCTGTCGGTTGTGTCCCTGGGCAGCGGCGGCGCCTCGGCACGCAGGCAACTCGCGGCCATAGTCGAACCAGCGCAAAATGGGTATCTGCACGAACGGGACTGGGAGGCCATTCAGCACCGTCACCGTGAAACCATGGCCCGCTTGAGGGCTGGGAATGATCTGGTTCCGGCTGCGCGTCGTACCATTGCGGCCTACGCTTCCGCGTTTGACGGGGGTGGGGGGCTTGCGGTCTTTGCGGCCAAGCTCAGGGAGTTGGGAACCTCTGACCCTTGGCACGGCGCAATCGCCGCTTTCGCCAGCGGAGTCTCAGCCAGCGCTGACTTGGCCGGCGGGGACTTTGATACGCATGCCGACAACGACGGGCGGCAGTCCCAAGCGCTGTCGTGGCTCACTGGAAAGGTGGACGCACTCTGGGAGTTGGCGGAAGAACATGGCTTGGCAGACCGCCTGGTCATGGTCATCGGCTCCGAATTCAGTCGAACCAACTACTACAACGCGGATGACGGGAAGGATCATTGGCCCATTGGCAGTCTCATCGTCATGGAGAAAAACCAGCCTTGGACCCACCGGGTGGTGAACGTCAGCGACGAACTGCATTTTGCCCGCACCGTCCATCCCCGAACCTTGGAGCCCGATGACCGCAATGGGACGATCATCTATCCCAAACATGTGCATAAGGCACTCCGCCGCTACCTTGATTTGGAGAGATCGGCTGGTGCTAGGCTGTATCCATTCCGCGAAGTCGAGGACTTGGCATTCTTCGGCTGAGTCCCATCAGTCATCTTAGGGCATTGAGGTCTTCGACCAATCTCCAACAGTTCCCCGACAAGGAACTGTGTTAGCATTTCCCTGAATTGCTTAGGGTTTCCAACCACTTTGGAAGCTGGATCATAGAGGCAGCGCGATGCCGAAGCTTTGGGCGTTGGCCCTACTCCCTATCGTCGGCCTTGCGGCCGAGGGTGGGGCTGCTGACGATGAGCGCGCCAGAATCGCTTACGAACGGCAGCGGGCGCTGGGCCATGCCCAGATGCCGGATACGATGTACGCCTCCAATCCATCGGAGCCCTCGGCCCCGCACGCCTATTCGCCAACGCATGGGGCGGACGGCGCGTGGAAGGCCTACGCGCCTGCTGAGCGGGCGGTTTCCAAGGCGGCGGACGCACCGGCGGAAGACCTCTACCGCGATCTAATTTCGCCCATCGTGCAGTCCAAGTGCGTCAATTGCCATGTCGAAGGCGGCGTTTCCGGCCAGACGCGCCTGGTGTTCGCCCCGTCGAGCGACCCGGACCACGAATCGGTCAACTTGCGCCGTTTTGACGGCTTTCTAGCCACGGTGGAGAACGGCGAGCAGTTGATCCTGAGCAAGATTCGCGGCGACAGCCACGGCGGCGGCGTGCAGGTCGAAGCCAACAGCGAGGAGTTTGCCCAGATGGAGCAGTTCCTCGATGCGCTGGGCGGCGAAACCGCGGTTGCATCGCTCACGCCGGAGAACCTGTTCGACACCGTGCGGCCGGTGCCGCAGCGCACGACCTTGCGCCGGGCGGCGCTGATCTTGGCAGGACGCATTCCCACCGAGGCGGAGTACGCGTCGATTAAGGAGATTGGCATACGCCAAGCCATCCGCAATCTGATGACGGGGCCGGGATTTCACTCCTTCTTGATTCGTTCGGCCAACGATCGCCTGCTGACCGATCGGGAAAACTACGTGCTTTCCTCCGACAGTGACGGGCCACTCGTTGAATACGTCAATGAATGGGTGCGCCGCTGCGAGCAATCAGGGGGCGAGACCTACGGCGAGGCATTCGACCTGTGGTGGCGGGGCGTGCAATACGGTGCCCGCCGGGCGCCATTGGAACTGATCGCGCACGTCGTCCAGAACGACCTGCCCTACACGGAGATTCTGACCGCCGACTACATCATGGCGAACCCTTGGACGGCGCCGGCCTATGGCAGCGCCACGGCGTTCGACAACCCGGACGACGTCCACGAGTTCAAGCCGAGCAAATACGTCAGCCACTATCTTCGCGATGGATCGCGGGAGACCGAATACTCCGATGGTTGTGGCCGGCGCATCGTTGACCCGGGCGACCTGCATCAAGAGTTCCCCCACGCTGGCATCCTGAACACCAAGGCGTTTCTGCAGCGCTACCCAACGACGACAACCAACCGCAACCGGGCTCGGGCGCGCTGGACCTACTACCACTTCCTGGGCATCGACATCGAGAAGCTGGCCGCCCGCACCATCAACCCGGACGCCTTGGCCGACACTGACAATCCCACGCTCAAGAACCCCGCCTGCACGGCCTGCCACGACACGCTCGATCCGGTGGCGGGCTCCTTTCAGAACTACGCCGCGGACGGCGATTACCGGGCAAATTTTGGAGGTGAGGATTCACTGGATGACTTCTACAAGAACAACCGCCCTGGAGGCACCGACCACATTGTTGAAGCCGATTCGTGGGAGGAGCGGGAGAGGCTGGAAGCGACTGGTTTCTTTGCAGCTGGCGAAAACGCCGTCGGCTTGGCGGCCGTCAGGAACTGGTCGGTAACGGGGAGTAACGTCGACAACATCACCATTCGCGATGAAAACCGCCGATTGATTCTGCGAGCCCCGGCAATAAAGCTGTTTCAGGGGTCCGGTTGTGGGTTGGATGGTTGGCCCTACGGCTGGCACCTGTCCACCTCATGCGTCTTGGATGTTCATGTCCGAATTCCCCGCGACGGCGACTACACTTTGCACCTTGATGCATGGGAAGGGTACAGCAACGTTTACACGCCAGCGGCAGTAAGAGTCTGGCTGAACCAGACCGACATCTACCGTCAGGGCGACACTTGGTACCGCGGCATGCTCCCCGCCGGCTTTGGCAGCAGGGAAGCCCCCGACGCCGACAACAGCCTGCAATGGTTGGCGCAACGGGTCGCCGCCGACCCCCGCTTCGCTCGCGCGGCGGTCAAGTTCTGGTGGCCCGCCATCATGGGCACCGAAGTCGCCTCACCGCCGGAAGACCCGAACGATGCAGACTTCGAGGCGCAACGCGTCGCCGCCGAAGCCCAGGCAGTGGAAGTTGAACAACTCGCGAGACGCTTTCAGTACGGCTTCGGGACCCCCGGACGACAGCCCTACGTCTTGAAGGACCTCTTGGTCGATATCACCATGTCCAAATGGTTCCGTGCGGGATCGTCCACCGACCAAGACCCCACGCGAACGGTTGCGCTGCGCCACGCTGGCGGCGGGCGGTTGCTGACCCCGGAGGAACTAGCGGCCAAGACGCTCGCCCTGACCGGCTTCCAATGGGGGCGCGGAAAACCCCCGATGCAGGAATACGACTACGACTATCGTGAGCCGCTGACCAGGGAACGGCATGAGTTGAACACCTCGTACGCCATCCTATACGGGGGCATCGACTCCCACGGCGTCACCGAACGCGCCCGGGATTTGACGTCGGTCATGCTCGGCGTGGCGAAGCGGCATGCAGCGGAGGTGAGTTGCCCGATCGTGCTGCGCGAGTTCCACCTGCTTCTGGATGCGGACCGCAAGCTCTTCAGCGGGCTGGACATCACTGCCACTCCCGAACAGTCCGGCGGCGAGCAAGCGATACGTCAAACGCTCGCCACGCTCTACGACAGGCTGTTGGGGGTGCGCACCAGCCCCCGTTCCTCGGAAATCACCGCTGCCTACAACTTCCTGGAGGAGGTTTGGAACCGCAAGCGCGAAACCGAGGCGAGCCCCTTGCTGGACGCCATCGAATGTTGGACCTGGGGCGATGACTACTTCCTGGCGGATATCCCGGAGGGAAACCACGACACCAACCCCGACGATCCCGACCACATCGGCAAAACCTGGGTAGTCGTGGTGGCAGCGTTACTGATGGACTATCGATATCTCCACCTTTGACGATCATGGGAACCAATAGACGCACGTTTCTGAAGAGTCTCTGCGCTGGCGGCGCAGCGGCCGGGCTGCGCCTGCCGATGGCCCATGCCGAGGATTACCAAGGCAAGGTGCTCGTGGTCATTCAGGCGGACGGCGGCTGGGACCCCACCAGCTTCTGCGACCCCAAGCCCAATGTGCCGGGGGAGCTTATAATCAATCATTGGGCCGAAAACGACGAGGTCCGCCAAGCCGGCAACATCCCCTACGCGCCCTTTGCGGACAACGAGCGCTTCTTCGAGAAGTACTGGGACCGCATGCTGGTCATAAACGGGGTTGACGCCCAGACCAACTCCCATTCGGTGGGCGTGGTGCACAACTTCAGCGGACGCAACGCCGAAGGGTACCCCTCCCTCACCGCCCTCATGGCCGGCCACTCCGCCCCCGCTCTGCCCGCCACCTACCTTAGCTTCGGCGGGTTCTCCTATCCCGCCGGGATTGTCCGCCCCACCCGGCTTGGCAGCACCGAGCGCATCCAAGACATCGCCAACCCAGCCGATGCCGACCACTACGGCAGCCGCTTCCTCGGCGAAGCCGATTGGAGCGCGCTTGAGAAGCACATCTCAGCAACCGCGGAGCGCCTCGCCGCCGCCCCCAACCTGCTCGAGGCCGACCGGCGGCGCCTGGAGGCCTACCGAGCCGCGCACCGGGCGGAGGGGTTGAGCGCGTTCTCCGATGCGCTGGCATCGGCCGATTTTGCCGATGGATTGCGGCGCCACGCCCAGCAGTCCATTCTTGCCTTCCGCACCGGGGTTGCCGTGAGCGCCGACCTGTGGATGGGCGGCTTCGACACCCACGACGATCACGACGACCAATCCGCCCCCTTGTTGAGCGAACTCACGGACGGCGTTGACTTCCTGTGGGATTTCGCAGAGGAGCAGGGCGTTGCGGACCGTCTCCTTGTCGTAATCGGCTCGGATTTCGGACGCACCAACTACTACAACGCCAGCGACGGCAAGGATCACTGGCCCATCGGCAGCTTCATCATCATGGAGAAGAACCAACCTTGGACCAATCGGGCCGTTGGCGCTACCAACCCCCTCCACTTCGCGCAACGGGTGAACCCCTCGACCCTGGAACCCGACCACCGTCGCGGCAGCATCATTCATCCCAAGCATGTGCACAAAGCGCTGCGGCGCCATTTGGGTGTTGAGGAATCCGCCGGTTCGCAACGCTATCCGCTCAACAACACCGAAGACTTCGCCTTCTTCGGTTAGGCTCCTCAGAATGCCTCGCCTTCCCCATGCCAGCCGACCTTCGTGGGCGGCACTCGTGTTGTTGGCTTGCGGTTCGTTGAGCTCCGCTCCGGCTGCCCATGCGCAAACGGCGAGCGAAGTGTTTGAGGAGCACATCTCGCCGTTGGTCCAGCGCCAATGCATCAACTGCCATGTGGAAGGCGGCCAATCCGGCGACACCCGCCTAGTGTTCCTGCCGTCAACCGACTCGGCTCACCTGGTCCACAACGAGCAGCAGTTCCGCGCCTTCGTCTCGCAGGTCGATGACGGCACCAAGCGGATACTGGACAAGATCTCCGGACGCATATCCCACGGCGGCGGCACCCAAGTGCCTGAAGATAGCGACGAATACGGCCACATGGAGCGGTTTCTGGAACTGCTGAGCGGCGGGAGCCAATCCACTGAACTGATTCCGGACCTCAACCTTAAACGCGCCATTGCGGAGGCGCTCGGAAAGTCGGACGGCGGCGCCATCACCAAGGCGGAACTGGCGACATTGACTGAATTGGGTGCATCCCACCGGTCCATTGCCGACCTGCGCGGTCTGGAATTCGCTGTCGAGTTGAAGAAACTCAATCTGTACTACAACCAGGTCACAGACTTGGACGCGATAGCCAAGTTGGTGAACCTTGAGGAATTGAACCTGAGTTGGAACAACGCTGCAGACATTTCCCCATTGTCGAGTTTGGTCAAATTGAAAACACTGGGGCTTTCCGCAAACGGGATAGAAGACATTTCACCACTGTCGAACCTAACCAGTTTGTCTGATTTGCGTCTGGACCTGAATTACAATCTCAAGGATATCTCACCTCTGGAAAATCTGGTTGGCTTGTCAGTCCTAGATTTGTCAATCATCGGCATCGCGGACATTTCTCCCTTGGCAGGCCTCCGAGCCTTACAGCTCTTGGACTTGGACGCCAACAGGCGCCTAAGGGACTTGGCGCCGCTTGAAAACCTCGCCAACCTGAGGACGTTGGTTGCTTCTCGGATCGGATTGAAGGAAATCTCGCTCTTGTCGAAGCTCACCGAGCTGGCCCACATTGACCTGCATGAGAACGCCATCGAAGACATCTCACCGTTATCGAAGCTGACCAAGCTGCGTGATCTCAATTTGTCGGGAAACAAGATTGAAGACATCTCGCCCTTGAGGGAAGCTGAAGAACTGATTTGGTTGCACGCGAATAACAACTACATCAATGATCTTTCGCCACTCGCCAACCTGACGAAACTGTCTCTCTTAGAATTGCAGCAAAACAGCATCGAGGAGGTTTCGCCCCTGAGGAATCTCACCGCTCTATCCGTATTGAGACTCCGAAGCAACAACATCCGTGGCGTCTCGCCGCTAGCCGATCTCACTGAACTCAGCTTCTTGGATGTCGGCAGCAATCTCATCGCCGACATCCAACCTCTGTCGAACCTAGGTGGCCTCCATTGGTTGAGTTTGGACGACAACGAAATTCGAGACATAGGGGTATTAGCGGAGTTGAGGGGCCTCAATGAATTGGATTTGAGCCGCAATCCGATTTCCAACCTCTCCGCTTTGGCCGACCTGCCCTACCTCCAACGCCTATATCTTGGCTACGCCGATATTCAGCACATCAATGCGCTGGCAAACCTCCGCGGTCTGGATAAACTGTCCCTGGACGGCAACGACATCCGGGACATTTCGGCCCTGTCAAACCTGACCAAGCTGACCGAGTTGTACTTGCGGCGCAACGCCATCTACGATGTTTCCGCGCTGTCCGGCTTGCGTGAGTTGACGAGGCTGTCGCTAACCGGCGGCAATTCCGTTAATGACCTTTCCCCCCTCGCCCGGCTGACCCAATTGCAGGGGCTGGGGCTGGGCGGCAACCAAGTCTCCGACGTCGCGCCGCTGTCCCGCATGGCGAACCTGTTGTGGTTGAACCTTGGCGAGAACGACGTTATGGACATCGCGCCCATCAGCCACTTGGAAGCACTGGAATGGCTGAATCTCCAACGCAACCCCTTGGACGCCGACGCCTTTGAGATGCACATTCCGAGAATGCGGGAACGAGGCGTGTACGTTCATTATTGATCGGCTGGGCGCGGGCCAGCGCCCCTCACAGTTCCCGGCGCAAGGACACGGCAAGCAAATGGTTGCCGTAGCGGGGGCTGGCGCGCCCGAAGGCGAGCACGTTGCGGATGGCGTCCTGCGCCACGCCGTCGATGGCCCAATCCGCCGCACGGTAGCGTTCGTAGTAGTAGCGGAGTTCCACCTTGGACTTCCGGCGCCAAGCGGTTTGCAGCCGAACGTCCAGCGATCGATGGCGGGAAATCAAGCTCGGAAAACTCGCCGTTGCCGACTCGAACGTCGTCGCATAGTCGCCATCGCCATCGGAATGGGCGTACGCCACCTGCAGGTCGAGTGACGGGTGCGGAAAACCCCTGGCCGCGAGGCGGGCCCCAGCCGTCCTGACCCGATCATCAGTGGCGTAGGACCAATCCCGTGCCGGAAAGGCAACGCTTCCCGCCGTGGTTGCCTTGCGCCACTGCACGCCGAAGAAGCCGGAGAGCGACACCCGGCTGCCGACCGCATGGGCGACATCCACCAGCCAGCCGCTGGAGCGGTCGCGCTTAAGCCCCAGCGACGAGTCGGGATAGCTGAACCTGCGAAGGTTGGCGTCGAGGCCAATGCTCAGCCCGGTGCTTGGTGAGTCGAATTGCAAGCCGCCCCGCCACTCCCGTTCTTGGCGCGCAGCTTGGTAGTAGCGCCGGGTGAGCGGATTGTTTGCGCTATTGGCCATGAACTTAGACGCATCGCGGTTGCCGCGAGCGTGACGGAGGCTCAAACGCCACGCCCCACCAAGCTCGCGGGACACCTCCAGCCAACCCCGGCGCTCATCGTTGCCCGCGACTTCGAGATTTGACCGTTGATGTTCCCCATTGCGAAAGCCCGCCGCAATCCGCATCCCGCCCGGCAACCCATAGCGCAGGTTGAACTCGGTGTTCGCGCGCCGGTAGTCGTAGCCGATGGCCTCGTGCGGGGCGGTTGCGAACAGGTCTCCCAAAACCGGCGTAAGCGTGATGGCCCGCCGCCGGTCTGCGCGTTCAACAACGCCGTGGGCGATGCTTAGCCGCAGCCCCCTTGCGGGGCGGCTGACCAGGTTGACCGCCGCGCTGAGCGATTCCCGGTTCGCGCCCAAATCGGGCTCGCCGATGGATGCCAAGTTGAGATTGGCATTGTTTGTATAGGGCAAAAAGGGCTCAGTCTGCTTCGCCTCGGTGCGGGCCAAGCTGACGTTGAGGCGGGTGGTGCGATGCAGGCGCAGGCGGGAGACGAATGACAGGGTGCTGGCTCTATTGCCTGGCGCCACGGCACTGCGGCCCCGCGCCGCTGAACCAAGGTATGGATTGTCCCAAACCAGTTCCCGCTCACCGTTGTTAAATCGCCGGTGGGCGTAGGAAACGGCCGCGGAAAGCCTCTGATTCACAAAGCGCAAGCGGGTGACCGCACCCTCTATCCGGTGGTCGATGGGTTGCGGCAGCGCCGTGGCTTGATAGAGGAAGTCGCGGCTGGTTTCGCGGATGCCGCGCTTTCGTTCCTGGAAGTAGCCCGCTTCAAGCGTCAACGACGGCAACGGCTTGAACCAGGCGCCCAACTCCGAGCGGCGGCGTTTGGACGACAGATCAACGGATCGGCCACTCTCGGCCAGTTGCGTCATGCCCGCCGTGCTGAAGGCCGGCGTCCAAGTGTCCGGCAGCCGCGGCCCTTCCAACAGGGCGAAAGGCGAGCGCCCGTCATCCGATTGGTTGCGCGGGGTTTCCCGGTACCGGGCGCGAAAGCCGTAGCGCTGGCGCCTTTCCAGGCGCAACGCCGCATCCCGCGAGACCAGCCCGAGATTGCGGCCGGTCAGTTCCATGAACAAACCCGATCCCGTGGTCAGCCGATATTCGGCGTTCAGATCGAGGTGGGCGCCGGATCGATCGATCCCGTTGTCGCGACCGAAGCGCGCCTCCCCTCCCGTTGATTCCATGGCGCCGGCGGTGAAGGTTCCGGTTTGGGCGGCGGCCCGGTCGAATTCGCACAGCCTGCAAGACCAGCGCCGGGTATCCGCCTTGGCGTAGTTGGTCGCGAACTCGGCGGCCCCGGCCCCAGGAACCGCAACGAGCATGGACAGAGCCGCCAAAACCCGCCACGGAGTTTGCCCCGCCCACACGGCCCGCGCCTCAACCAAGCGGCGGCAACCCTTTCCCGTCATCGGCGTAACAAATTGCCGGACGGATGATTCGAGCCATGCACTTGAGCGTGGCAATTCAGGCAAGCGTTGGCAAACAGAAACTCGGCCCCTGGGTCTTCGGGAGACCGGCTTGCCAATGCCGGCAAGCTGCGATGCCCCACCGAGGAGTGGCAAGCTTGACAGAGCTGCGGTGCCCGGCGCACCAACAGCGCCGGTTGGTTGGAGCCGTGCGGCAGGTGGCAAATGCCGCAATCCTCGCTGGCGGGCGGGTGTTCCCAAAGAAAGGGGCCTTGCTTTTCCGCGTGGCAAGCGAAACAGGCTTGGTTGGCCGTCTGCTCGCGCAACAAGCCGTCGCCGCCATGGGGGTCGTGGCAATCCCGGCAGACCAGTTGATGTTCGCGCAACGGATGGGAGGACAGTTTGAGCAAGTCGGCGCGCACTTCCCGGTGACAGTCGAGGCAGCGGCCAGCCTGCCCGGTCTGGGTGCGTATCGCATCAACGCGATCGTGAATGCGGTGGCAATCGGCGCACGCGACATCACCCTGCTCGTGGGCGCTGCCGGCCCAACGGGCGCGCCCATAGTCTTCGTGACAAGCGAGGCAGAAGTGGTTCTGCAGGTCAGCCGAGGCGTTGGCCTTGCGCCCGAAATTGAGAATGGGCTCCCGTTCCGCGCCTTCGCCCAGCATGCGCTGGCCGTGCTCGCCGATGGGCCCGTGGCAAGCTTCGCATTGCAAGCCTGCTGGATGCAGGATGGACGAACCGGATTTAAACGGCGTGCCCGGAATGCCCGGATGGCCGTGGACGTTGTCGAAAACCGCGGCGGTGGGGAACGGCTCGCTATCGTCATGGCAGCGCAGGCAGGTGTCCGCGCCACGGCTGGAGTAGTCCCCCGCCGCCAGTCTTGCGGTCAACGCAGCATCGGCATCGCCTGAACGGTCGTCAGGCACCAACGAAGGGCTGAAGAACAGGACCGCGACGCAGGCCATTGCAACTTGAGTGGGGTGGCTGCAATTGCGCATCCGTTGCCCTCAATATTCCCCCGCGCTCACGTACAGTTCGATGATGGCCCGCTTTTCCGCTGCTGAGAGCGTGTCGTACTTTTCCCGCATTTTGTCGGACATGGCCCGGCGGCCGGAGTCGAAGTTGTCGAATTCCGCCACCAGGTACTCGCGCCACTGTCCGGCGCTGATCGGCAGGTCCGATTCAGGATCCCGGCCACCGTCGTAGTGGCAGCGGTCGCACTTCTCCGCATGGATTTCCGCTCCCTGCCGGGCAAGGTCCGCGTCAAAGGGCTGTTCGTGCGGTTGCCACTGCTGATTCGCGTAGTAGATGACCACCGCCCATTCATCGGCGTTGGAAAGCGAGTCGACAACTTCCACCATGTCCGTTTTCGTGCCATCCGGCAATTCAACGGTGCGCGCCTCTCGCAAACCCCTGCGATAGGTGTCCAGCAGCTCCATGGTCGCCAGCATCGAAAAACCGGCGATGGAGGGCACGTCGCGGGTCTGACTCCTTCCCCCCTCACCGTGACACTCAGCGCACTGGCTCGCCACTCGTTCGCCGGCCTCAGCAATGCTCGGCTCGGTGGCCTGTTCATCGCCTTGCGCAAGCGCAATCCCACCGAAGAAGGCGAGGATGGCCAACAACTTGGACTGTCGCTCAAGGCGCCACATGAAGTTCAAACTGAGCCACCACCACCCTTTCCAAACGCTTTCGTTTGCCTGCAGGCCCACGCGAGCGGGCAAGGAGTTGCGGGACCGAAGAATAGCACCGTGACGTGGAAAATCTCAAAATCGCTTCGCCCAAGGAAAAAATCAGGGGTAAAGGAGAAAAAAGAAAGGGAAATAAAGGGGTTGCAACATCCAAACCGCATAGGTAAATTTATCCGTAGGAACTAATGACCTAAAACAACAAAGCCGAACGGTCCGGCCATACAGGGATGCCTGACGATGAACATCCAAGCAATCCGCAACTTCATGACAATCCCCGTGCTGGCCATCGGCCTAGCCGCCTGCGCCAGCACCGCCACCAACCCAGCCAAGCACTACGATGTCTGGTATGCGAAGGAAGCCAAGACCGAGCGAGACTACAAGCTCGACGAAGCGCAATGCTACGACGCCCACGAGTTGGAGCCCGGCCAGCCGGTGGCGCTGGACTCCCTGTCCTATGAGGGCTACCGCGACTGCATGATGGCCAAGGGCTACGTGCTTAGGAACTTTTAGAACAGCGGCTGCGGCGCGGCGAATTGGGCCGCACCGCACCCATGCCCCCACCCCTCCCATTCTGAAAGCCCCTCGCACCCCTTTCCAAAGCCAAGAACCAGCAAACCGATCAGCAATTCTCATTTTGTCGGAGCGGGCATCTTGCCCTCGAAATGAACCGGGAAATCCATCGAGGGCGGGACGCCCTCGCTCCGGGGAGCTTCGCCTGACGCAACGAAAAAGCCAAAATGAGAATTGCTGCAAACCGATCCAAGCGCTTGACCCCCGGCATAAGGTCAAGCAAGGTATCTACATCGGTTTCTACGGAGTGGGTCATGGAAGCTCGCATAAGCAAATGGGGCAACAGCTTGGCATTGCGCATACCCAAGCTAGTCGCGGCTCAGGTCGGCCTGCGCACCGACTCAGTCGTGGACCTTTCCCCGCAAGGCGAAAAGCTGATTGTTTCCTTGGTGGAATCCCCGCCTCGTCAATTGGAGGCGCTGCTTGCCGAGGTGACCGAGGAGAACATCCATGGCGAAGTGGACACCGGTCCGCCGGTCGGGCGCGAGTTGTGGTAAGGCCAAGCCGGCAAATCCCGGATCGCGGGGATTTGGTCTGGATTGACTTCAACCCCCAAGCGGGCCGGGAGCAGGCTGGCCGTCGCCCAGCGCTGGTTCTCTCACCAGCGTCATACAACGGCAAAGTCGGCTTGGCGCTGCTTTGCCCAATCACTTCGCGGGTAAAGGGCTATCCCTTCGAGGTGGCGATCCCAGATGGCCTTGCCATATCGGGCGTCGTGTTGGCCGATCAGGTAAAGAGCCTCGACTGGCGCCAACGCAACGCATCAGTGGCGGCGCAAATGCCCAGCCAAGCGGTCAGCGAGGTTCAATCCAAGGTCGGTGCGCTTCTGAACTTGAGCCCAGCCCATACGGATTGAGACTGTGCGCCAATGGGTGCCGTCTCAGGTAAACTGGCGGCATGCAGACTGAAATTCTCGCGCAAGGGCTGTGCTTTCCCGAGGGTCCGCGCTGGCGTGACGGTAGGCTCTGGTGCTCCGACATGCATGCCGGCGAAGTCATTACCGTGGACGCTGACGGCACCGTCACGTCCGTCCTCGAAGTGACCAACGACCCATCCGGCCTCGGCTGGCTGCCGAACGGCGACCTGCTCGTGGTGTCAATGACCGACCAGCGCCTGCTCGCCTGGAACGGCGAGGCCGTGCGAACCCACGCCAACCTGTCGAAGTTGGCCAGCTTCCATCTCAACGACATGGTTGTGGACGGCGCTGGCCGGGCCTACGTCGGCAATTTCGGCTTCGACCTGCACGCTCAAAAGAAGCCCAAGCCAGCCGAAGTCATCCTAGTGGAGGCGAACGGCGATGCTCGGGTCGTCGCGGACGACATGCTGTTTCCCAACGGCACCGTCATCACCCCGGATGGCGACCAGTTGATCGTTGCTGAATCTTGGGGCGCGCGGCTGACTGCCTTCGACCTGGACGCCGACGGCAGCCTGACCAACCGCCGGGTCTGGGCGACCCTCGCCGACGGTGGGGTTCCCGACGGAATCTGCCTGGACGAGGCCGATGGCGTTTGGGTGGCCTCCCCGTCCACCAACGAATGCCTGCGCTTGGTCGAGGGCGGCAAGGTGACCCATCGCGTGTCCACCGACCAAGGCGCCTTTGCCTGCATGCTGGGCGGCACGACCCTGCACATCCTGACCTGCGCGAGCTCCGATCCGGACGCCTGCCGAAAGAAGCGCTCCGGGCGCATCGAGGTGGTTGAAGCGCCCTACGCAGGGGCTGGACATCCTTAGTCATTAGTCAACACCCATGAGTCAGCACCCATGATCCCCATATACGAAAACTATCGTTCGCCTTGGCTTGACGAAGAGCTCGACATGCTCAGGGAAGCCGCTCGCAGGTTCTTTGCAAGAGAATTCAAGCCGCACAACGAACGCTGGCTGGCACAAGGCGAGATCGACCGGGACGCTTGGAACAAGGCGGGCGAGGCCGGCCTGCTGTGCGCGGAGATGCCGGAACGCTACGGCGGCGCCGGCGGCGACTACCGGCACGAAACCGTGGTCATGGAGGAATTCCTGCGCCTGGGGCTCACCGGTTTCGGCTACCAAGTCCACAGCAGCATCGTCGCGCCCTACATCCTGCACTACGGCAACGAAGCGCAGCGCCAGCAGTGGCTGCCCCTGATGGCCACCGGGGACATGGTCGGAGCCATCGCCATGACCGAGCCGCACACCGGGTCGGACCTGCAGAACGTGCGCACCACGGCCGTGCGCGACGGCGACGACTACATCATCAACGGCGCCAAGACCTACATCACCAATGGCCAGCACGCCGATCTGGTGATCGTGGTCGCCAAGACGGACCCCAGCCAAGGCGCGAAGGGCATCTCCCTGATCGTCGTGGAAACCGACACCCCGGGTTTCCAACGCGGGCGAAACCTGAAAAAAATGGGGCTCAAGGCGGCCGACACCTCCGAAATGGCCTTCGCCGACTGCCGGGTGCCGGCCACCAACCGGCTCGGCGACGAAGAAGGCAAGGGGTTCATCCAACTGATGCAGCAACTGCCCCAGGAACGGCTGAACATCGCCCAAGCCGGGGTGGTGGCCATGGAGCGGGCCATCGAGGTCACGCTGGACTTCGTCAAGGAACGCCAAGCGTTCGGCCAGCGCGTGCTGGACTTCCAGAACTCCAAGTTCAAGCTGGCCGAATGCAAGACCCTATCGCTGGTCGCCCGCACCTTCGTCGATCAATGCCTGGTGCGGCATCTCCAAGGCGACCTCGACGCCGCCACCGCATCGATGGCCAAGTATTGGTGCACGGACCGGCAATGCGAGGTCATCGACGAGTGCGTGCAACTGCATGGCGGCGCCGGCTACATGGACGAGTACGAGATTTCCCGAATGTACGCCGACGCCCGGGTGCAGAAGATCTACGGCGGCACCAACGAGATCATGAAGGAACTGATCAGCCGAACGCTCTAGTCAAAGCTTCACCAAGGCACTACTTGGCGGGTGAAGGCCACGGCAAAGACGTAGCCGACGCTGAGCAGGGCGCCAAAGAGGCCAACGGACTTGAGGGCGGTCGAACGGCCCCTGAGCGTCAGGACGCCGAAGCCGATGTAGGCGGCAAGGCCTGCCAGCTTGGCAGCCAGCCAGCCTTCGACAAGCGAGATCTGGGCCATCACCGCCAAGGCAACCCCGATGGCAAGCAGCGCCGTGTCGATGATGTGGGGCAGGATGCGCGCCGCCTTCCTCTTGACCAAGGCCCGGCTGGCTTCGTTGGCCGACAGCGACCAGAATGCGCGCAGGATGAAGCCGATCACCGTGGCATAGGCTAATATGACGTGCATCGTCTTCAGCATTCATACCTCGTAATCGCGGCACAAGACCGCCACAAGAATGAGCTAGGAGTATCTCATTTCCACCGGCATTGATGCAGCCATAGACGCCGCCATGCGCCCCCTGGCCGACGCCGTGTCGGGGTTCATCTTCTTCACCGTGCCGGTGGCCGGCGCCGAGCTGCCGTTGATCGTCGTCTGGCTGATCTGCGCCGGCGTGTTCTTCACCTGCTACCTGCGGCTGGTGAACATCCGCGGCTTCAAGCACGCCGTGGACCTGGTGCGCGGCAAGCACAAGGCGCCCGGCGACCCGGGCGAAATCAGCCAATTCCAAGCACTCACCACCGCGGTGTCCGGCACGGTCGGGATCGGCAACATCGCCGGCGTCGCCGTTGCCATTTCCTTAGGTGGCCCCGGCGCCACCCTGTGGCTCATCGTCGCCGGCTTCCTAGGCATGTCCACCAAGCTTGCGGAATGCACCTTGGCAGTCATGTACCGCCGCGAGCGGGACGGCCAGGTGTCCGGCGGCCCCATGCACTACCTGGAGCGCGGCCTCGCGGCGCGCAATTGGCCCAGCGTGGGCCGTGCCCTCGGCCTGTTCTACGCCGCCGCCATGGTCATCGGCTGCCTTGGCATCGGCAACATGTTTCAGTCCAACCAAGCCACCGCCATCCTCATCGACGTCACCGGCGGCGCCAACAGCGTCTTCGCCGACCGCGCCTGGCTGGTGGGCCTGCTGCTGGCGGCCGGGGTCGGGTTGGTGATCATCGGCGGCATTCGCACCATTGCCAACACCACCGCCAAGCTGGTGCCCGCCATGGCCATCCTCTACGTCCTGAGCGCGCTCACCATCATCGCGCTGAACGCCGAGGCGCTGCCGGACGCCATCGCCGCCATCTGGAACGGCGCCTTCTCTCCCCAAGGGGTCGCCGGCGGCGCCTTGGGGGTGATGATCCTCGGCTTCCGCCGGGCGGTGTTCTCCAACGAGGCGGGCTTGGGCTCGGCGGCCATCGCCCATGCCGCGGCCCGCACCAAGGAGCCGGTGAGCGAAGGCTTCGTCGCCTTGCTGGAGCCGTTCATCGACACCGTGGTGATCTGCACCCTGACGGCGCTGGTGATCATCACCACCGTGTACGACCCGGCACTGGCGGGCAGCGGCGTCAGCGGCATCGAGCTCACCACCCGGGCGTTCGCCAGCACCCTGTCCTGGTCGCCGGTCCCGCTGTCCATCGCCGCCATCCTGTTTGCCTACTCCACCATGCTGGCCTGGTCCTACTACGGCCTGAAGGCATTCACCTACCTGGTCGGCGAGCGCCGCGGCGCCGATTTGGGCTTCAAGCTGTTCTTTTTGACTTTCGTGGTGCTTGGCAGCAGCATTCAACTGGGCGCCTTGGTCGATCTGTCAGACGCCTTGGTATTCGTGGTGGCCATTCCCAACCTGTTGGGCCTGTACCTGATGGCCCCGCTGATTCGCCGCGAGCTGATCGGCTACGAACGGCGACTGCAGCAGGCGACGCGGCCATAGAACGCCAAACAGCCAAGACCAACCAAAACGAGGACAATCGCAACGACCCATGGAAGGACCCACATCGCACATCTACTTCTCGCAACGGCTGCGGCTGCACTACGTCGATTGGGGCAACGAAGGCGCGCCGCCCATGCTGCTGGTGCATGGCGGCCGCGACCATTGCCGAAACTGGGACTGGGTGGCCCAAGCCTTCCGCGACGACTACCACATCATCGCACCGGACCTGCGCGGACACGGGGATTCCCAATGGCTGCTCGGCGGCAGCTACGACCACGTGGACTACGTTTACGACATCGCCCAACTCCTGCACCAACGCCAGCACACCCCGGTGACCATTATCAGCCACTCTCTGGGCGGCTCCATTTCGCTGCTCTATGCTGGCCTCTACCCGGAAACGGTCACTCGCCTGGTGTCCATTGAAGGCATGGGGCCGCCGCCGAGCATCGTGGAGGAGCGCATCAATCAGCCCCCTGCCGCCCGCCTCACCTCCTGGATCGACGATCTGCGGCGCATCGCCGGGCGCATCCCGCGCCGCTACAAGTCCCTGGAGGAGGCCTACGAGCGGATGCAGACTGAAAACCCGCACCTCACCGAGGCCCAAGCCCGGCATCTCACCATTCACGGCAGCAACCAGAACGAGGACGGCACCTACAGTTGGAAGTTCGACAACTACGTGCGCGCCTTTCCGCCGGTCGGGATGCCTTACGAGGAGCAGCAGCAACTGCACCGACGCATCAGTTGCCCGACGCTGCTGTTCCACGGCCAGGAAAGCTGGGCCTCCAACCCAGAGGAGGACGGCCGGATCGACAACTTCCAAAACGCCCAGGTGGCCAGCGTCGCCAACGCCGGGCATTGGGTCCACCATGACCAGCTTGACGAGTTCCTCAGCATCACCCGGGCCTTTCTGGCAGGCTGACCAATGAGTGAACGGGCCCGGCTGCTGCACGACAGCCCGTGGCAGGGGGTCTTGCACCTGACCGGCGGCGGCACCGGCATGCTCAGCGAGCTGCTCGGCGAAGCCGGCGCCTCCCGAACCCTCATCGAGGCCCGGATTCCCTACGCCGAAGGCAGCTTGGAAACCCTGCTCGGTGGCCGCCCGGACCAAGCTTGCAGCGCACCCACCGCCCGCGCCCTGGCCATGGCCGCCTTCCAACGCGCCTTGCATCACGGCGCCCGGCCCGCCTTCGGCTTCGGCGTCACGGCCAGCCTCGCCACCGATCGGCCGAAGCGGGGCCCTTGCCGCGCCCATCTCGCGGTGCAGACCCTAGGCCACACCGCCCAGACGCAAATTGCACTGCGCGGCGAGCGCGCCGCCCAAGAGTCGGCCTTGGTGAAGTTCGCATGGCAAACCCTGCTGGGCGCCCTCGATCTGGGCAGCGTTCCGCAGGCACCGATTGACCAAGTGGCCGCCCCGCTCGAGTGGCAAGCCCTGATTTCCGGCGAGCGCCGGTCAACGTCCGCAAACGAGGCGGCGAAGCTCATCCTGCCCGGTTCGTTCAACCCGCTGCACGACGGCCATGAGCGCATGATGGCCGTTGCTGAAGCCCGGCTTGGGCAAGCGGGCGTCTTCGAGCTCTCCGTGGAAAACCCCGACAAGCCGTTGCTCGACTACATCGAAATCGAAAAGCGGCAAAGCCACTTCGACCGTCCCCTGCTGTTGACCCGGCTGCCCACCTTCCGCGACAAGGCGGATGAATTTCCCGGCGCCACTTTCGCGGTGGGCATCGACACCCTGCTGCGCATCGCCGACCCGCGCTACTACGGCGGCGCAGCGCAGCGCGATGCAGCCGTGGCCGCCATGCTCGATGCCGGCGTGTCGTTTTTGGTCTTCGGCCGCCTCATTGACGGCACTTTCCAGAACTTGAGCCACGCCATCCTGCCGGAGGCCCTGCGCGGCGTTTGCACGGAAGTTTCCGAGGACGAGTTCCGCGCCGACCTCTCCTCCACCGACCTCCGCCGCCGGACTACTCCAGATCCTCCAGCCGCCTAGGCCAGTTGTCCTTCAGCAGGCGTGACAGGGAGCGGTCGGCCAGCAACCGGCCATCGGTCTGGCAGCGGGCGCAGTAGTTGGCTTCGTTCTCCGCATAGACGATGCGCTGCACCGGGGACCCGCAAAGCGGGCAGGGCTGGCGGTACTTGCCATGCACGGCCATCTCCTTGTGGAAGGCGGTGACCTTGGCCGGGAACTTGTCTCCCGCCTCGCGGCGCAGGCGCTCGGTCCATTCCGTCAGCACCGATCGACAGGCGTTAAACAGCCGCTCCGCCTCCTCATCGCTGAGCGCTCCGGCCCGCTTGAACGGCGACATGCCGGCTGTGAGCAGGATCTCATCGGAGTAAGCGTTGCCGATGCCCGCCAGCACCCGCTGGTCGGTCAGCGCCCGCTTGAGGGTGTGGTTGGCGTTGCGCAGACGGTTTGCAAACGCATCCAGATCAGCTTGCAGCACCTCCAGTCCGCCCGGGTCCAGGGCTGCCAACGCCGCCCGCCCCCGCACGAGGCGCAGGGCGGCGCGCTTCTTCTTGCTGGCCTCCGTGAAGACCAGCGTGCCGGTCGAGAAGTCGAACAACGCCAGCACGTTGCGGCCTGGCTTGCGCACACCTCTCTTTGGACCATTGGAGGCGGCCCCGCCGCGGCCCGGTTGCGCCTTCGACTCGGGCGGCGCGCCATTCTGGGGCAAGCTAAGGGCTTCCGCGCGCCATTGCAGGCGCCCGGAGATCATCAGGTGCATGACCATGAAGCAGTCGCCTTCAAACTCAAGCACGATCTGCTTCGCCAACCGGCTGACACCCTGCACGCGCAGTCCGCTTACCTCATCCACGCTGGGCGTCACCGAACGCAGCACGAAAGGGCTCTTGAGGCGCACCCGCTCCAGGGTGGCGCCGGCCAGCCGGGCTTCAAGGTGCTCCAAGTAAACGGTGAGATCCGGCATCTCAGGCACGTTGAGGATCCTCCATGGAAATAGCCGTGCGCCATCGGCCGCGGCGAAAGCGCACGACCAGCATGACGGCCTTGACCAAAAAGTCGCCCACCATGGCCGAGTACACCCAAACCACGGGAAGCTCCATATAGGTGAACAGCACAGCCAAGCCGCAACGCACGCCAATCAGGCCGCACAAGGTGGCGATCAGCGGAAAGCGCGTGTCGCCAGCGCCGCGCAGGGCGCCGCCCAGCGCGAACTCCACCGCCAGCAAGGGCATCATGGCACCCAACACGTAGATCAGGATGATGGTGTAGCGCACGGTCAAGGGCTCATCGCCAATGAAGTAAGCCGCCAACTCCCCCGCGAAAAGCGCCACCAGAAAGCCCAAGCCGCCCATGGTCAGGGTAGCCAGGGCGCAGGCCCGCCAGCCGCTGCGCACCGCGCCCGGATAGTCGCCGGCACCGAGATGCTGGCCCACCAAGGTGGAGCCGGCGATGGAGAAGCCGAAGCCCACGGTGATGCAGACCATCAACAGGTTGCCGCCCACGTTGTAGGCGGCGAAGGCTTCGGTGCCGTAGAAGTTGCCGATCAGCATCAGAAAAATGAAGAAGCCCACTTGGAACACCACCTGCTCGGCCGCGGCGGGATAGCCAATGTCGAGCAGGCGGCGCAGCCGAGCCCGCCGCCACCAGCCGCTGCCGACGTGGCGAACGCGAAACTTCTGGTTCAGCCACAGGGCCAGCAACACCCCGCCGCCGACGCTGAAGGAAATCCCCGCCGCCGCGGCGACCCCCGCCACCCCCAAGGCCGGAAAACCGTAATGGCCGAAGATCAGCACGTAGAGCAGGGGCAGGTTAAGCACATTGACGCCAATCCCGATCCACAACGGCGACCAGGCGTCTCCGGAGGCGCGCAACGCGGCGCTCAGTATGAAATTGACGGCAAAGGCGAGGTTGAACCAACTGAACATGCGGATGTTGGATGCCGCCAAGTCCAAGGTCACCGGATCCAAACCGAAGAGGCTGGCCACTGGCCGTGCGGCAGTGACCCCGATCACCATGACCACCAAGGCGAACACCCCCGCCAACGCTAGCGATGCCATGGTGACGCGGCTGGCCTCGTTGTAATCCCCAGCGCCCCAAGCCCGGGCGACGAGCGCAGTAGTGCCGGCGCTGACTGCAATCAAGACCGCCTGCATGGCGAAGAACACCCGTTGACCCGCGCCGACGGCAGCCAGCGCCTCCGGGCCGAGCACGCCGACGAACTTGGTCTGCACCAAGGCGACTGCGCTGAAAGCCACATTGCCGACAATGGACGGAAACGCCAACGCCCAGACGCCAGGCGGCTGCTGGTCTGCGGGTCTCGGCGTGGATGTTGGCGTGGACACGATTAGCTATCGGCTCCGTTCGATTCGGGTCAGGCTTAGAATCCGGCGACCTGCCAAGTGCCGTTTCGAGGGCGGGACGCCCTCGCTCCAAAGTGCCACGCCCAGTCCCATAGTCGTCCCCCGGAGCGAGGGCATCCCGCCCTCGATTGAGTCCTGGCGGCAACCTGAATCAAACTGAGCCACTCTCCACGATTGCATGCTGCCTCGCCCGATAGGCTAACATGCGCGTTTTGCTTGATGAGGGACGCCTGATGAGTGAAGAACGCCGTTACGCCGACATTTCGGTGACGCGGAGCGGCCATGTGGCCACCGTCGAAATCCAGCGGCCGCCGCACAACTTCTTCGACCACAGCCTGATCGGACAGATCGCCGACGCCTTCGACGGCCTCGACGAGGATCCCGAGTGCCGGGCCATCGTGCTGGCCGCGCAGGGCAGGTCGTTCTGCGCCGGGGCCAATTTCGGCAGCGGCCAAGCCGGAGGCGGCGGCAGCTCTGATTTTACCGAGGAGGGCTTCAAGAACACCACCGGCAAGCTGTACCGGGAAGCCGCTCGCCTGTACGGCAACAAGAAGCCCATCATCGGCGCCATCCAGGGCGCGGCCATCGGCGGCGGCCTCGGCCTGTCCTTGGTGCCGGATTTTCGGGTCGCCTCCCCCCAAGCGCGATTCGGCGCCAACTTCGTCAAGCTGGGCATCCATCAAGGCTTCGGCATCTCGGTCACCCTGCCGCGCCTGGTCGGCCAGCAGGCTGCCAACCTGATGCTCTACACCGGGCGGCGGCTGAATGGCGAGCAGGCCCTGGAGATCGGCTTGGTGGACATCCTGGTCGAACCGGAGGACTTGCGTGCCCGTGCTGTCGAGCTAGCCCAGGAAATTGCCGAAAACGCGCCCTTGGCGATCGTTTCCGTACGGGCCACGATGCGCGCCGGGCTGGCCGAGGCCGTGGCCGAAGCCACCGAGCACGAGCTGGCCGAACAGCAGTGGCTCAGGGCCACCAAAGACGCTGGCGAGGGCATCCGCGCGGTCGCGGAACGGCGCCCAGGCAATTTCGTCGGCGCTTAATCGCCGCAAAAAAGAACCGCTTAATCGCCGCAAAAAAAGAACCGCTTAATCGCCGCAAAAAAAGACGCCTAGCCGAGAGGCGTCAACAGATTCAACTCGCAATCCATTGGCAGCCTAGATATAGTGAAAACATGGACACTAGCGATATTGCAACACTGGCCTTGGGCGTAGCCATACTCGGATTCCTCTGGAGCATTCACCGAGACATGGCTGGCCTACACAGGGACATGGCTGGCCTTCGGGAGCGCATGGCGCGGCTTGAGGGCCTGTTCGAGGGCTTCACTGGACGGCGCGACCAGGAGCCAGCGCAGTGAGCGAACCCTTAGCCTAAACAAGATGCAACTAGGAAAACGGGGCGTCTGGTACTTTTTCGACGGGCTGCCCACAGCGGAAACCCTGCGCACGGCAAGGCGAATCGAGGAGCTGGGCTACGCCGCCATCTGGCTGCCGGAAACCATTGGCAAGAACCCCTTCGTGCTGGCTTCGCTGCTGCTGGCCAATACCAGCAAGCTGGTCCTCGCCACCGGCATCGCCAACATCTACCACCGGGAGCCGGGCGTCACGCTGGCCACGCAAATGACCTTGGCCGAGCAGTCGGACAACCGCTTTCTGCTCGGTCTCGGAGTGTCGCACAAGCCGTTGGTGGAAGGCGTCAGGGGCCTCACCTACCGCCCGCCGGTGGCCACCATGCGGGACTATCTCACCAAGATGGCCGCCTCGCCCTACCAAGGCGTGCGCCCTTCCGAAGATCCCCCCACCGTCATCGCCGCCTTGGGGCCGAAGATGTTAGGCCTCGCGGCTGAGGCCTGCCAAGGCGCCCACCCGTACTTCACGTCGCCGGACCACACGGCGATGGCGCGGGAAATCCTCGGCCCGGACGGCTGGCTGTGCGTGGAGCAGAAGGTCGTGTTGGAGCAGCATCCGCCCAAGGCCAGAACTGCGGCCCGCGCCGCAGCGCAACTCTACACTGGCCTGCCCAACTATCGGAACAACTGGCTGCGCATGGGCTTAAGCGAATCCGACCTCGATGGCGGCGGCTCGGACCGCTTCATCGACGCCACCTTCGCCTGGGGCACGGTCGAGGCCATCGAGGCCCGCATCCAAGCCCACTTCGATGCCGGCGCCGACCACGTCTGCATCCAGCCGGTCAAGGCCGACGGCGAATTCGGCGACTTGGACTGGGAAGCCCTGGA
>JAPPIX010000191.1:33108-36665 GCA_028820495.1 Gammaproteobacteria bacterium
CGAGCCAAGGCTTCCTGGGTGCCCAACACCAACTCGTCGAAGATTTGCTTGGCGGGGCGCACGGCCTTGATCATGCCGATGCCCTGGCCGGCGAAGCCAGGGTTGACGTCGCCGCGGCCGTCGCGGTTGGCGGCGGCCATGACCGGGCCTGCGATCGTGCCCTGAAAGGGCATGGGCAGCGGCTCCTTGCCCTCCCGCGCCCAATAGTCGGTCCACTTGCTGCGGATGATGCGCGCCGGCTTGCCGGTGACCGAACGGGAGATGGTGGTGCCCTCCTCGGTGGCATCGACAATCGCCTGCTTTTGGAAGCCGAAGATGTTGGCCTCCTCGGAGGCGAGGAAGGCGGAGCCGACCCAAGCGCCCTGGGCACCCAGCATCATCGCCGCGGCAATGCCGCGCCCATCGACGATGCCGCCTGCGCCCAGCACCGGCGTATCGCCCACCGCATCCACCACCTGGGGAATGAGGGCGAGGGTGCCGATGGGCGAGTTGTGGCCGCCGCCGTCGTGGCCTTGGGCGACGATGATATCGAGACCTGACGACTTCACTTGAATGGCGTGGCGAACCGCGCCGATCACGGCCATCACCTTGGTGCCCCCGGCCCGCAGATCCTTCATCCAAGGCCCCGGATTGCCAAGGCCCGAGGCGTACACCGGCACCCGCTCCTGCACCACGACCTCCATCTGCGCCTCGAAGAACGCCTTGGTGAACAGCGCCGGCTCATCGGGGTCCACCCGCCGGCCAAGCAGGTCGCCCTTGGCGGGCGCCATGCCCTCCCGTTCCATGAAGGCATCGGCAAACGCCTGCATTTCCGGCAGCAGCGCCTGGGGCGTCGGGCCTTCGGTGCCGTCATACTTGGCCCGCCGCACCGATGCCGGCAGCAGCGTGTCGACGCCGAAGGGCTTGTCGGTGAGTTCCCGGGTTTCCCGAATCCAGCGGCGCAGCAGCTTGGGGCCACACCCGGCGGCACCAAGCACGCCGAGCCCGCCCGCATTGGACACGGCCGCCGCCAAGGCCGGGCAACTCGCCCCGCCCATGCCCGCCAGCACGATGGGCTGCTCGATTTCGAGGATCTCGCAAACGCGATTGGCCAGCTTTCGGTCAGCGGACGCTCCCGAACGCCCCACTTCATTCAACGCTGCCATGACTCAAATGCCCCCAAGGGTTCCGTAGGCGCCGCGCCAAAACAGCAACGGCGAGCCTTGTTCCTCCAATATCCCCAAATCCCGCACCCGGCCGATGGCAATGGTGTGGTCGCCGGCGTCGAGCTCATTGGCCAGTTCGCAGTCGATGTAGGCGAGAACGCCCGACAGCACTGGCGAACCGGTCTGCCCCGGCTGCCAAGCGAGGTCGGCGAACTTGTCAATGCCGGTCTGCGCAAAGAGGTCGCTGATGTTCTGTTGCGCATCGCTGAGGATGTTGATGCAGAAGTGGCCGCTCTCGCGCAGCTTCGGCCAACTGACGCTGGTCTTGGACGGACACAGCGCCACCAAGGGCGGGTCTAACGACAGCGAGGCGAAGGATTGCGCCGCAAAGCCGGCCGGCGCTCCCTCCAGGCAACCGGTGGCAATCACCACTCCGGTGGCGAACTGCCCCAACGTGTCGCGAAACTCGCGGCCATCGAATTGATCCATGAAGCCCGTCCTCAAGCAAAGAGCCGCAATATACCGCTAGCCCGCGCATTGGACCAAGCCGTCAGCGGATGGGTTCCTTGCGCAGGTGCCCGTACATCAACTCCTCGACAAACTCCACGCACTTGAATTGGTGAATCCGCGCATCCGGCCCCATCCGCCGGTAGAGCGGCATGCTGATCTTCCACGGGCGCGTGAACACCTTGGGGTCTTCGATGAGCGCTTCATAGAGCAGCACGTCGGGGCCGTCGAATCGGTAGCGCTCGATCACCTTGAGCGCGTCGCTGTGGTGGTTGCCGCTGCGGTCGAACCAGGTACGGTCGTTCTGGCCGGTCACCTCCACCACCAGCGTGTCATCCTCCCAATAGCCGAACGACTGCCCCATCCAGGACTCCGCCGGCGCTTCGCCGGGATCCTCCAGATAGATGTTGCGCGTCGCCCCGGCGAAGGCATAGGCGAAGAAGATGGCGCTCTCGCTGTGGAAGATCTGAAACGGATGAGGCAGGTAGGTGGCTCGGGGCACACCGGGCAGATAGCACTTGATTTCCGGGTCCCGCTCCAGCCAATGGGCTTGGTTCTCCTGCTGGATGGCCCGGGCCGCCTCGGTATAGGGAATCTCGCCGCCCTCCACCACGCCGCCGCCGCCCGGCACTGCCCCCACGGCGCCAAGGGCGACCACCTCCGGCGCCGGGATGGATCCAAATGGGCCGTCCACGGTGGCCAGCGCCGCGCTGGCGGAATGCGCCAGCAAGTTGTAGTTGGCGGTGTTCAGCACCTGCCAAACCCCGTTCAAGTCCGGCTTGCCATCCGGCCGGCGAGGGATGTCATGGGCCAACGCGGCTGGCACCAGCACGGCGCACAGGGTAAGCAGGCAGAGCCTCTTGTTGGTTTGCAAGCTGGCCTTCCTCAATGGTTGCTGTCAATCGATGGCCGGGCAGTGTATCAGCCCACGCGACCCTGCAACTCAAAGGTCCAGCCGAAAGGCCTCCCCGTCGCGCACGATGCGGCCGGCGGTGGGCGCGGCGAAGTGGGTGCCGATGACCAGCACGGGGCGGTCGGCGTAGCGCTGCACGAACTCACGGCGGGTGGCGGCGCTTAGGTTGGGATCGACATCGGCCACGCTTGACCATTGCGGGTGGGCGATCTGGCAGGGATGGTGGATCATGTCGCCGGTGATCACCGCCTCCTCGCCCCGGGAGGCGATGTGAACGCTCACATGCCCCGGCGTGTGGCCCGGGGTGGGCTCAAACCAAATCTCGTCGTTGACGCGATGGTCCTGGGCCACCAGCACCGCCTTGCCGGCATCGAAGATGGGCTGCACCGAGTCTTCGATGACCGGCCCGTACTCCTGCTCCTCGACCCGCCAGTGGCTCCACTCGGCTTCGGCAAAGAGGTAGTCGGCGTTTTCGAAGGTGGGCTCCCAGCGGCCATCGACCAAGCGCGTGTTCCAGCCGACGTGATCGACGTGCATGTGGGTGCACATCACCTTGTCCACCCGGTCAACGGCGAAGCCGGCAGCGGCGAAGTCGTCGAGAAAGCCGCGCTGCATCCGGTTCCAAGCGGGATAGGTTCGCTCCTTGCCGTTGCCGATGCAGGTGTCCACCACCAGGGTTTCGCCGCCGGATTCTACGACCAGGGCGTGAATGCTCAGAATCAGCCGCTGCCGGTCATCGAGGAAGGGTTTGATCCAAGGCAGCCGGTCCATTTCCTCCGGCGTCGCTTGGGGCAGCAGATAGGGACCCAACGAAGCTGTGGTCAACTCCACGACCTGGGTGATCTTCACGTCACCAATCTGCCACCTCAGCATGCCCCGCTCCACCTGCCTAAGCCGCCAAAGCGTTGCAAAAGACCGCTCACTAGTCAAACATGGGCACTTAAGGTCAGCTGTTCCCATTTTGACCTACTGGTCGCGCTACGCTGCCGGAA
>JAPPIX010000021.1:0-1824 GCA_028820495.1 Gammaproteobacteria bacterium
GGCCCGCACCCGCCGGCCTCCGGCATGCTCCGCCAACACTGACGCGGGCGGCGGCGGCAGCGACGGCAGGGCGGACGCCCGCCCCTCGTCCGCGCCCGACAGGTTGGTCAGGTGGCCCGTGGGGCTCCTGAGCAGGCTCATCACCGCAAGGTCGCCCTTCGAGGCCACCCGCAGCCGCCACTTGCCCGCGCCGTCGCCGAGCGCCCCGGACTCGATGGCCTCCGCCATGCCGGACTCAAGCTCGGCGGCGGTCAGCTCCACCGCCGCGTTGGCCGGCACCCAGACCTCAACACCACTGCCAAAACGCACACCGCGGTCGTCCGCGCCCGTGATCGTGGCCACCGCGTCGGAAGTGTCCCGATTCACTAGGCGCAGGACGCTCACCTGCCTTGTGTTGCTGCCCGGATTGAAGATCGCGACCCGGTGGACGCGGCCCGTTGACGGGGACTCCGCCGCCACGTAGGGGGCCACCGCCTGCATGGCGGTGAGGAAGCCGTCCCGGTGGCGGACGTAGGCGTTGGCCTTGAAGTCGATGATTATCAGGGCACCGGACAGCGCCAGACGCCAAGCCCCCGTGCCGGAGCCGGTGCGGCCCGCCAGTCCCTTGCCATGATTGCCGAGCTCCAGGTCGTCGGAGTTGAACTGCACGGCCTCCCCCGCGCCCAGGCGCAGCGACAGGCCGCTGTAGTTCACGTCGCTGTCGTCGAACGCCCTGATTCTCACCGAGCCTGCCCGGTTGGACCCGCTCGCCACCCGCACAAACCCCTGCCGCCCGTCCGGGTCCGAGGCGGACGGAAACAGCGGCACATGCCAAGTACCGTCCGCGTCCGCCATGGCGGCCCCGGACAGGTTCGACAGGTGCCCGGACGGGCTGCGCAGCAGGCCCATCGCCACCAAAGGCGCATCGGACTCGATGGACAGCCGCCACTTGCCCGCGCCGTCGCCCAAGCCCGACTGCGGGTCTCCGCAGGCGAGGCCCTGGCCGGACTCCAACTCCATGGCGTCCACCTCGCAGGCCGCGTTGGGCGGCACCGTCAGGACGACCGGTGAGCCCGGCCTGCCGCCCAAGTCGTCGGTTCCCGTCACCGTCGCCGACGCCTCCAGGTCCGATGGGTTCACCAGCCGCAGCACGCTCACTTGGTTGGTGTTGCTGGCCGGGTTGAAGATGGCCAGCCGCAGCAGGCCGTCGGCGTCCTTCCGGGCCGTCGCCGCCATTGAGGTGACGAACCCGTCAGCCGTGCGCGCGTAGCCCAGCGCCTCAACGTCGAGCGTCTCCGACTCGAACACAAGCCGCCAGCCGCCCGTGCCGGGGCCGGTCATGCCGGTGAGGCCCTTGGCCGCGTTGCCGGTCTCCAGGTCCTCGGAGTTGAAGTGGGCGGTGGCGTGGGCGCCGATCGACAGGGCAAGCGGCTCGTAGGCCACTCCCGCATCGTCGGTGGCCGTGACCGCGATTTCCCCCGCCTTGCCGGAGTGGTTGATCACCCGCACGAACCCCTGCTGAACCGGATCCGAGGCCGACGGCAGGAGCCAAGCCGTTGGCGGCGACGCCACGGTCACCCAAAACCGCCGGTTGAGCGAGTTGCCGCCGCCGTCCGTGGCCGTGACGGTAATCTGCGTCCCGCCGTCCGACAGCCCGCGCAAGGTCAGCTCGGACCCGTCCACGGAGGCAGTGGCCACGGACGGTTCCGACGAGGTCGCCGTGAACCTCAGGTCGCTGCCGTCCCGGCTGCGGAACGACCCCGACAGGTCCAGCGTCAGCGCCCCGCCGGGGGCCAGCCTGCGGTCCTCCAGCACCCCGACCGGCACCGGGCGCCGATCGCCGCC
>JAPPIX010000021.1:1924-4481 GCA_028820495.1 Gammaproteobacteria bacterium
GTCCCCGCCCGAGCCGCCGTCCCCGCCCGAGCCGCCGTCCCCGCCCGAGCCGCCGTCCCCGCCCGAGCCGCCGCGGACGCCGTAGAGCGCCCGGATGCCAGCGATGTCGTCGTCGCCCAGGTGGTCGCCACGACCAGATACATGCCTCGCCCACATGATCGCCGTCGCATCCGCCGTATGATCCAGGCCCAGCGCGTGACCCAGCTCGTGAGCCATTGTCTGCCGCCAGTCGTCGGGCGAGAAGTGGTCGAGGAAGTTGCTGACGACGGTGACGTAAACGGCGGACGGTTCGTGTGCGGCCCCCAAGGCCCCGGCATCGTAGAACGTGCCGCATTTAACCAAGGTTATGCCGAGCGTCTGCGAATCAAGACTCAAGGGGTTGTAAGGTTCAATGCCGAGCCCCGTGTCGCCGATGTGCGTCGAAGTGGGCAGGCGAATGTCATCGCCTGATAGCGACGCCTTCTCGGTCGTGCGCGCCAACGGCAGCGAAATCGCCGAGACCGCTTCCCAACGCGCCGCAGCCGTGACGAGATCGGACCAGCCGACCGAACCCTGCGTGCCGGACAGCGCCATGTCGTTGGCCGACCACGAGGGATGCGTTCGCCACCGCAAGACCCGCGTCGGGCCGCCCTGCTCGCAGGGGTTCCTCCAGAGGACGTACGGCCGCGCGAACGTGAACGGGCCGGCAGGCCGGTAGTCCGCTGGACGCGGGCGGCCGGCCGCACGGTCATGGACCCATGCCCGGAACCGCACCGCATCGCGGGCCTGCCCGTCAATCGAGAGGTAGCGCGCACCGACCCGCGGCATCCATCCGAGCGCGGGGTCGGCCTTGCCGGCCGCGCCGAGGAACCAGACGCCGCGGTCGCCGAGCCCGGCCTGCGCCGCACCGGGCACGAACCAATCCGTGCCACCAATCTGCTTGATCGTCACCGTGGCGCCGGTGCTGCCCTTGAGCACGCCGTCGATGGCTACGGTCAGGTAGCGGTGGGTCGGCGTTTCGCGCACCGAAACCACCTGCCCGGCGACGATCGTCGCGGCACCGTCCACCAGTTCGGTGTCCGTGGCCGGAACGTAGGTCAAAGATGCCGCCGGCGGCGCCGCGAGCAGCGCCAGCGCCGCCATCAGTAGCCCGGGGAGGGGGAAAAGCGTAGGCCGTACCCTGCGCATGGGCGCGTTTTGCCTCTCCAAGACACGAGTGCGACCGTTCACCCGGGGGTGCGTCGGATTTGCGAGATGTGGAGCCATTAGCGGCCGGCGAAGCACTGTCGATGGCGGCCTTGACGTAGCTGGCCATCAACGGCGACGCGCTGGTCGAAGACGAAGCAGTCGCCGCGCCAACGGCTTTCCTGCGCCGGAACGCTCGCCAAGTAGTTGAGGATGCCGCCGTCGAGCTGATGCACGGTTTCAAAGCCGCGATCAAGCAAGTAGGCGGAGGCCTTCTCGCAGCGGATGCCGCCGGTGCAGTAGAGCGCGACTTCCGGGTGCGCTTCCGGGTTCAGAGCCTCTTCAACGAAGGCGGGGAAGTCCCGGAAGCGCTCGGTATCCGGATCCAAGGCGCCGGGGAAGCCGCCGATGGCGGTCTCGTAGGCGTTGCGCACATCGACCACTTGAACCTCCGGGCGGTCGAGCAGCGCATTCCAGCCCGCCGCCCCCACCCGCTGTCCGGTGGCCTTGAGCGGATCCACCTCGGGTCGGCCGAAACTGACGATCTCCGGCTTGATGCGCACCTTGAGCCGGTTGAAGACCGGATTGCCCGGTGCTGCCGTGGAAAGCCGGACCGGCATGCCGGCAAATCGCCGATCCTCGCAAAGCGCCGCCATGAAGGCATCAAGCGCTTCCCGAGCGCCGCGAAGCCCGCCATTGATGCCCTCCTCGGCCAAGAGAACGGTGCCCTTCAGGCCCAGCCCGGCGGCAAGGCCCTCAAGACGGCTGCGCAGCGCTTCCAAGTTCTCTAAGCCTAGGAAGCGGTAAAAGGCGGCGACAATCATCCAGCGCCCTCCGCCGCACGCCGCTTGCCGCCCAAACACGGCGGCGACAACGGTGCGGCGCCAAAACGCTCGCGCCATTCATCGGGGGTGTAGGCGTGGATCGCCAAGGCGTGGATGTCGTTGGCCAACTCCTCCCGAAGCAGCGCATTGACGCGCCGATGCCGGGTCAGCAGGCGCTCGCCGCCGAAGGCGTCAGCCACTAGCACCACCTTGAAGTGGGACTCCGATCCGGCAGGCACGTTGTGGCCGCCGCTCTCATTGACCACCTCGAGATGGGCCAAGTCGAGCCCTGAGGCTAGCTTGCGTTCAATCCTCTCGGCCACGGACATCGTTCGTTCTCCGGCAAATGCAGTTTGGCCCTATTATCCGCTAGAATCGCCGCTGAACGCCAAGTCTCAGGAGTGCCATGCTCGCCATCATCTCCCCCGCCAAGTCACTCGACTTCGATAGCCGGGCGCCGACCCGGAAACACTCCGCGCCGTCGTTCCTGGACGATTCCGCGGAATTGATCCGTGAACTGCGCGAATTGGCGCCCCAGGACCTATCGGACCTCATGGGCATCAGCACGA
>JAPPIX010000282.1 GCA_028820495.1 Gammaproteobacteria bacterium
CGCTTTGGCCTGCTGTCCCGGGAAGTCGAGCCGTTCGGTGAAGTGGTCGCCGCCGAACCGACCGCCGCGGTGCTGATGACTTGGTACCGGAACAACACCGCCCATGTTCTGGCCCTGCCGTCGCTGATTGCGTTTTTGATGAACAACCGCCGCACGCCGTTGCGCACCGAGCAGCTCGAACGCATGGTCGCGACGATTTTTCCCTATCCCGCCTGGGAACTGCACATCCGCTTTACCCCCGGCGACACCTCACGATGGATAGGCCACTTGGCCGCCCGCGGCCTGATCGTGGACAGCCCCACTGGGCTGCGGCCACCGCCAGCCGACAGCCCGGAAAGCCGGCGCCTGCACCTGTTGGCGGGGATCATTCGCCAAACCATGGAGCGCCAATACATCGTGCTGAGCCTGCTGACCCGACCCGGCTACGAGGCGCCAACGCGCGGCGACCTCAAGGCGCAAAGCCAGCGCATTGCCCACAAGACGGCGCGCCTGTGCGGCATCAACGCGCCGGAGTTCTTCGACCAGCGTCTGTTCGATGGCTTCATCGACAAGCTCATCGACGACGGCTTGGTGTATGAGCAGGGTGAGGGCAAGGACCGCCGCTTGGGCTACAGTCCCGTGCTCGACGAAGTGATGCGCGCCTCCGTTCGGGTCATCGACACCGAATTCCGCCACGCCGTGCTGAATGACTAACGACTAACGACTAACGAGGCGATGCCTCAGACCGACGAGAGAGTGGTCGCCGGGCGCAAAATTCGGTTGATGCGACAGCCTTTCCCCGCGATCAAGAAAACAAACGTCAGGCCCGGTAAACGTCGAAGCGGATGCGCCTGCCGCGCAGTTGCCAAGCGGGCCGGCCAGCCGCGGGGTCGTGAATGCGCCGCTTGATTACGACACGCTGCCGAGCCACAGCCCTGGCCTGCTCCAGGCGCTCAGCCAGATCCAAGTCGTCGCGCGCCGCCAACTCGCGCAGAAGCTGCATGGACTTGTCCGGCAAGGCGCGCTTCCGCCGAGGTGGAAACATGGGATCCAAGTAGGCCACATCAACGCCTTTCCGCTGCGCCCGGCACCAGGTGCCCGCCTCTGCACAAACCACGGTGGCAGGCAGGGCGTGCCGAGCGACCAAGTCATCCAGCAGGGCCCAAACCAATGGCGAACGCTCCACCAGGGTGACCGCGCACCCCTTCAGCGCAAGGCTGAGGCCATCGGTTCCCCAACCGGCAAACACGTCAGCAACGCTAGGGCGTCGGCCCGCGCTGCAGGCGCGCGCCAGCAGCAGGGACTGGGCGGCGCGAGCCTTGATTCGATCCAAGCGCAGCCGGAACAACCGGCGCTCGCCGCCGTAGGCCAAGGCCATGCCCTGCTCGTCATAGTAAAGCTGAATGCCCGGACCCGGCGGCGGGCAACCCACCGGGCGCAGCGCGAACGCATCCGCGTAGCGCCGGGCAGGAACCCGGTGGTAAAGAACCGGCTGAGTGCTCAACAAATGCTCGGTCAACGCACAGCAGCTCTCATTTTGGCTTTTTCGTTGCGTCAAGCGAAGCTTCCCGGAGCGAGGGCGTCCCGCCCTCGATGGAATTCCCCGTTTCATTTCGAGGGCAAGATGCCCTTGTCTCCGACAAAGTGAGAATTGGTGGCCAACCCACTATTTGGTTGAGGGAGCACTGGCCATGCGCCACGGGCTGTCGCCTTGGACATAGGCCGGCAGGCCGAGTTCCGGGTCCAGCCCGCCGCCCTCGGCAAGAGCCCGGGCTCCGAGCCGGGCAATCAAGCCAGCACCTACCGTCACTTCCGATAGAACCGACGCATCGGCAGGCAGCCAAGGGGGTGGATCGCCGACCAACGGCCAACCATTGGCTAAGTCCGCCCAATCGGGGCAAGCGGTGAGCAGTTGGTCTTGACGGCAAGCGGCCGGTTCGCCATCGGCGATGCGGAAACTGGCCAAGTAGAAGGCGTCCCGGCGTGAGCGAATGCTGACCACGACCCCTTCCTCAACGGGAAGCTGCTCGATGGCGGCCACCGCCAAGGCCAAGGTGGAGGAAACCGGTGCCACGCTGGCGCCGGCGCCAAGGGCGAGGGCCTGAGCCACGGCGGCGGCGATGCGAACGCCGGTAAAGGAGCCGGGACCGCAGCCAAAGGCGACGCCGTCCAACTCCTGGGGCGTCAAGCCGGCCGTCGCGAACAAGCCATCGATCAGCCCAAGGATGTGCTCGTTGTGCGCCCGCGCCATCTTTCGCGTATCCTCCCGCACGGTCCCATCAAGAAGCAGGGCGGCTGAGCAAAGTTGGCGCGAAGTTTCTATGCCGAGAACCCGGACCATGGCGCGATGTTACCACCCCGCCGGCGCCAAAGATGAGCCTGCCCACCCCCCTGGATCTTGACGCAGCGCGCCAACGCATTCTGGCCCGAATTCCTGCGCCCGAAGCGGTTGAACGCATCGCCCTCGATCGGGCCTTGGGCCGCGTCGCCGCCGAAGACTCCCTCGCCCGCACCGACTTGCCGCCGTTCAACGCCTCGGCGATGGACGGCTACGCCTTCCGCTGGCGGCCCGGCTTGACCCGGCTGCGCGTTGTCGGCGCCAGCCTAGCCGGGCATCCGTTCAACAGCCAGGTGCCGGACGGCGCAGCGGTCCGAATCACCACCGGGGCCGCCCTGCCCGGCGATTGCGATACGGTGGTCATTCAGGAAGACTGCGCCCTGAGCGACACGGCTCTCAGCTTGAACAGCGTCCCCAGCCGGGGAGGCAACGTGCGCCTGCGGGGCCACGACCTGCGCCAGGGCGACGTCGTCGCGGCGCGGGGGCGGCGGCTGAACGCCTTCGACATTGGCACTTTGGCAGCGGCCGGGGTCGATGCGGCGACCGTCTTCGCCCGCCCGCGCATCGCCGTCTTCTCCAGCGGCGATGAACTGCAAAGGCCGGGCACGCCCTTGACGTACGGCAACATCTACGACTCCAACCGCTACGCCGTCGCTGGCCTGCTCAGCCAACTGCCCGTGGCGGTGCGGAACCTGGGCGTGCTCGCTGACGATGCCAGCGCAATCGCCGACGCCTTGACGGAGGCCAGCGCCGAGTGTGCGCTCATTCTTACCAGCGGCGGCGTCTCGGTGGGCGATGCGGATCTGGTGAAGTCCACCTTGGAGCGCCTTGGCGAACTGGACTTTTGGCGCCTCAACCTAAAGCCGGGCAAGCCGCTCGCCTTCGGGCGCATCGGCCGAGCGCGCCTGATGGGCCTGCCCGGCAACCCCGTCTCCACCATCGTCACCTACCTGCTGCTCGCTAAACCCGCCGTGGAAGCCCTGTGCGGCATGGCGCCGCAAGAGCCGCTGATCCTGCGCTGCCAGCTCACCCAAGCGGTGCGCCACAAGGCGGGTCGAGAGGAATACCTGCGCGGCACGGCCACAACGGCGCAGCGCCCGGCCCAAGTGACGCCAACCGGCGACCAAAGCTCCAACCGCATGAGCACCTTCGCCGCAGCCAATTGCCTGATCCGCATACCCAAGAGTGACGGCGACCTGCCAGCGGGCGCTTGGGTTGAAGTGTTGCCGCTCACCGGGCTAGTCTCTTAACTGGCACCATCGGTTAGCCCGTCGTGCGGGCACAGGCTTTTTGAGGGGAGGGATTGATCTTGTGCACTTCACATGATGTCGAGGACAACACCCAAAACGGCGATCCACGCAGCGGCTACGTCCTCGCCGAGGATTGGCCGCGATACCCGCCGGAAATGCACTTCGAGATGGGCAGCGGCGTTGCGGTCGATGAGCATGGCATCATCTACCTGTTCACCCGCGACCTGGAGCACTGGGCGGCCCACCCGCTGGCCATGAGCGCCAAAATGGGCAAGAGCACGGTATCGATGTTCAACCGCGACGGCGACTACCTCGGCAAGTGGGGCCACTCCGACGAGCCCGGATTTGCGCTCGGCGCCCACACCATCCACATCGAGAAGGACGGCTTCTTCTGGACCACCGACCGCGACGGACACACGGTCAGAAAGTTCACGCCCGAAGGCGAGATGCTGCTCCAACTGGGCACCTTCGCCGAGTGGGGCTGTGACGAAAGCCACTTCAATGGACCGACCGCCGTGGTCGTGCAGGATGACGGCACCATCGTGGTCGATGAGTGGACCCACATCATGCCGCTGAGCTTGGCCACCTACGGCAATCGCATTTATGCTAGCGACAAGATGAGCAATCTCGCCATTCTCGACGAAGACTCGGGCCGTGTGCTCAGCCGCGTGGACAACATCGCGATCTACATCCATCAGCTCGCCATGGACGCCCACGGCGATCTCTACACCGCTTCGGTTTATCCGGAGCGCGCCGGCGAAGCCCGAGGCCCAACCGGTCCGTCCCACCGGCGATGGACGCGATCCGCAAACGGATGATTCGCCCCGGCACGCAACGAACGGCGGAAGACGACGGGATGCTCTAAGGATTGACGCTCATGGAGGAAACAACATGGCCACTCTGATCACCAACGCCAGGCTATTCACCGCCGTCGATGAGCAGGTCGTCGAAGACGGCGCCCTGCTGATCGAAGACGGCATCATCAAGTACGCGGGGCCTGCGGCGGCACTGCCGGAACCCAACAACGGCGCGGCAGTTCAGGACGTCGGCGGCGCGTTCGTGATGCCCGGCATGACCGAGACCCACGCCCATCTGTCGTTTGCCGATGCCAGCCCATTCGCCATCGGTGCCACCCCAGTTGAACAGGCAACCATCACGGCCGTGCGCAACGCCGACCTGATGCTGTCGTCCGGATTCACGTCCGCCATCAGCTTCGGTTCGACCTACAAGATCGACGTGGCCCTGCGCGACGCCATCGAGGCCGGGCGAATCAGCGGCCCGCGCCTGCTCGCTGCCGGCCGCGACCTCGGCGCAACCGCCAGCAACGTGGACTCCCCGGGGGGCTTAAGCCGCATCGCCGATGGCCCCTGGGCCTTGCGCAAGGCGGTTCGGGAGCAACGCCGGGACCGCGTCGATGTGGTCAAGATCTTCATCGACGGCGAGGCGATCAATGAAGTCAATCCGCCGGGCGAACTCGGCTTCTGCGACGAGGAGGTCAATGCCGTGGTGGATGAGGCCCACCGCCACGGCCTGCGCGTGGCCTGCCATGCGCGCAGCGCCGCCGCCGTGAAGCAGGCGGTGCGGGCTGGGGTGGACTTCGTCGGTCACGCCAACTACTTGGACGAGGAAGCGGTGGATCTTTTGGCCACCCGCAACGACAGCGTGTACGTCGGCCCGGCAATCGCCTGGGAGGTTCAATACGTAGCGCAATGCGAATCCTTGGGCGTCAGCCCAGAGACCGTGCGCGCCCAAGGCTACGAGGACGAGATCGAGGCCACCGTGAGGACCGTGGGCATGCTGCGCAAGGCGGGCGTCAAGCTCGTGGTCGGCGGCGACTACGGCATCAGCATCGCGCCCCACGGCACCTACGCCAAGGACTTGGAGTACTTCGTCGATCTGTTCGACATGCGTCCGGCGGAAGCCTTGGTCTGCGCCACCCGCAACGGCGGCATCGCGATGGACCCATCCGGCGCTTTGGGCACTCTGCAAGCCGGAACCGCCGCTGACGTGGTGTTGGTCGATGGCGACCCGCTGGCGGACATCCGCGTTCTCCAGGACCACGACAAGCTCACCGTGATGAAAGGCGGCGTGGTGCACTGAAGGGGGACTATGCCGGGCGTTCGCCTCTGGGCCTAAAGCTGGGCGAACCGCTCAACTTTAGCAAACTTGCCGGAGTCCTGATTGCGCCCGCTCCAACCAAGGGAAAAAGGTCAGTGCCTACGGGCTGCTCGCAGCGCCTTCGGTCGCTCGCCATCGCCAGCTAGTGGCCCGGCTGACCGAAGCCGCCGCCACGCTTGACGACAGCGCTGCCGCCGACTTGGTTGAAGAAGCCTTGTCACCGGACAACGAGGCATTGTCAATCGCGGAAGATCGAAAGCCGCGAAGTGAAGCAACCTAGCATTTGGACAAAAACACAACATTTGGTTGATTTATTCATGTGAATCCACTATATGTGGTGTTCATGCACGAATCACCCGAACAAGTAGCCGACCAGCTACGGCAGAAAATCTGGAGAGAGCGCCACCAGATTTGGGGGGATCAAGTTCCTGCCGACCCAGTCGATATGCTCGACCCTCGCATAGCGATCCAACTGCTCGGCTATGAATTCGAACTCGTTCCAGAAATTCTTGGTTGGCCCCCAGATAAACACCATGCTCTTGCCGGCGAGGAGGATCCCGGTCGCAAACAAGTTACCGTATCGGAGCAATTCGGTTTTCAGTCTGCGCGATTCACTGCTGCCCACGAACTCGCCCACGTCATGCTCCACTCGGGAAGGATGTTTCGAGAACGCCCCATCAGCGGCCCTCGACTGGGCGAACAAAATCCCGCGGAGCGCGAAGCCGACAAGTTCGCCGCAGATTTCCTTATGCCGAAAAAGCTGCTGCTCACTCGCATTAGAACCTCGTTCGACGTGGAACCACCCATAGTGGTGAGAGATGCGGAAGCCTTTTGGCTGGACATGGATCAACCTGAGGATTTGCTTCGGGCTTCGCCAAACTCCCATGAACTCGCATTTGCGCTCGCAAAGTGCCCGCGAGACTTCCACGGTAACCGGATTCTCTCTCTCGCGGAGCAATTCAAGGTGTCAGTTCAAGCCATGGCCTATCGAGTCCAAGAGCTTCGTTTGATTTGACGCGAAGCCCCCGCCAAGAACCGATAGGCACTTGGCACCGCCATGCCACGCATTGCGGTGAGGTGAGCGGGCAAGATATACTGGATACAAGAACAGTATTTTCTAGTTGAAAGCACCCCATGCGGAAGTCACGTCCATCGCTGGAATTCACCGCACTCTATGAGCGGGCGCTGCCGGCCAAACGGTCGGGGCCGCTCTATGGGGCCTTTCCCTACCCCACCAAGATATCTCCCGAAGCAATTGCGCTCTTCATTGGGGCGCATACTGAACCTGGCGATACGATTTTTGACGGTTTCGCAGGCAGCGGCACCACCGGCCTTGCCGCCTTGCTGTGCGAACGGCCTAGTGCCGAGCTCCGCAATGAAGCGCAGCGGATGGAGCTGGACATTGAATGGGGTGCCCGCAATGCTGTGCTCTATGAACTCGGCGCCCTTGGTGCCTTCGTCGCCCAGACACTGACTCACCCGCCTGAACCCAGTGCTTTTCTGCACGCCGCGCAGCAACTCCTTGAACAGGCCCAACGAGACGACGGCTGGATGTACGCGGCCGAGGACGCGCAAGGCAATCCAGGCACGATCAGGCATGTTGTTTGGTCGGACCAGTTAGTGTGCCCTTCCTGCGGCATCAATGTCAGTCTATGGCGCACTTGCGTTTCCCGTGCGCCGGCGGCAATTGCCTCAGTATTCACCTGCCCTAACTGCGCTCACGAAGAAGCACTCGATAACACGGCGCGAGCAGCTGAAAAAAAGTTTGACAAACTGATCGGCAAGGAGGTCGAACAGCGTAGCCGCCACCCGGCCTGGCTATACGGCGTCACGAACCGCAGAACTTGGTGTCGTCCAGTCAACAACCATGACATCGAGTTGCTTCAACGCATTGTGGATGAACCCATTCCAGGCACCGTCCCCCGTATCGCGATACCTTGGGGTGACCTCCATCGGCGGGGATACCATCAAGGCATCTCCCATCTTCATCACTTCTACACGCGACGGAACCTCGTTGTCTTCGGTCGCCTGTGGGAGCGCATCCAAGACTATGACGCCTCCTTAAGGGATGCACTTCGATTCTGGCTGCTGAGCTACAACGCCTCCCATGCAACGCTGATGACGCGAGTAGTCGCCAAGTCCGGGCAGAAGGAACTGGTGGCTACCAGTGCCCAACCTGGGGTGCTCTACATCAGCGGTCTCCCTCTGGAGAAGAACCTCATCGCGGGTCTCAAGCGCAAACTCAAGACCACTGCCAACGCCTTCGCAACGGTGCGCGGCTGCAAAGGCCGAGTTGAAGTTCACCAAAAATCAAGCTGCCGGATTGAACTTCCCGCCGAGGCCATCGACTATGCCTTCACCGATCCGCCGTTCGCCGGAAACATCCCTTACGCTGAGATCAACTTCATCAACGAAGCTTGGCTCGGCCGATACACCGATCGAGCCGACGAGGCGATCGTCAGCAGGAGCCAAGACAAGGGCTTGGCCGAATACCAAGAGCTTTTGAAGGCATCTTTTTCGGAGGTGCGGCGGATATTGAAGTCCGAGGGAAAGGCGACCTTGGTTTTTCACTCGTCGTCAGCCAAGGCATGGAATGCGCTGCAGGCTGCCTACACGCAGGCGGGTTTTGCCGTGGAACGGACAGGCGTTCTCGATAAGACACAGGGCAGCTTCAAGCAGGTCACTGCTGCCGGCTCAGTGCGCGGCGACCCTGTTATTCTTCTGGGCGCAGGGCCTGTTTGCTCCGTCTCGAACTCCGCGGATATCCAGCGGACCATGCGGCAACTGCGCGAGGAAGCGGCGTTGAGCTCAGATCCCTCGGAATTGACAGCGCAACGGCTGTACTCGCGCTTGGTGGCGCACTATGTTGAAAGGCACCAACAAATACCCTTGGATGCCAATTCGTTCTATCAATTGCAAGCCCATCAAGCCCGAACCAACTCAACTTCTCCCGAGACAACCGCCAGTGCGCCCACTTGAGGGAAGCAACGCAGTCCGGGCAAGAGCGTTGGCCTATGAACAAGCGCTGCCGTCCGGCCAGCGCAAATGCCTCGGTCAGTACTTTTCAGGATTGCCACTTGGCAAACTGCTCGCGCATCTGGCCCTGAACAAGGATACCACCACGGTTTTGGATTCCATGGCTGGCCATGGAGACCTGCTCGACGCCGCTTGGGAATCGGCGGAGCAACAGGGCATCCGGCTCCAGCGGCTGGATGGCATCGAAATCGACGCACCGACAGCGCTGGCCTGCAAAACGCGACTGGCTGGACTGGAGAGGCAAACCAAGCCGCCAGAACAGCGGATCATTGCGGGCGATGCGTTCGCTCCGGCGTCAATAGCCGCTCTGCCCCTACAGGCCTACGATCTAGTTATCACCAATCCACCATATGTCCGGTATCAAGCCCGCCAGACCGATGGCGGCAAGTTGGACACTGTCCGCGCTGGGCTGGCCAAGACCAATGGGACGCACTCCGAGCCGAGCCGCCACATTTGGCGCACCTTGATTGAAGGCTACTCCGGCCTTGCCGATCTATCCGTCCCAGCTTGGTTGCAAGCGGCTTCACTCGTTCGCCCTGGAGGAACCCTGGCTTTAGTGGCTCCCGCTACTTGGCGGTCGCGCGAGTACGCCGACGCGATCCGCTACCTCCTCCTGCGTTGCTTCAAGCTCGAATTGGTCGTCGAAGACACTCAACCAGGTTGGTTTTCCGATGCCTTGGTCCGCACCCATCTCGTCATCGCCCGGCGTTTGTCTTCCGACGAGATGGCCCTTCCACTTAGCCAACGCAGGGATTGGGGGTCAGCTCGGTGGCTGCAGGTGGCCCCAGAAGCTTCCGATGACGATTCGCTCGTGGGAGCGGCATTCCCGGGCCTGCAGCCCGAGTTCCAGTTCGCTGCTTGGGCCTTCAGCGCCTCCCCACAGCCAGTCCAGAGCATCCAAGTCCGTTCTTTCTCGTTGCGGGAGGAGTGGACCTCGCTCGCCCTGCGCGCAAAGCGCAAAAGCTGGCAACGCAAGCTCGAAGGCACCACGGACAAACTGCCCCTGTTCAACAGCAAGCCGTCTTTTGTCCAGCCACCACTCCCAGAGGCCCTCCGCGATATCCTGCCACCAAGGGCACCATCAACCCCGCTTATGACGCTGCAGGATGCAGGCATTCAGATGGGTCAAGGGCTCCGAACCGGTTGCAACCGCTTCTTCTACCTCACTGCCCGAACATCGTCCCGCTCCACTGTGACCGTTGAGGCGTCCGCCTTCTTCGGTCATCGCCGATTCACCGTTCCACCAAATGCGCTTCGGCCCGTCCTGCGCCGACAGTCGGAAGTGTGTGGGATGTCGAACGGTTCTGGACCTAACGGGCGCGTTCTCGATCTACATGGTTGGGTTCTGCCGGAGGACTCCGACCACATAGTCAAGGCCGTTGGCACCTACACCGCCCAAGGCGCAAATCCACTACAAATCATGCCCGAAGATTTGGCGGACTACGTGCGGACTGCCGCCGATGCTCGATTGAACCGTGGCCATGGAGGCCTGCGCATTCCGGAGTTGTCCGCTGTCAAAACGAATGTCCGAAGTGCCCGCAACGGCCGAGATTGGCCCCGCTTCTGGTACATGCTGCCTCCCTTCATGGCCCGCCACAAGCCGGCTGCCTTCGTGCCACGAATCAACCACGATGCCCCCCTTGCGGAGGCCAACCGAGACCCCGCCATTCTGATTGACGCGAATTTCTCGGCATTTTGGGCGCCAAACGGCCAATGGCCGCGCTTCGCGCTAAAGGCCCTCTTGAACAGCGCTTGGTGCAAAGCGTCCATGGAGGCTTTGGGCACCCCAATGGGTGGCGGAGCACTCAAGTTGGAAGCCGCTCATCTGCGCCAACTTCAAATCCCCCACTTGCAACCAAGCGCCATACTCAAACTCGACAAAGCGGGTCAGCTGGCCGGGCCTTATCCGCCGGATGTCCAAGAAGCGATCGATGGGATCGTAATCGGCGCACTGCTAGACCAACCACCAAACCGAAAATCCGTTTCGCTAGTGATCCAAGCACTAGGGGAACGGACGCAAGAGCTAGTGACGTCAAGGCGGAAAAGATCGAAGTGACCGTGCCGAGGGATGAGATCGGCAACGGGAAACGGACAAGAAGGTTAGCGAATCAGGGCAACAAACCGTACAACCGATTGCTGTTGCGACCTACGCGAAACAGCAGGTTGGTCGTCCTCGAAGCCTCCACAAACGCCCGGCAGGAGTCCGAGTCCCAAGGATGAGCCTGCAATTCAAACCGACCCTCGCCCAAGCGCCGAAACAAAATGAGGGTGTTGTTGTAGTCATAGCCCCCCTTCGCGATTGACGGCAAATTGATCCGTTCCATTTGGTTGTTGGGATGCCAAGTCAATGGACATTCAGGCCAGCTGGATTGGCCGGAGGTCAAGACAAGCTCAGCAAGACGAACGACTTGGTCGGCTCCCGCAGGAATCTGCACCGCACCAAAGAACCTGTGGGAGCCACGCGGCAACTCCAACTGAGTGTGTGAGCCGCCTTGGAGTTGCCGAGCCTGAATCCACATTCTGGCGTGGCGGTCTGGATCGGCAACGGCTACCGCAAATGGTTGGTAGTCGCCCAACTGACCTACTTCGGGCTCCGGCACCGGCTGGGTTTCCCTTGTCTGCCGCTCACCGATAGTCTGTTCCCGAAGCAATCGGTATTGGTCGAGGAGTTCTTGGGTAAGTGGCGTAGTCCCTTGAGTGATAGATTGCCAAGCCACATCAACTTCTTCATGGGATGCGTGCTTCGGCACACACCATGCAGCTTCGCTGTTAATCGTCAGACCGCGGCTTGTGAGGTTGGCGGACCCCGTCAAGCTGCCCACAGTCCCATTCGGTCGCCCGAATGCATAGACCTTGGGGTGAAAGGCCACTTTCGGATTGAGAGTGCGGCGCTCAAGCAAATCCGCCCCAGCGACCAAGACCCTGCTGCCGGGAATCTCCATCCAGTATTCGAGCGCCTGCGGTTCAGTGGTTCCAAAGTCCAAAGAGGCCACGATGGTCTTGCTCACCGCATCTTGGTCGCCGTTGCGACTCGAGCGCCTGATTTCGTCATACAGCAACTCGCTGCCCTTGCGGGTGACGTAGGCACTGCAAACACGAACGCTCTCCACGCCATCGCGCATCAAGTCGCGCAGCGCATTCTGGATTTCTCCCGGTCGTGTCTGGTTTTGAATAACAAACATTCGCCTTACCCTGCCATTGAGGAATGTCACGTAGAAATCATAGACTAATCGACGGCATGGCCTGTCGGCCAACGCCATTAACTCGGACAAGGGAGCGGCAAGTGGGCGCATTGAAACAGGTATTGATCGCCAATCGGGGTGAGATCGCCATTCGCATTGCCAAGGCGGCGGCGGGGCTGGGCATGGAGTCGGTGGGCGTGTACGCGCCGGTTGACGCGCTCGCGCTGCACACCCGCTGCACTACCGAGGCTCGCGAGCTCAGCGGCGCAAGCGGCCCCGTGCAGGCCTATCTCGACGCCGAGGCGTTGGCCGAGACCGCCGTGGACACCGGTTGCGACTGCGTTCACCCCGGCTACGGCTTTTTGGCGGAGAACGCGCCCTTCGCGGCACTCTGCGCCGCCCAAGGGCTCGCCTTTGTCGGCCCGCGGCCGGAAGCGCTGGCACTGTTCGGGGACAAGGTGCGGGCTCGGGCGCTGGCGCGCTCGCTCGACATTCCCGTCGCGCCAGGCAGCGGTGAACCGTTGACGAGTGCGCAAGCCGCTGTGGAGGCGGCCGAGGCGATTGGCTATCCGGTCATGCTCAAGGCCACTGCGGGCGGCGGCGGGCGGGGCATGCGCGTCGTCGATTCGGCCGACGACATGGCGGCTGCATTCGACCGCTGCCAAGGCGAGGCGCAAGCTGCCTTCGGCGACCCCAGCCTGTTCGTCGAAAAGCTGGTGCGGCGGCCCCGGCACATCGAAGTGCAAATTCTGGCTGATTCCGATGGCTCCGTGGTTCATCTGCATGAACGCGACTGCTCCGTGCAACTGCGCAACCAGAAAGTCATCGAAACGGCGCCGGCGCCTGGCCTTGACGAAGGGCTCCGCCAGCGGCTGCTTGGCGATGCCATCAAATTGGCCGAGGGCGCCAGCTACCTCAATGCCGGCACGGTGGAGTTTCTCGTCTCCCCGGAGGCCGGCGAGCACTACTTCATTGAATGCAATCCACGCATCCAAGTCGAGCACACGGTGACCGAGCAGGTTACCGGAGTCGATCTCGTCGAGGCCCAGTTCCAGATCGCGGCGGGCGCATCCCTGGCGGATCTAGGGCTGGCAGATCAAGCTGCGGTCGGGCCACCGCGCGGATTCGCGGTGCAAGCCCGGGTGACCGTCCAAGGCGCGGGCACCATCAGCGCCTACAAGGAACCCTCCGGGCCGGGAGTGCGGGTCGATGCGGCGGGCTACCTAGGTTATGCGCCGCCGCCCGAGTTCGATCCGCTGCTGGCCAAGGTGGTCGGCACGGCAAACTTCGGGGCGCCCTTTGCGGTCGCGGCCGAACGCACCCGCCGCGCCTTGGCGGAGTTTCACATCGCCGGGTTGCCAACCAATCTCTCCCCCTTGCAGGCCATTCTGGCGCATCCCGATCTGCTTGGCGGCGACGCCCGGACCACGCTGTTGACCGAGGAACCCAGCCTGCTGTCTACGCCATCCGATGCTGCCCGCCAGAACGGTGCGCTGGCGCTGCTTGAGCAGGCGCAGCTTGGGCTGCGAGCCGACAGCCTGAACCCGGCGTCCGTTTCGGCAGCCGACCAACCCTCGCAAGCGCCTTCCTTGACGGTGGAGGAAGGCCAAATCGCCGTCGAGTGCCCCATGACCGGCGCCGTGGTTGAGATGCGCGCCGGCGAAGGCGCAACCGTTGCCGCAGGCGACACCCTACTCGTGATCACCGCCATGAAGATGGAGTCGGAAGTCCAAGCCCCTTGCCCCGGCGTAGTGACCCAGGCGCTGGCCCTGCAACCCGGCGACGGGGTCTCCGCCGGTCAAGTGCTGGCGGCCATCACGCCCGCAGCGGGCAAACAGCCATCGGCGGAGCAACGGCACGAGGCCGAGACTTGGGCGCCGCTCATGGCCGAGGTCGCCGCCATTCAAAGGCTCGCCCATGAACGGCTGCAGCCCGATTCCGAAGACCCCGGCGTGGTTCGCCAACGCCGCCGGGGCAAGCTGACTTGCCGGGAGCGCATCGACCTGCTGCTCGACGAAGGCTCCTTCCAGGAGGTGGGCAGCCTCGCCGGATTCCCCTCCTACGACGAGGACGGCAACATCAGCGCCTTCACCCCCGCCAACCACGTCGGCGGCTGGGGACGGATCGACGGACGGCCCGCCGTGGTCTGCGCCGACGACTTTACCTCCCGAGGCGGCCATTCCGATGGCGCGATCGGTGCCAAGAGCACCCATTTGGACCGGCTGTCGCTGGAAATGCGCATCCCATCAGTGCGTCTGCTCGACGGCTCATCAGGAGGCGGCAGCGTCGCGTCCATGGTGCCGCAGCAGCGGCGGGAAGGCGAAAGCGCAGCCAAGGAGAGCTCCGGGGCCATCAAGGCGGGCAGACCCCGGGTGGCGGGCGGTGGCGGCTCCTTCCTGCCGCCGCACCTGGGCAGCTCAATGTACGCCGAACACCTATCCACCGTGCCGGTGATCAACCTGCTGCTTGGCAGCGTCGTGGGCATCGGCGCCGCCAAGGCGGTGCTCGGCCACTTCTCGGTCATGGTGCGCGACATTGCCCAGCTATTCGTCGCCGGGCCGCCCGTGGTCAGCCACGCCATGGGCTACGACATCACCAAGGAGGCACTCGGCGGCTGGCACATTCACTGCCGCAACGGCTCAGTGGACAACCTGGCCGAGACCGAAGAGGAGGCGGCGGCAATGACCAAGCGCTTCCTGTCCTACCTGCCCTCCAGCGTGTACGAGCCGCCGCCGGTGCAACCGCCCGATCCGAACGATCCCGCAGATCGTCGGGACGAGGAGCTGTTCACCCTCATCCCGCGCAAGCGCACCACCACTTTCGACATGCGCAAGGCCATCCGCCTGCTGGCCGACCGGGACTCGTTCTTCGAAATCGGACCGCTGTGGGGCACCGATCAGATCACCGGCTTTGCCCGCATGAACGGTCACGCGGTCGGCGTGCTCGCGTCAGACAGCCAACACGTCAACGGCGGCGCCCTGACCGCCGACGGCTGCAGCAAGCTCACCCGCCACCAGGATCTGTGCGACCTGTTTCATCTGCCCATCCTGAACTTGGTGGACAATCCCGGGTTCGCCGTGGGCTTGGAGCACGAGACCGCAGGCACCATTCGCCGCGGCGGCGAGTGGATGATCGCCTCCGCCCAAGCCACCGTGCCGATTTTCACGGTGCTCATGCGCCGCAGCTTCGGCGTGGCCGGCAACAACTTCGCCTCGCCCCGCTCGAGGCCCTCCATGCGCGTCGCCTGGCCAGCGGCCGATGTCGGCGGCATCCCCCCGGAGGGCGGCATCGAAGCCGCCTACAAGCGCCAACTCGCCGAGGCCGAGGATCCGAGGGCCCTGCGTGATGAACTCATGGCCCGCATCGAAAGCGCCCGCGGACCGATCGGACCCTTGTCGAAGTTCCAAATCGAAGAGCTGATCGACCCCCGGGACACCCGCCGAATGATCTGCGAATGGGTGCGCACCGCCTACCGCATCGTCGCCCAGCCCGCCCGCCTGATGCCGCGCACTCTACAGTTTCGGCCTTGAGGGATGCTGGCTCGCATTGGCGCAAGGATGTGAATGGCACCGATGGGCACTGGAATTGCCTTATGATTGGCACACCAACCCATGGCGTCTGCAATGACCGAAGCGGAACTGGCGCGCCGAATCCGGCTTGGCGAGGATTCGGGCTTGGAACTCAAAAGCGTCGATGTGGAGCGAGGGCGAGTCAACGCTCCCGACAAACGCGATTTGGCGGACGAGCTTTCCGCCTTTGCCAACAGCCGGGGCGGAACGTTGTTGTTGGGTGTAGAGGATGGCACACGACGAATTCTAGGCATACCACTTGACGAACTGGACGCCGTGGAAACCTGGGTTCGTGACCTGTGCAACGACTCCATCCGCCCAGCGCTCGACGCCCACATCCTCAAGCTGGAACTGACGGACGAGAAAGGTCAACCCGTACCCCTGCTCCGCATCGATGTGGAACGCAGCCTGCACGTCCACGAAGGCCCGCACGGATACTTCCGCAGAATCGGCAGTTCCAAACGCAAAGTACCCCCAGAGGCCCTCGCGCGACTATTTCAGGAGCGCAGCCAAAGCCGAGTCATCCGCTTCGATGAGTCCCCCGTTCCAAACACCACGCGAGATGACTTGAATTACGCCTTGACTCAACGCTTTCTACGCGGGGATGCCGCTGAACCAGCCAGCGGAGGGGAGAGCCCGGACGCTGCCACCGAGGACGCACTCCTGCGCAAGATCCGCATCCTGACGAGCAACGACGACGGGGACGTTCGCTTGACCTTAGCGGGCACCCTGCTCTGCACTGAAGACCCCCAACACTGGCTGCCCCATGCCTACATTCAGGCCGTCAGCTATGCCGGGGAGCGGACGGACACCGAATACCAAACCGACGCCCGCGACATCACCGGACCCTTGGACCGCCAAGTCGAAGAGGCGCTGCACTTCGTGCGGCGCAACATGCTGGTTCGCGCAACCAAGCAAACAGCGCGGATCGAACGGCCCCAATTCAGCGAACGAGCCGTCTTTGAAGCACTCGTCAATGCCGTGGCGCACCGGGACTATTCAATGGCTGGGGCACGGGTGCGCCTGCATCTGTTCGGCGACCGCCTCGAATTGTACGTGCCCGGCGGCTTGGTCAACACGCTGACCCCAGACAGCCTCCACCTCCGGCAAGCGAATCGCAATGAACTGATCGTCTCCCTGCTGGCGCGCTGCGCGGCGCCATCCGGCTTGGGGCGCACCCGCTTGATGGATAGACGCGGCGACGGCGTTCCGATCATCCGCAAGGAGTGCGAAGCGCTGTCTGGACGAATGCCTGAGTACAGACTCATCGACGAAGACGAACTGCGTTTGGTCATCTGGGCGGCACCCTAGAGGCACACGGACGGCTTCGGCACCAAGCCAGAATAGCATCGCTTCGGAACGAAACGCCCGCTTCAGGCGAGATCCCGGAGCGAGGGCGTCCCGCCTCAATTGGGCCGTTGGAATGCGCCTTCCATCGGGAGGCTGCAAACTCGCTGGTTCATGGCGAACCGGGTTCTCGGCCATTCACCTTGCATTCATGTACTGGCAGGCAATCTGCACAGGGACGGGCGGGCGAAACGACCCGCGTGGAGGGTTGAATCGCCTCTTTAGCGGATCTCGTTACGTGTCAAGGGCCGTTTGCGCAAGCGCGATTGCGCGGGCGAAGGTCGGTGGCATGGAAGTTGCCCTTCTTGTAATCGAACATGCGGAGCGGATGCCGTGCAACCGCTCGGAGGAATCAGCAAGACCATGGCTCTGTTGCACTACACGAACGTCGAGGCACATCGACCGGACGTGCTCATGAAGCGCGTGTTCTATGGCCTGAAGCCATTCTATCAGTTTCTGAAGCGGACGAAGAAGTACCTAGAGAGCGATGAGGCTGTGCGGCGTATTCGCTGGAAACCCGCGGAGGATCGGAAACGGCGGCGAGCGGCGACCCGTGCGAGCGACGGCGTATGGGTCCAGCTTGTTGAACCGCCGAAGGGTTCCAGCGCTAAAGACAGTCTTCAGGCTTTCATGGGCGACGGCTGCGATCAAGTCTACGAGGTCGAGTCGTCGCGTACGTCGGGTGGCAGCCCACGTCCAGAAAGCGTGGTGTTCGATCCGGCAGGCAAGATTGCGGTGCTGGACAGGAAGCCAGTCGAACAGCGCTTGAAGCTTGAGCGGTTGCCGAAGTCGAATCGTTCGGACTTGGCGATTCGCGCCAATACTTGGCCGATTCACTGTCAACTGCAAGCGATCGAGCGGTTGCGAAATGCGCCTTCAGCGCAGCAGCGACCGCTGCTGCGCCTCTTCGAGGCCAGAGACCACGGACGCTGGGAGGACGCAGCCGGGGCGACGATCGAGGAATCCGAGTGGAAGATGCTGACCGACGCCGAGCGTCAAGGCACGGACGAACAGCGCCGGTTCGTCGAGACCGCTCTGACAACACCGGACTTCGCATTTCTGGACGGCCCGCCGGGGTCCGGCAAGACCACCGCCATCTGCGAACTCATTCTGCAACTGGTCGGGCAGGAAAAACGCGTCTTGTTGTGCGCGTCGACGCATGTGGCGGTGGACAACGTGCTCGAACGCCTGATGGCCGAGGGTACCGGCCGCGAAGGCATGGTGATCCCAGTGCGCATCGGGGACGAGACAAAGGTATCCAAGTGGGTCGCGAAGTGGCGGCTGAGCCAGTTCGTCCAGACGGAACTGAAGCGGCTTCGGAGCGCGTACCGGAAAATCGGTTCACTGTCCCCCTCGCAGCGAGCCATGCGCGACGCACTCGGCGGAAACGGCCAAGGGGAGTCGGTGATCGAACGCCTAGTCCTCGAAGCCGCGAACCTTGTCTGCGGCACGAGCATCGGCATCCTGCAGCATCCGGATCTCAAGTGTCGGAACCGTCGTCCCGCCATGCGCTCCTTTGACGTGCTGATCGTTGATGAAGCCTCCAAAACAACTTTCCAGGAGTTCTTGGTGCCCGCGTTGCATGCGAAGCGCTGGATCATCGTCGGCGACCCGCAGCAGCTCTCGCCCTATGTGGATAAGGACGAAATGGCTGTGAATCTGGAAGCCTGTTTGCCCGATGAGTCGACGCGGAACGCGTGCGTGGATGCATTCACCGCAACGCTTGCGGCCCGACGAAGGCGCGGCGCGGTGGTGGCGGCGGAGGATGATCGCACACGAGACGTCTATGCGGCGCAATGCGAAGCCCGGGGCGCGATCCTGGCGAATGTCCGGGACGCAAACGGCGAGCTTGCCTATGCGGATGTCGTTGTGGGCAAAACGGAAGAACTCCAACGACGCGTTGCCGACCTGCCACTGGACGTGGCGACCATGCGCGAAGGAGCCAGTAGCGAGCCAGGGGTTCTGCGGAGGCGGATTCAGGCGTGGTGCGCCCGGACTGGGCGGAACTTGGAACCGCCACGCTGGGAGAACGAAGTTGCCTGGCGGCTGGCCCGGCTCTACGAACTGCGCTTCGCCAGCGACGGCGGCAACAGCACCTCGAGGCGGCTGCAAGGGGAGGTGGAGGACCTCCTGCCGGCGGGCACGGATGCAAGAGACCGCACCCGGCGGTCCGTTAACGGCATGCTGCAGGTCGCCCTCCCGTCGGTTCTTGAAGGTCTGCGCTGCGACTTCGGTCACGTCGAGGCGAGTCCTCGCGCCGAGACAGCCCTGTCCCACGGACTTCCGGATTGGGCGCTGACGCAACGCCTTGTGCACCTGACGACGCAACAGCGCATGCATCCGGAGATCGCGGCGTTCTCGCACCGACACATCTATCGACACGAAGCGCTGCTAACGCCGCCCAACATGGAGGCGAAGCGCCAATGGGAGTACGGCCGGTACAAGCACCGTTCCATCTGGATCGATGTGCGCGGAGTCTTCGATGCCCGGAGGAACAGCAACAGTGACGAGGCAAAGGCCGTTCTGACTGAGCTTGAGGAGTTCGTGCGGTGGGCCCAAGAGAATCCGCGATCCGACGGCAGTGTGTGGGAAGCGGCAGTTCTTACGTTCTACCGCGGCCAGGAGCGCGAGATGCGGGAACGCCTGCAGCAATCTCGCAAGTGGCCTGAAGGCCAAGTTCGAGTCGAAGTCTGCACCGTGGATCGGTTCCAAGGGCACGAAGCAGACATCGTCTTCATCAGCTTCGCCCGACCACGCTCAACGAGCTTTCTGGAGTCACCCAACCGGCTCAATGTCGCGTTGACGAGAGCGCGCTATCAGCGCGTCATCGTCGGAAACCGATTAGAGCTGGCGCGATCCGGCAGCGAGCTAGTGAGCGCGTTGGCGAAGGACGAGCCATGGCAGACGCAGTTAGACAAGGAGAAACGATGAAAGAACTCACACTGAAACGGGACTTGGAAGTTTGGTGCGGCAACGTGAGCGGCGAGCTCGCGTTCGGTCAGAAGCGAGACGAAGTGTACGCCGTCGCCTGTCGGATGCGTGAAGTTGGGGAAACCGACGCGAACGAAATCGCCAACCACTTGTTGTTCGCGGACAACCCGACTCAGAAGAGGATCGCCAAGCGACTGCTCCACATCTGCGAGGAGTACGGCGTCATTCAGTCAAACCGGGGACGTTACGCCCTGACGGAAGATGGGGAACGGGTGGCAGACTCGCAGCAGGTCTTGGTGCCGGAGAAAGGTGCTTGGACGGTTTGGGCGAGCCAGGATCCTCTGCTGCAACATCCAGTACTGGATGTTAAGCCGTTCCAAGATCCGAGTGCATACGACGAGGTGCGGGGCAAGGACAAGGACTCCGAGCGGTCGATGCGCGACACACCGGATTGGCTGCGCGAATTGCGCAACAGCCCTTTCGAGATCACAGCGTCGGCGAAGCCGGCCCGGATCGACAGCATAGGAATCAAGGCGGAACCAGTCGAGTCCTGTGCCACGCTGCGTGTAGATTGGGCCGTCGGCGAAGGTGAACTCCGGCTTGTCGGAAAACTCGGCAAGCGGGAGATGGATGTGGCACTGATTGCTCCGGAGAACTCCCCGAAGGAGCTTTGGCGGAACCTGCTGGAAAGCGCGGGCCTATGGCAAGACTGGGACGTCCATAGACAAGAGCTGCGCGTGTTCTTCGAAGACACGTCGGAGGCAGAGCGCCGGTCCATGGTCAAGCGCGAGCGCATAACGCCCCTGATTCCGGGCCTGGGCAGCTTCGACCCGTTGACGCTTGAGTTGAGGATCAACGCGGCAACGCCGGACGACGCGCAACGATGGACCGAGTGGCGTTTGGTCAATGGAATCGACGACTACGCGACGTCAGAGCGCTACGTGGAGTGGGCGCGGAAGGCAGCGCAGCCTTTCGAGCACTGCGACGTGCGATTGCCGACGCGGAAGGAATTGGCCGACGACTACCCTGGCGCTGGCGATGCGCCAAATTGGCTTGTCGTGGCGGCGGAGGACTGGAGGCTGTAGATGATCAATGCAGAAAGCCCATGGACGCGCGAGCACAGGCGCATAGTCGACCAGCGCGAACTGATCATGCCACCGAGTTGGGTTGCAAAAGAGGAGTTGGCGCCGACCGGGGAGCGAGAAGTCACGGACTTCGTTTGGACATCAGGCGCGGATCGGGAAGCGGCCACGCGAGTCGTGGATCTGCTCGCGCAGGCGAGGAGCAAGGCAGTCGTATGCAGTTTTCTGCTTGCCGACCGGCAGGTCGAGGACGCCATGCTGGAAGCGGCGGGGCGCGGCGTTCGCGTCTACGTCATGCTCGCGTCCGAGAATCGCCTCGAAAGCGAGCCCGGAGACGGCGAGTTCGATCGGCGTGTCTATGAGGCTCACAAGGCGATGCTCGCACACTTGGGCGGTCGCGTCCTGTTCCGGACCTCGCCGAATTTCCATGCCAAGTGCGTGCTGGTGGATCCCGAGGACGCTCCGGCGGGACTGCTGCTGACCGCGAACCTCACCAGCGAAGCTCTCGAGCGCAACGAAGAGTTGGCGGTGGCGCTTTCCGGCGATGAAGTGCGCGAAGCGGCGGCACTGATGCGGTGGGGGATGTGGGAGGCTGCCGAGCACGAACTCCGGGATGGTCGCGACTTCCGGGCCGTGAAGCCGCTTGGCTGCGTAGCCCATCCGGAATCCGGTGAACAGGTTTTCGCGACCACGTCCAAGACCACTCGACTCTTGGACGAAGCCTTCGAAGTCATCGACAGCGCCAACGAGGAACTGGTGGTAGCGAGTTTCGGCTGGGACGCGGAACATCTGCTCACCGAGTACCTGGTGGAGCGGGCTCGTGGAGGGCTCAAGGTCACCGTGCTGGCGCGGATGCGCCCGAAGTCGATGCCCGCGCTCAAGGCGCTGGCCGACGCCGGAGCGGAGGTGCTGGGTTTCCGGTGGCTGCACGCCAAGGCGCTTTGGGCGGACTCAGGCGGGGGACTCGTGATGTCTGCGAATCTGGAGCCGCACGGGCTTGACGAAGGCTTCGAGCTGGGTGTGTCACTCGCGGGGGAACGGGCAGAGGCGTTGCAGGCACGTCTCGCTCATTGGGCGCATCGATCCCGCTGGAAGTTGTTGCCGAGGCCGAAGCTGGGGGAGCTTGCGGGTAAAGTGCGGGTGTGGCGGGATAAGACCTTCACTGAATTGATGATCAAGGAACGGCTGCTGCATGATCTGGGCGTCGTGGAGGCTCCATCCGCAGACAAGTTGGACATCGCGCCCCGACTACCGGAGGCGAACTATGTCGAGCGGCCGGCACATGAGATCGAGTACGGTTGGCAAGCAAAGGCACCGGTACTCGACCGAAAGGCAAAACAGGTTTCGAAGCAAGGTGCCAAGGGCAAGGCGGTGCACTACGATCCGCCCGTGTACAAGGAACCGGAAGGCAGGCGCGTGGTCGCCGTTCGGCTTCCCGAGCAACTGGCCGCTGCTGGCGGCGTTTCCGAAGCAGTCGGTGCATCCGCGATCGTCCTCGCCCGCGGGGTCTTGCTGTGAAGGGCGGGGCGCCTGTTCTGGTCTGCTGGCACTCGGAGCGGGCTGGATACGAGGTTCTCGAACGCGCCCTGCGGGCGTTCCGGAATCGCCGCGTCGAGATTGGCACCGTGCTTTACCTCGTGCAACGCGATGGCGAGCCGGAGGGTTGCCCTAGCCTCCAAGGGGCGGCATTGGAGCCGTTGTCGCTGCCCTTGGCCGACCCCACGCGCCATGCGGACGTGTACGCGGCGATGCGGGACCGGGTAGTGCCGCGCCTTGCCAGCCGGAGCGATGTGCATGTGAACATCTCTCCGGGCACACCGGCAATGCATGCGGCGTGGATCATCCTCCACGCGAGCGGCGCACTGCCGCCCGGGACTCGACTTTGGTCGTCACAGTTTAACCCTGCGACGAAGCGTTCACGGGTAGACCCGGTCGAGTTCCCGATCACAACGTATCTCGCTGAGGTCCGCAAACTCGGCTGGATGGAACCAAATCGCGGCATGTACCGGCCCGATGCCCAGTCCGCTGCGCGGCGGGCGGCGCTGGAACGTTTGGCGCGCTACGCGCGCGTACCGGGAATGCCCATGCTCGTTCTCGGCGAGCGGGGCACCGGCAAGACCCGCCTCGTGGAAACGCTCGTGGCGGAGTTGAAGGCGCGTGCGGGAAAGGTGGTGACACTGGCCTGCGGCGGCTTGGACTCATCGCTGGCGGATAGCCTGCTGTTCGGCCACCGCAGAGGGGCTTTCACGGGTGCAGTGGAAGACCGACCGGGGCTATTGGCGAAGGCAGACGCGGGAATTCTTTTCCTCGACGAAGTGCAGGATCTGCCGAAAGCCGCTCAACGCAAGCTTGTGCGGGTCTTCCAGGAGCGGCATCGGAGGTATCGCCCTCTCGGCGGCGACGCTGAGGTAGCCGTGGATGTGGAACTGATATGCGCGTCAAACCTGGACGATGCGGTACTGCGTGATCGCCTGGATCCCGATCTCTACGACCGCATCAGCCATCTGACGGTGCGGATACCACCCATCCGCGAATGTCGCGAGGACATAGCTGACGGCTGGCGGGCGGTGTGGCGCGAGTTGCGGCGGGACGAACGCTTGCCGGGCGAGGCACCGTGGAATTCACATCTGGCGTCCACGCTAGCGGACCACGATCTGCCGGGCAACCTGCGCGATCTGCAACGTCTGGCGGCCCTGTTGATGGCTTGGTGGTCCGGGGACGCCGAAGAGAGTATCGGTACTGCGTTGGCCAATTGGAACCTGGGGCTGGCAGAAGCCGAGCTGGAATGGGATGGCCGGGGTGGCCTGTACGGAAGTGGTTCGCGGCAGGAATTCATCCGCCGCTTCCGACATCGATTGGCTTTGTGGTCCAAAGAGCGCCACGGTACATGGCGGGACGCTGCTGCCGCACTCCAGTGCGACGAGAAGACGTTGCGGCAGGATGCGGCCCTGCGTGCACAACATGGCAACCTTGGTTGAATCGGTTGAGTCGCCCTTGGCGGCTGGTTCGGACTCCCGGACGGCGGGCCAATGCGGCAGTTCAACCACGACTTCAAGACGGCGGACGCGGTCAAGGCGGCGGATCAATGCCCAAAGCTGACGCCAGCTTGCCTTGAATCGCCTCCACGGTGCCCGAACCTTCAATGGCTAGGTAGCGAAGTTCAGTGGATTGCGCCAAGTTGCGGTAGAAGGCGATGAGCGGCTGCGTCTGTTGGCGATAGACGTCCAGCCGGTAGCGCACCCGATCCTCGGCGTCGTCTTCGCGCTGAATCAGGGGTTCGCCGGTTTCATCGTCGAGGCCCGGCGTGGCCGGCGGGTTGAAGGCCACATGATAGACCCGGCCGCTGCCTGGGTGGATGCGGCGACCGCCCATGCGCTTGATGATTTCGGCATCCGGCACGGTGATTTCGACCACCGCGTCAACGGCCACGCCGGCAGCCTGCAGGGCTTCGGCCTGCGGGATGGTGCGGGGAAAGCCATCGAACAGAAATCCGCCGCCGCAATCCGGCTCGGCAATCCGTTCCTGGACCAAGGCGACGATGAGGTCGTCGGAGACCAGTGCGCCGCTGTCCACCACCTCTTGGACTTGCTTTCCCATCGGCGTGCCGGCCTTCATGGCCGCCCGCAGCATGTCGCCCGTGGAGATTTGCGGGATCGAGAAGGCTTTGCAAATGAACTGCGCCTGGGTGCCCTTGCCCGCCCCGGGCGACCCCAGCAATATGATTTTGGGACTTGTGTATTTGTGTTGACGGCTCATGCAGCCAACGCCATACCGATTTGACGGGTCATTGGGGAGGCTAACGAACCTCTGGTTCGCCTGCGCCTACGCCCCTCGCCGTCCAGTTGCGCCAGTCCCTGACGCCTGATGTTTCTGGCCGCGTTCACGTCGGCGTTGGCCGAGTGCCCGCAAGCCTGACATCGAAATTCGCTTTGACTCATCCTGCTGGCCGAGTCCACCGCCCCGCATTCGTTGCAGGTCTGGCTGGTGTGGGCCGGATGCACCCTGAGTAGCCGCCCCGCCTTGTACGCGAGGTTCCGTTCAAGACCGCCCCAAGCGCTGGCCTGAATGCCCCTGTTGAGACTGGCCTTCTGCCGCACATTGCGGCCCGGACTGTCCGCCGTGCCCTTGGCCGATGCCGACATGGCCTTGGTGCGCAAGTCCTCAATGACTACCGCATGGTATCGGTCGGCAAGGTTGCGGCTGACCCGGTGCGCCCAGTTCGCCCGGACGTCGGCAATGCGCCTGGAAGTCCGGGCCAGCTTCGCCTTGGTCCGCCCTCGCCGGTTGCTGCCCTTGGCCTGCCGCGCCATCCGCCGCTGATAGCGCCTACGTCGTGCTTCCAGCCTGTCCATGCTCGGCAGCCTGATGATCTTCCCCCCGCTGGTGGCCACCTGCCCCACGTTCCGGTCCATACCAACCGCCGTCCCATCGTCCGTCCGCCCGGCAACGTCAACGGCGTAGAACACCGTGCAATACCACTTGCGGCCCTCGCGCTTGAACACCGCCTGCTTAGGGGAGCCGTCGGGGTGGGGATTGCCGCCACGACGCCGCAGCCGGACCCCACCGATCTTGGGAATGGCGACGCGCCCGTCACGGATGCGAACCTTCTCCGGGATGGTGAAGCCGCCGTCATGCCTTCGTCCGTGGATCTTGGGGCGTGCCCGCTGTCCCTTGAAGAACGCCTGCCATGCGTCCGCCTGACGCTTGAGCGTGTATCGGACAATCCCGCATGGCAGTTCCCGCAGCCACTCATGGCCTTCGGAATTGCGTAGTGCGATGAACGACTTGCCTAGCGTGAAGAAAGTGGGGGAAGGCACCCTGCCACCGAACTCCATGCTCATCCGGTGGGCGTCACGATTCGCCCGCAACGCACCGTTCCAGACGTAACGGCAGGCGCCTGCAAGACGGTTCATGGCCTTGGCCTTCGCGGGGGTGCCGGGAAGAACCCGGTAGCGGATGGCGCGGACTGCCGTAGAATTGACTTCAGCGGTGGACATTCCCTGTCCTTTGCGGCGGGTGTTGGAAGCACCCGTTGACGCCCATAGTCCCCCCTCAGCGGCTGAATGTCCACGCCCGTCAACACAAATGCACAAGTCCCATGATTTTCATGGTTGCTCCTTAGTGACTTGCTGAAGGACGGCAGTCGGGTCAAGCCGCGTTCAAGGCCACCCGCCGCACCTGCCGAACATCCGGCACATGGCGCAAATGATGCATGATGCGCGCGGCTTCATACAGGCCCTCAAGCTCAAGGTCCATGTCGATCCAGGCCGCGCCGGTGATCGGCTCGACATGGCCGGTGTTGGCCAGCATCGATAGGCCAAAGCGGCTCACCGTCTCCGTGAGATCGCGCAGCAGGCCCTCACGGTCACGGCCCTCGATCCGCAATCGATAGCGGGACGGGCCCTCATCGGCTGCCATCTCGGGCAACAGGCTGCGTTGGGCCGAATCCTCCCCATGGGCGGCAAGGTACAGGCGCAGCGCCTCCAGCGGCGCCATCTCGCCAACGCCGAGCGCGAAGAAAAGTCCGTCAGGGTCCGGTCGTTTCAACGCCGGCGCGAAATCCAGGAGCGCCCCGGCGTCGGGCGCGGGCAGGGCCAGTCCATCGACCATGGCAAGGAAAAGGTCTCGGCCAGCGGCGACATTCTCCGCTTGATCCCGATCATAAAACCAGGCGCGAATTTTGCTCATTGCCCGCGAGGTGCGCACGTAGCCGAGTTCCGGGTCCAGCCAAGCCCGCTGCGGGGCGGCGTCCGGGGCGGTCAGTATCCGCACCCGTTGACCGGATTGCAGGGTGGAATTGAGGGGTGCCGGCACGCCGTCGATGCGGGCGCCCACGCAACGCTGCCCGACTTCGGTATGCACCCGATAGGCGAAATCCACCGCCGTGGCGCCGGCCATTAAATCCAGAACATGGCCCTTGGGCGTGTACACGAAGACCCGTTGCTCGCGAATTTGGTCGATGAGCTCACCGGCTAGGCCCACGCCCTCCCGATCATGGGCATCAAGGGCCTGCCGCAGCCACGCCACCTTGTTGGCGTAGTAGTCATCTTCCGGGTCCATGCCCTTGTACGACCAATGGGCGCAGACCCCGAGCTCCGCGTCCCGATGCATCTCCTCGGTGCGGATCTGAACCTCGAACACCATGCCGGAAGCGCCAACGACTGCCGTGTGGATGGAACGGTAGCCATTCTCCTTCGGTGCAGCGATGTAGTCGTCAAGTTCATCGGGAATGGGGCGCCACTGCGCATGGACGATGCCCAAGGCGGCGTAGCAGGCCGTTATGTCGTCGACGATGATGCGCACCGCCTGCACGTCATAAACTTCGTCAAAGGGAATGTTCTTGGCGCGCATCTTGCGCCAGATGCTGTAGATGTGCTTCGCCCGGCCCCCGATCCCAGCCTTGATGCCGTGGGACTCAAAGGCTTTCCTAAGCTGCGCAGCCAAGGCGTTGACGCGCCGTTCGCGCTCCTCCCGGCGGCCATCGAGCTGCTTGGCGATGCGCATGTAGGCATCCGGCTCCAAGTAACGCAACGACAGGTCCTCAAGCTCCCACTTGAGTTGCCAGATGCCCAGCCGGTCCGCCAATGGCACGAACACTGTCATCGCCTCGGTGGCGATCCGGGCCTTGCGCTCCTCCGAACTGGCCTTGGCTCGCCGCAGCGCGACCACCCGCTCCGCCAGTTTCAGCACTGCCACTCGGCCGTCATCAATGACCGCCACCAGCATGCGGCGGATGTTGGCGGTCTGGTCCTTGGCCTCGCTGGCCAGCAGGCGGGAACTGGTGAGGTCGAGGATGCTGGTATCCGCCATTTCGATCACCGATGCAGCCAACGCCGCCGCTGCATCGCCAATGCGGGCATTCAAATCGGTTTTGGCAACGGCTCCATAACGAACCGGGCCGTGGAACAGCGCCGCCAACACAGAGGCGGTGTCCATCTCCATGCTGGCCACCAGCGACGCCAGCTCCAAAGCGGCATCGAGGTGGGCTTGCAGGGCATCGTCGTCCAGTTGGCTGGCGGCCGTCAGGATCGCCGCCTCGTCAAGGCGGGGGTGGCGCCGGCAAAGATCACGCGCCCAGACGGCGGAAGCTGCCTCCCCTTGGCTGTCCTCGAGAGTGTCCTGTCTGAGGCCGGTCAACGCCCCGCTCTGGAGCATTCCCCTGCGGAAATCGCCCATAACCCCAGCCGCCCTAAAAAATGCCGCTGCCGGACATACTAGAACAGTTACAGGTACGGGTCATCTGGCAGTGTCCGCCACGATGGACCAAAGGTATGATTCGCGAATGGCCGAGAGCGCAGTGAAATGCCTTGGCTGCGGATGGTACACTCCAGTTGTTGCTGCGGTCGCTCTTGCGGCATTGCCATCGGCAGTTTACGCCCAAGTGGTGCAGCAGGAGGCGGGGGAAATCGAAGAGGTGGTCGTGACCGCTACGAAACGCAGCGAGAGGATTCAGGACGTGCCGTTCTCCGTGGCGGCAAAGACGGCGGAGGACATCACGCGGGCCAGCGCCGCAGGCATCGAAGACCTAGCGCGCGGATTTGCCGGCATGACCGTCCAGAATCTCGGGCCGGGCCAGAGCCAGGTCGCCATGCGTGGCGTCTCCGCGGGGCAGATCGTCCGGGACCAGCCAGGCGTCAAGGAGCAGGTCGGCGTTTACTTGGACGATTCGGTGGTCTCGCTGTCGCTGTTCACGCCCGACTTCGATCTGTTCGACGTGAACCGGGTCGAAGTGCTCCGGGGACCGCAGGGAACCCTCTATGGTGCGGGGTCGGTCGGAGGCACCCTGCGCTACATCACCAACCGGCCCGAGCACGAGCGGAACCACGGACTTGTGGCGGGCGGGTTCAACTCGATTGCGGACGGCGACACTGGTTGGCACGCGAAGGGAATGGCCAATGTCGCGCTTTCCGCCTCCAGCGCCCTTAGGCTGGTCGGCTATTCGACGGAGTCCGGGGGTTACATCGACGCCCGGTCGGAGCGCGGGAGGTGGCGCGATGACGTCAACTCCGGCAACCGAAGCGGTATGCGGCTGTCGCTGCTCTGGGACTTAAGCGAGCGCGTCTCCGTGCTGCCGAGAGTGGTTCACCAGCGCATCGAAGCAGATGGCTTCAATCGGCAGGAGGTCTTCAATCTGTTGGCGAACCCGCACACCACCACGCGACCAGCCGTTCAGCTTGGCAAGCGGGAACAGCATCTGCTGCTCGATGAGCGTTTCGAGGACGAGACCACGCTGCTCGACCTGACGTTGACGGCAACCTTTGACGGGTTTGACATGACGGCCGTGTCGAGCGTTCTGCGGCGCGAGCTCCTCGCAAGCCGCGACACCTCCGCTCTGGCTGGCAGCGTCACGGTGGACCTTGGATTCCCTGCGGAACAGGTGACGATCCCCGCCAATCTGCGGGACACCACGGAACTCGACCAGTTCACCCAAGAAGTTCGCCTGACCTCGGCCGACGAGCAGTCCCGTCTGCAATGGCTCCTCGGCCTGTTCTACTCTGACGTCAAGCGGGACTATGCGCAGCGCCTGACGATGCCGGGGTATGACGCCGTGGTGGACGCCGCGTTCGGGGCCGGCGTTTCGGCGGCGTCAATGAACGGCTATCCGCTCCCCGACCGGCCGTACAACTCGGACCTCCCCTACGACATCTCACAGTTCGCCGTCTTCGGCGAGGCGACCCTCGCCGTGACCGACCGTCTGGCATTCACCCTCGGCGGGCGCTGGTATGACTGGAAGGAGGAGCGCACCTTTCACTCCGGCGGGTTTTTCTCGAACGGTGACCTGCAGATGGACAGCACCGATGCCAGCGGCTTCAGTCCACGCCTGCTGGGCAGCTTTCAGGTCTCGGACAACCTGACGTGGAACGCCCAAGCCTCGCGGGGATTTCGCCTGGGTGGCGTCAACGATCCGCTGAACGCGAGCCTGTGCACCGGTTCGGACCTGGCGAACTTCGGCGGCTTTCAAGCCTACGAAGACGAGACGATCTGGAACTTTGAGACCGGCTTCAAGGCCCGGTGGCGCAATGGCGCCAGCCTGAACGCCGCCGCATTCCATGCCGAGATCAAGGACCTGCAGGTGACCCTCGACGCCGGCTCCTGTTCCTCGCGCATCTCCTTCAACGTGGCGCAGGCGCACGCTACCGGCCTGGAGGTCGAACTGAATCTGCAGCCTCTCGAAGGACTTCAATTGGGGCTGGCAGGCAGCTTGGTGGAGTCCGAGTTCGACTCGACGGTCGCGGCGGCGGAAGGCGGGGTGCTCGGCGGCGTCGCCGACGGCAACCGGCTGGCTTCGGTGCCGCAGATCCAGTTGGCGGCGACGATCGACTACGCATTCGGCGTGGCGCTGTTCGGCGGCAGCGAAGTGGTCCTGCACGCGAGCGTGCACCATGTGGGCGACCGCATCACGCAGCCGAGCGACCAAGTGGCCGGCGCGGGTCGGTTCGTCTCCGGCCTAGCCTACGGCGGCGCGACCGGCCTGGAGGTGACGGAACTGGACCTCGAACTCGACCCATACACCCTGATCGGCCTGCGTTTCGCGGTCAGAAAGGACGACTGGGAGGCGGCGCTGCACGTGGACAACCTGACCAATGAGAATGCCCGATTGTCGTTTGACCGGGAACGAGGCGGGCGGGCACGGCTCGGATTCCGGGTCAATCGGCCGCGCACGGTGGGAATCTCGGTTCGCAAGTCCTTCTGACGATGGGCGCTGCGCCTCGTGTGAGACCTTGGCGGTGCTTAGTGCTCGCCGCAGTTCTGGCCGCGCCTTGGCCGGCTCTTGCGCAGGATTCCACCGAGCAAGCGAGCGCCGAACAGGCGATCGAGGAGATCGTGGTGGTCGGCTCCCTGATCCGCAGGGCGGCGGTGTACGAGGGCCGCGCGCCGGTGCAGACGCTCGACGCGGCGGCCTTCGAGGCGGCCGGTGCCGCCCAGCCGGTGGACATTCTCGCCAGCCTCACCGCCAACACGGGCTCTTACCTGGCGACGCAGCAGACTTATCTGCAGGGCGTTGCGCAGTTCAGCCTGCGCGGCGTTGGGCTCTCCTCCACCCTGACCCTGATCAACGGCCGCCGGGCCGGCTTCGCGCCAGTCTCCAACGACGTCGGGCAGAGCTTCTTCGACATCAACACGCTGCCGGTGCTGATGATCGACCGGGTGGAAATCCTCCGCGACGGGGCCTCAGCCACCTATGGCTCCCAGGCCGTGGCGGGCGTGGCCAACATCGTTACCCGCAAAGGCTTCACGGGACTCGAGATCGCCGGGGGCTACCGGGACGCGAGCAACCAGGCGTACGACCTGAGCTTCGCCTCCGGCCTGGAGACCGAGAGAAGCCACATCAGTCTCTACGGCTCGTGGTACGAACAGGACGAGAACTTCCGCACCGAGTTCGACTGGCTGATCCCCCGGGCCATCGACCCGGACGGCGACGGCGACATCGTGGACGGCTCGTTCGATTCGGGGCGAGGCTCGCCGGGCAGCTTCCGGCGCGCGGTGGCCAACCCCGACGGCAGCTACTCGCCATTCCAGGTGAACAGCTTCGACACGCCGCGCTTCCCCGACCCGGACTGCCGGGCTGGCGGCGGCTATCCAAGCGGGGCGTTGTGCCGCATGGACTTTTCCGACCAGCGCACGATGATCGCTGCCGAACAGCGGGTGCAGCTCTTCGCCGAGGCCGACTTCTACCTTGGCCCGGTGACGCTCTTCTCGGAGATCGGCTACTCGGCCAACGACGTGACGGACCGGGTGGGCAACATGCTGCTGTTCAACGGCAACGTCGAGCGGACCAACGAGTTCTTCGTGCCCGCCAACCACCCCTTCAACTTCTGGACGGACCCGGACGGCGACGGCGCGCTCACCTACGTTGCGCCGTCCGACTGGAACCCCGGGGTGCACGAGGCGGTCCCGCTCGGCTACTTCGGCCGACCGCTCGGGGCGGAGGCCGCTGGCAGGAACTCCGGCGACGAAGTCCGTGCATTCGACAGCTTAAGAACGCTGGTCGGGTTCGAGGCCGAACTGCCCGGCGGCTGGACGGGCGAGGGGCACTTCACCCGCGCCAGGACGGACCTCTCGGTGCGCTCGGAGCGCCACTGGATCGCCTCCGAGTTCGCCCGCGCCCTCACGGAGGGCCTGTGGAATCCGTTCGGCACACGGCTGGTCGCGCCCGACCTGGTCACGCCCAAGACCGTGGCCGACGACGGCTTGGCGCCAGCGCTAGTCGGTCGACGCGCCGCCAACGACCCGGAGACGCTGAAGCGATTCGAAAGCGTGCGGCGGGAGAGCGCGAAGAGCATTCAGAACGTCGCCGAGCTGGTCGCCACCAGCGAGGCATTCGAGTGGGGCGGGCAGCCGGTGACGCTGGCGGTGGGCACCCAGTACCGGGAACTCAGCTACGCGTTCCGGCCCGACCCGCTGAATGCCACCGGCGAGGGCCCGCGGGCGATCATCGAATTGCCAGCGGCGGCGGAGCAGCGCACCTGGGCGCTGTTCGCCGAGAGCCTAGTGCAGTTCGGCCACCGCGCCGAGCTGCAGGTCGCCGCCCGCCACGAGCGCTATGACCGGGCCGGCAACTCGACGGACCCGAAGATCGCCGCCCAGTTCTTCGCCAGCGACTGGTTGTCGCTGCGCGGGTCCTGGGGCACCTCCTTCCAGGCACCGAGCGTGTTCCAGGTGGCCGGAAACACCAGTTCACGCACGCTCACCGACCCGTTCCGCTTCGGCGGACAGGGCGTCGGAAGCTGCACGGTGGACGCCTCCGGCGCCATCCTGAACCGCGGCGACAACTTCGCGGTCGCCACCCTGCTGCGCGGCGGGGGCTTGAGACCGCAGACGGCGCACTTGGCCAACTTCGGGGTGCTGCTGCAGCCCTTGGAGAACGCCGCGGTCAGCCTCGACTACTGGACGCTCCACTACCGCGACGTCATCGCCCAGGGGCGCAGCTTTCAAGCCATCGTGGACGACGACTGCCGCGACGACGGCCAGCCCAACGACGCCCGGGTGCGGCGCGACACCTCCGGGCAGTTGAGCGTCGTGACGACCGACTACGGCAACGTCGGGGCCGTGCGGACCCAAGGGCTCGACCTGAACGCCTACTATGACCTCGCGCTGTCCGCCGGTGACTTGCGAATCAGCGCTGACGCCACGCTCCTGACCCGTTTCGACGTGGACGCCGCCGGCGAGGGCTTTGTGGACCGACTCGGCAGCCGCAACGACACCACCGGCTTCGCGCCAACCCCCGAGCTGCGCTTCAATTTCGGCGTCGCGTGGCGCCGGGAGCGGCACGCCGCTGGCTTGACTGTCCGCTACGTGGACGCCTACAGGAACGACGAGGTGGCGTCGCTGCCGAAGATCGCCTCCTGGACGACGCTGGATGTGAACTACGCCTACACCGCCCCGAACCTGTTCGGCAGCGAGGTCACGCTCTACCTCGGCGCACGCAACCTGACCGATCGGGACCCGCCGCCGCTGCCGACCGGGCGCGACGGCGCGCAGCGCCACAACCTGCGACCCGGCTACGACGGCTTCGTGCACGACATCAAGGGGCGCACGCTCTATGCCCGCTTCCGCTTGCGCTTGGGAGGGTAAGGGCCGGGTCTAGTTTCCACCCTGGTTGACGGTCGCCGGACGCCGCTTTGCGAACCCCACGTTGCTACAGCCTGGTCATAAGGTGATTTTCGCAGGCCCGCCGGTTGTATGCGCGATAACTCGACGGGTTGAAGGTGGCCAGACCTTGGTTAAGCAATCCTGATCGTGTGGTGGAAGAGTTCGTGCACGAAAGCGTCCCATTTCGCGCCTTCTGACGCGACGTCATCTAGGTAGAACACCTTCGTGACGCCCATTTGATCCAGCCGAGTCTGCATCTCGTCGGTGACGCCCCCGGCAATCAGCATGTTTGTGCAGCCCGGCGGTGTCTCGGCAAAGCTCTTCTGGACAGCCCCAAGCCGTTCCAACGCGCCAGCAGGATCCTTGCCGCCTTTAGTCTCTATCGTGGCCAAGACCTGCCCGTTCTTGAGGAACGAAATGTCTGGCTCGGACCCGTAGCGCATGGTGTAGCCGTCTGCCAGTTCGTACCATCCCTCGCCGGAACTCTCAATCAATCCCTTGCGCTTGAGCCACTGCGCAATCCTGCCTTTCACCAACTCCTCGGCCATCTGCCCGATCTTGTTGCGGAACATCCCATCAAGGCGGATCCCCATCATCGCGACGATGTTCCGGTAGCCGTTCTCAAGCGTCCAATCAGTCGATCCTTCCATGATCGAACATATGACCGTGTTGTAAAGACGGGCGACCTTTAGGCAACTCGCATGCGGGACCTTCCCCTTTCGCGATCCATCCTCCCACCCAGATACGTTCACAGACAGTTGGCCCACTTGCTTCTGCGAGAGAAGCCCCATTCCCCGATAGTACTGCGACGTCTCAGGGTGGCTCTCCAGCAAATCCGGATGAGCAAACACCAACTCTGGCACCATCCCTTGCGCCTCCACATGCGCCCACGCCGCTTCGCTGATCATGAGTTCCTCGATGGGCTTGAAGCGAAGCACATCGTCGAAATCCTCAATGATCTTCTGGAGGGCTCTATCTTCCCGCTGACGCAAAATCTGCGAAAACAATCCTGACTTGTACTTGGCGTCGTGCTGATCAGCCACTTCGGACCCACCGGTAGACGCACTTTCTGATCTCCCGACGTCCGAATCTAGCCATCTGCTGGCTGGAGTTGCCCTTTCCGCGTGGCAGCATCCAGATGTTGGCGCAGGTGAAACCAGACCGCTCCGCGTAGTCCGCCAAGAGGAAATCCACAGGCACCTCTTCACCGTGATACTGCACGTTATCGTTGACCATGAGGACTACGCCGCCTGGTCGCACTACTCTCCCTAGTTCCGCTACGATCACGGCCATCTCGAAAAAGTACCCCTCGATCAACCGGATGATGTTCCGATTGCTCAGTTCGGAGCTTTTCTCCCTCAGTATCGAAAGCACCTCGTGGACGGCGGACTCTCGATACATACATGATGCGTGCGACAGCTCGCTGCAGTCATCGGAATAAACTGAGTTCAGCCAGTCCCTCTTCTCTTTGTTCTCAACCGTTGCCGTCAGCAGTCGCTGACGTAGATCAATGAAGTCCTGCTGTCCGTAGCCAAGCCATGCAAGCTCCAAGGCATAAGTCCGCGTGTAGTCATAACGGTTGGCATACGGCGGAGACGTGATCACCATGTCAAAGGAACGATCGGGCAACGTGCGCAGCACCTCAAGGCTGCTTCCGGTGATCAGTTCCGGACGACTCTTGCCTCCGTACACCGACTTGAGCTCATCTAAGTCCTCAAGCATCTCAAGCAAACGCGCTTCGAGAGCCTCTACGAACGGTGCCACTTCACCCTTGTCCATCCGTGTGCGGGAACGACCGGACCGATAGTCCCACCGAAGGTATTGGCCATCCTTGCGCGTGTAGCTGCACTCCTCCAGTACCGACATGCAAGCCAAGTTCAGGAGTGTTTCAATGGCGGGGGCATCGACCCTCGTGTTGAACTCCCGGGCTTTGGCGATTTCCGCTTCAGAGCTCTCCGGAAACGCCCCTCGCGTAATGCGAACGTGCGGGAAAGCGAACGCCCTAGGAGTAGGACCTGTTCCCCGTACATGGGCCAGTAGTCCTTTAGCCGCGTCGTGGAACGTTGCGCGAGGGACATCCTCAGCCGCCGCGATCACCGCCTTCCCGGCCGCCACCCCCACTGGCATGATCTCGACGCCCGTGGCCCGAACACCGCAACTAGCGGCCGCTAGCGGCGTTGTGCCGGCGCCAGCGAACGGATCCAGAACCGACTCCGGCTCATGCGCCTGAATCAGATCCAATACCAAATCCCGGGAAAAACCTTCCTTGTACTTCAGCCACCGAAATCCCGGAACAGCCTTGTTTCCTTGATACGAAACCGTGCGCCGATTAAGTCTTGGGTTGACGGACAGTCGAGGTGCGAAACGCTCGCAGAGACGCCGACGATCCGCGACGCTGCCGCCATTCGGGGACACCATTGCAAAATCCGCAAGCTGGTGGAATCCAAGCATGTCCGTGCTGCCTGCGTCGACCACACTAGTCAATGGAATCTCCCCCTTTAGTCCACCGTGAGCTTATCCCAACACATCGTGTCCTTCGAACCACCCCGATGCGCAACGCCGCTTCGCGATAAGCGACTATGTATAAATATACAAGCAATGTCAAGCCGGTCAGTATTGCCAGCCTAGCTCGCAACGTCCAAGTCACGCACAGTCGAGTGTAGTGCTTGATCGGCAACTCGAACATTGCTGCGCACGGTCGGTGCGACACCTAGTCTCAATACCTCGGATGATCCTATGAGAGTGATAGCTCTAATGACATTTGGATTTGACAATTTACCCAACTATCTGATTTAAATATATTTTATTTGTAGATTGGCGGAGAGGGAGGGATTCGAACCCTCGATGCGTTGCCGCATACACACTTTCC
>JAPPIX010000144.1:0-19016 GCA_028820495.1 Gammaproteobacteria bacterium
GGCGGCGACGCCCCGCAACTGTGTTGCGGGGCCGGTGTTCCTAGTGCCCCTCGCAAGAGAGATCAGGGTTTCTGGAACAACAGTGTAAAGCGGTCGGTGTTGCCGCTCACCGAGCGCCGCCCCACTTCGTAGCGGAGTTCGTCGTCGAGACGGTAGTGCAGGTCTGAGTAATCCACGAAGTCAAAACCGGCTGCCTCGATTTCCTGGATGGCCAACACCGGGTCCAAGCGCCGCCAGTTCTCATAGTTGTCCTCTTGCATGTGACGGCGGGTGTGATCGACGACGCCGTAGTAGCCGCCCGGTTTCAACGCTGCGAAAGCGGACGCATTGAGGGCGGCGCGACCCGGGGCTGTGAAGTTGTGCAGGTTGCGGAAGGTCAGCACCAAGTCCATGTCTTCGGCCTCGAAGCTCAAGCCCTCGATCTGTCGTCCGACGCGGGCCATGTCGCCTTGCGTCTCAATGACGCTGATGCGGTCGAAGCCGGGCTTGCCGAACAGGCTTTCCTGCAGCCGGTCGCTGAAGAGGGATACGAAGAGTTCGCCGTCTTCATACAGCAACGGCGCCAAAATCTTGGTGTACCAACCGCCGCCGGGCACCAGCTCCAGCACCCGCATGTCCTGGCGGAAGCGGAAGAATGCCAAGGTCTCGGCGGGTTTTCGGTTGGCGTCCCGCGCCCGTTCCGCTTCGCTGCGGATGTCCGCCGCTTGGGCGGCGGCGACGGCTTCGGCCAAGTCTGCCTTGGCGGTGGTGGCAATGGTGAAAGGGAGTAGCGCGGCGAGCGCGATTTGAATCCAGTTTTTCATGGTGCTTCCTGCAATGGTTGGCTATGGGAGTTTGTGGCTGAGTTTGCGGATCAGCGATTTGGTCCTCGATTCATGGGATACGGCTGCCAGCGCTCCAAGGGCGCGCGCGGCAGCACGGTGGGGTTGACGCAACTGAGCGGCCATCGGCCCTGCAGCACCAAGGCGACTTCACGGCCCACCCGGCGGCGGGTTTCGGGACGCATGCGGGTGGTGGCGGAGGCCACATGGGGGGTGAGAACCACTTGGTCCATGCCCAGCAACGGATTGTCCGGGGCGATCGGTTCGCGCTCCAGCACGTCCAGGCCGGCTGCGGCGATGCGCCCCTCGGCCAGGGCGCTGATCAGGTCCTGCTCCTTGATGATGGGGCCTCGGGCGGTGTTGATGATGACGGCGCTTGGCTGCATTTGCGCAAAGGCGGCGGCGTCAAAGGCATGGTGGGTCTCGGCGTTGAGCGGTGCGTGAATCGACAGGTAGTCGCTGCGCTCCAGCAGTTCCGGAAAGCTGACCGGTTCGACGCCGGCCTCGCTGATGGTCAGTTCGCTGACGTAGGGATCATGGGCGATGACGCGCAGGCCAAAGGCCGCCGCCCGCCGTGCGGTGCAACGGGCCACGTTGCCGAACGCGAACAAGCCCAAGGTCTGGCCCATCAGCCTCGGAACGTCGTTGAGCAGCGAGCGCCCCTTGAACCAGTCCCCTTCGCTCACCATGCGCTGCATGATGCGACTGCGCCGGCCAGCCGCCAGGAGCAACATCACGGCGTGGTCGGCGACCTCTTCAATGAACACGTCGGGCACGTTGGTGACGACGATGCCGGCCTCGGTGGCCGCCTCGATGTCCACCATGTCGACGCCGACGCTGCCGACGCCGATCACGACGCAGCGGTCGAGTTGGTCGATGACAGTACGGTCGATGTGGATGCCCCAAGAGGTGATGATGGCATCCGCGTCCTTGGCGCCTGCGGCGAATTCCACGGCGCTGGATCCCGCCACTTCCACGATGTCCGCCACCGGCGCCAGCGCCTCAAGCTCCAGCGCATAGCGCTGCGCCACCACTTCGGAGTGTGCCCGGCGCGGCAGTTGCACGGCGACCTTCTTCTTGGCCAATGCCATCGCTCCCAATGTTGAACGTGAATTTGCATCCCGGTCAGGATGCCAGCGTGAATTCTCGCATGTTACAGTTATTGATTCGACACGGCTCGTCAACACGGTGCCGGCACTCGAATCGGCACATCACAACAGGAGTATCCAGTGCGATCCAACAGGGCCTTGGCGGCGTGGCGCAACGGTGAACGGACCATTGGGCTGTGGCTGTCCCTGGCCAACGTCCACAGTGCCGAGACCTTGTCCGGCCTCGGCTTCGATTGGGTCTGCATCGACCTGCAGCACGGCCTGCTCGACTACAAGGACCTCACAGCCATGCTGCCGGCCGTTTCCGCCAGTGACGCAACGCCCTTGGTGCGGGTGCCTTGGAATGAGCCTTACGAGATCATGAAGGTCCTCGATGCCGGCGCTTACGGGGTGATCGTACCGATGATCAACAATCGGGCTGAAGCCGAGTTGGCTGTTGCCGCCTGCCGCTACCCCCCGGACGGCAACCGCTCATTCGGACCCATCCGCGCTGCGCTCTATGGCGGCCGGGGCTACGCCAAGGAGGCCAATGGCGAAATCGCCTGCATCGCCATGATCGAGACGGCCGAGGGAATCGAAAACGTGGAGGAGATCGTGACCACCCCAGGTCTCGACGGCGTGTACATCGGCCCCTCCGATCTGGCGCTTGCCTTGGGCCTTGCGCCAAGGGGCGACAACGACGATCCGCTCCATGCCGCAGCCGTTGAGCGCATTCGGGATGCCTGCCACCAGCACGGTGTGGCCGTCGGCATCCATACCGGCGGGTTGGAGTACACGAAGCGCTACTTGGATGCCGGCTTCAACTTCGTCACGCTCGGCTCGGATCTGGGCTTCATGGTCCGCACCGCCGCCGTCGATCTGGCTGCGGCTCGTGGCGGTGCCGAGAAGCAGCGCGAAAAGACGGGTTACTAGCTGAACTTCATCAACATAGTCGGGAAATTTCAATGACCTACGAACAGATTCTCTATTCAGCCGAAGGCGAAGTGGGGGTTCTCACGCTCAACCGCCCGGAACGGATGAATGCTTGGACCCAAGTGATGCGCGAGGAACTGACCGACGCCATCAGCGCCTGCAACGAAGACCCCGGCATCGGTGCCATGGTCATCACCGGCGCCGGGCGGGGCTTTTGCGCGGGCGCTGACATCAAGCAGAACTTCCAGGCGCGAATCGATGGCCAGGATCCGGAGCGGAGCGGTCGCAACAGCGTCGATTGGGTGTCCCTACTGCGTTCCTCCAAGCCGATCGTCGCCGCCGTCAACGGGGCCAGCGTCGGTGTGGGCACGACCATGATCCTGCCCTGCGACGTCATCATCGCCTCCGAAGCCGCGAAGTTCGCCATGGCCTTCATCAAGATGGGCTTGGTGCCGGAATTGGCCAGTTCCCACTTTCTCGTGCAGCGCATGGGCTTTGGCCGGGCCAGCGAGATGTGCCTGTCCGGCCGCCTCTACAGCGCGACCGAGGCGCACGCGGCGGGCTTGGTGGACCGTTTGGCCAAGCCGGAGGCGTTGATGGACACCGCCTTGGAGACCGCTCGCTCCTTCGCCGCCAACCCGACCCCGCAGTTGCGCTGGGTTAAGCAGTTATTGACCGAAAACGGATCGGCCACGGATCTGAGCCAAGTGCAAAAGCGGGAGGGGACATTGTTGCAACAAGCCTACAAGACGCCCGAACACAAGGAGGCGGTGGCTGCGTTTCTGGAAAAACGCCCTGCTGACTTTCGCAAATTGACGGGCTAGGAGGCATAGGGCTCCTAGGTATCGCTGTGTATCGGCGGTGCTGAAATGAACGGCGGCGTTTCGCAGATGGCGTAGGGATGGATATGCGTTTCATCCAACGCCATGCGGTGCTGCCGAAGCCCTTCCCGCCGTTCCCGTTCCAACTGCTCGCTGGCGGGCTTTAGAAAGACGCTGCCGAGTTCCGTAAAGATCGGGTGCATGGGCTTGGGCGCTTCGAACCGGCATGCCGTCTCCCACTGGCCGGCATGCAGTTCGACCACATCGATTTGCTCGATGACGCTCCAATGGCTGAAGGCCAGAGGCTGGCCGGTGGCGAGCAGAATGGGCAGGGCTTGGTCCTGGTCCGCCATGGCGCGAAACAGATCCTGCGCCACCAGCCAAGGATGGCTGTCCTTGTAGAGACCGCCGCTGCCGCCTTCCAACAGCCCTTCGATGGCCTTTTCGGTAACCACTGCGGCGATGCACCAAGGAGCGGCATTCACCTTATACTTCCGTTCATGTCGTCCGCCGCGCCTCCTGTCCCTTCGCTGCGCCCCGGCGAACCGCCGCCGCCTGATTACTACCGCAACAATTTACTGCGCTTGGTGCGCTTTGTCATGGCCGAGCACGCCGACCTCCTGATGCCGGAGGATGCGCGCTGCCTCTCCGCCATCTTGGAAGCCGGAAAGCCCGCGCAGCGCCTGTTCGCCCGCCTGATCACCCGCAAGGGGCCGCTGCTGCGTCTCGACCGGATCAACTATTCCGAGGTGGATGACTTGGCACAGGCGCTTCAGGCGTTGACTGATGCGGGGCTTGTGCAGATGAATCCCGAGGCTCCAGCGCAGGACCTGCTCACCATGCTGACCCGCGCCGAACTCCGCAACCGGTTTGAGACGGCACAAGGCACCAAGCCGGCCTTGATTGAGATGATCATCGAGCATTGCGCGGAGTCCTGCATCCGGGCCAAGGTGATGGCGCAAACCCCTTGGCTGACGGTGGCTTGCTGGCCCAGCCTGAAGCTGGCTCAACTGCTCTTTTTTGGCGATGGCCACCGGGACCTGAGCGTACTCGTGCTCGAAGATCTCGGTTGGCGGCGCTATGAGGACTACCGGCTGACCCCGGATCAACGCCTGTTCAGGGACCGGGACGAAATCGACCGCTACCTGCGCGCTCGGCTGTTGAATGAAGCCACCCGCAGCCTGGACCAACTGCCGGGAATGGCTGGACCGCTGTCCAAGGCGTTGGCGGAGTGTGCCGTCCAACCCTCCCGCTTGGAGGCGAAGACGCTGAACCGGGCGCGCAATCGATTGGGACGCTGGTTTGAACGGGCAGGGGAGTGGCAGTCGGCCCTCGGTTGCTACGTGGCGTCGGCGGCGCATCCGGCGCGGGAGCGGCAAGTGCGGATATTGACCCGCATCGGCGATGAACAGGCCGCTCGACACCTGCTGCGCCGCATCGCCCAAGCACCGCTGTGCGCCGAGGAGGCCGACTTCGCCGCCCGATTCGGCCAGCGAAGAAAGCGTTGTGCGCCGAAGACCACGACCAAGGCTCTCGGATCGGTGGGAACGGACTCCATCGAACGGCATGCCATGGCGTTGCTGGCCACCGAGGGTGGCGAGGCTTGGCATCTGGAAAACCACCTGCCTCGCGGATTGGCCGGCCTTGCGTTCTGGGACGTGGTGTTTGCGCCCGTTGCCGGGGCTTTCCTGAACCCCTACCAAGATGCGCCGCTGGATCTCCATTGGGAAGATTTTGCCGCCTCCCGATCCGAGGCCATCGCCGCGCAAAAGCGGACCTTGGCCAACCCGGCGCTGTTCGCGGAAACGTTGCGCGGCACGCTGCGAAGAAAAACGGGAGTCGCCAATCGATTGGTCAGTTGGCGCCACATGGATGGCACCGTGCTGGAACGGTTGCTCGAAACGGTCCCCCATGAGGTTCTGCTTGGGCTGGCCTGCCGCGTGATCGACAATCCTGGGGCTACTCGAACCGGTTTCCCTGACCTGCTGGTCCTCTACGGCGCTCGCGACTACGAATTCGTCGAGGTCAAAGGGCCGACGGACAGCCTGCAGCCGGCTCAACGGCAATGGTTCAACTATCTGGAAAGCAACGGCTTCAAGGCCAGGGTGCTCAAATTCAAAGCCTGAAGCATCAACTCCTGCCCGTGCGCTGGCTGGCGGAGCAGGTCCACCGCACCGGCGACCTGTACGCCTATCGGAGCGCGCCGACCCAGGGCGTCGAAGGCATTGCCACCCAACGACGTTTGCAGCGGGACCGGCCGGATGGCTATCAAGCCGAACTGGCGGTGCAAATGGAGATCAGCCTCGATGGCGGGAACTTCGAACTTCGCGGGCGGGTGGATGGCGCCGACCTCAGTGCCGCCCCCGCCGTCGTCGAGGAGTTCAAGACCACGCGGGCGGACCCGGAATTGGCGCATCGACACGACGGCGCGGTGCATTGGGCCCAAGCCCGCCTCTATGCCGCCATGCTCGCCGAGGCGCACCCGAACCTGCACGACTGGCGTTTGCGTCTGCTGTACTGCCATCCGGACGATGGCCGAGTGCGGGCTTTCGAGGAGCGGCAAAGCAGCACCGCTCTGCGGGAGTTTCTGCACGACACCCTAGCGCGTTTCGCAGCCCGCATGAGACCGTGGCGCAAACACCAAGCGGCCCGCAACGCTTGGCTGGCGGAGAGGGATTTCCCTTACCCAAGCTATCGGCCCCATCAACGGGCCGCGGCGCGGCGCTGCTACCAAGCCCTGCGGGCGGAGGAGTCCCTGCTACTCGAAGCGCCGACCGGCAGCGGCAAGAGCATGGCGGTGCTCTACGCCGCCCTGAAGAGCCTGCCGCAAACGGGCGCGTCGAAACTAATCTTCCTCACCAGCCGCGGCACCGGCGCCGCGGCTGCCGAGGCGGCCTTGGAGCGCATCGACGCCACGTCGGGGCGCATCCGCCGCATCACCTTGGCGGCGAAGGAGAAGCAGTGTCTCACGCCGGGGATGCCTTGCGCGGCGGACCAGTGCCCCTATGCCAAGGGCTATTTCGACAAACGGATCGATGCGGAGGCGACGCTGCTCGCCGATCCCGCCATCACGCCTGAGCGGGTGCGTGAAGTCGGGCGCCGCCACGAAGTGTGCCCCTATGAGCTGTCCTTGGATGCCGCGCTTTGGTCCGATGTGGTGATCGGTGACTACAACTACGTCTTTGACCCCGTGGTTCGCCTGCGGCGCTTTGCCGACGGCAAGGACATCGACCTGCTGATCGATGAGGCCCACCAGTTGAGTGATCGTGCTGAGGAAGCGCTGTCGGTTGGGCTCTGCCGCAGTACGTTCAAGGCAGCGCTGGCGGAGCCACTGCCGGCATTGCTGGCAAGGCGCTTGCGCAGCATCGATCGTGCCTTGGTCAACTTACGCCGCGAGCATGGTCACCCGGACCAAGCGGTGATTGAGGCGCCGGCCGCGCTCACCCGTGCCATTGAACGCTTCCTGAAAACCCTGTTCAGCGACGAGGGGGCGCTGGATGCCCTGCCGAAAACCCAAGTGGCCGCATGGGCGGCCAACCGCTGGCGGAAGGCGGAGTTATGGCGGCAATCAGAAGCCTTTGTTCACCTGCTGCGCACCCATGACTCCGACATTGACGTGATGCTGCGCTGCCTCGATGCCAGTGAGCACTTGAAGGAGAGCCTCGCCCGCTACCGAAGCAGCATCCGCTTTTCAGGCACCCTGTCGCCGTTGCCGCTCTACAACGCCTTGCACGGATTGGTCGAGGCGCCCGCCGAGCGTGCGGGCAGCCCATTCGAGTCCGAGCAGGTCGCCGTGCTGCTCGTTACCGACATCAACACCTACTTCAATGGCCGGCAGGCGTCCATGGCGCAGGTGGTCGACCTGGTTCGGGACGTTGTGGCGGCCCGTGCCGGGCGCTACCTTCTGGCCTTTCCGTCCTATGGCTATCTCGACGGCTTTGCCGAGGCCGCAAAGGGGAGCTTGGGAAGCATTCGCCTGCACCGCCAGGCTCCGGACATGACGGATGGCCAGCGCACGGAGTACTTAAGTGACTTCGCCCAGAGCGAACCCCCCGCCTTGGCGGCCATCGTGCTCGGCGGGGTCTTCGCTGAATCGGTGGACTTTGCCGCCGTGTCCTTGAGCGGGGTGCTGGCCATCGGCGCCGGCTTGCCGCCGCCGACCTTGGCACGAGCCAGCAAGGCCCGCTACTTCGACGCCAAGTCGGGCAACGGCGTGGAAGTGGCGTATCAGCAACCTGCCATGACCAAGGTGGCACAGGTCGCCGGCCGCCTGCTCCGTTCACCCGAAGACCGGGGTGTGATCTGCTTGGTTGATCCCCGCTTTGGCCACGACGGCTTTCAACGCTTCTTTCCGAGCCATTGGCGCCCGCAAAGAGTGCCGGCCCGGCAGGTCGGCACCACAGTGGCGAAGTTCTGGCGTGAGCCTTGGCAACCGCCTATGCTTCGCGAGGATTAGCCGCAGGAGGCTTCGGGCTCCCCACATGACGCTCCGCCGCACGAAGATCATCTGCACCATCGGTCCCGCCACGGCCAGCTACCCGGTGCTGGAAAGCATGGCGAAGGCTGGCATGAACCTTGTGCGCCTGAACATGTCCCATGCCGATCACCGCGGTGCTGCTGACGTCATTCAGTGGGTCCGCACCCTGAACCGCAAGGTGCGAGATCCGATTTCAGTGATTCTCGACACCCAGGGGCCGGAAATCCGCACGGGCGATGTCAGCGAGCCGATGGATTTGCAAACCGGCCAAGTGGTGACCCTGTCGGTGCGCGGTGACGACGATGTGGAAACCTCGTCCATTCAGGTCAACTACCAGGAGTTGGCGGACATCGTTGAGCCGGGCAACCGCATCACTGTGGACAACGGACTCATTAACTTCGAAGTGCTGGAAACCCATGGCAAGCAGTTGGTCTGCCGGGTGATCGACGGCGGCTGGCTCGGCAGCAAGCGGCACGTCAACCTGCCGGGCGTGCGCATCAATTTGCCCGCCATCACCGCCAAGGATAGGGCGGACATCGAGTTTGGCTTGGAGCAGGAGGTGGACTACATCGCCCTGTCCTTCGTGCGCACCGCCGAGGACGTCGAGCGCCTGCGGTCCCTCATCGCGCAACACCAGGCTCGCACGCTCATTCTGGCCAAGATCGAGGACCAGGAAGGCGTGTCCAACATCCACGCCATTGCCCAGGCGGCGGACGGGGTCATGGTGGCGCGGGGAGACCTCGGCATCGAGACTGACATCGCCGACCTGCCCAACGTGCAGCGCCGGATTGTGCACGCCTGCGCCCGTTGGGGCCGTCGCTGCATCGTCGCCACGCACCTGCTTGAATCCATGATTGAAAACCCGATTCCCACCCGTGCCGAGGTGACCGATGTCGCCAATGCCGTCTATGAAGGCGCCGATGCGGTGATGCTCTCGGGGGAGACCAGCATCGGCAAGCATCCGGTGCGCTGCGTCGAACAGTTGGTGCAGATCACCAAGGCCGCTGAACGCTATCCGGGCCTCGGCTATGAAAGCGATCTTGAGGCCGCAACCGACAAGCAGCAGTTGGCGATCCACGCCGTCGCCCTAGCGGAGTCCATCTACGCGGACGGCATCGTGGTCATTACCCGGCGCGGCGTCATGGCTGATTTGGTTACCAACGCACGACCGCCGACGGTGCCCATCTATGCGTTCACCAACGACAGCCGCACGCGGCGGCGGCTGTTCCTCAACCGGGCGGTGACCAGCTTCCGCGCGGAATTCAGCTTGGAGCCGGAGAAGACCCTGCAGCGGGCCTTTGGCGTGCTGCGTGACCGGCAGGTGCTCGGCGGCAACGCCAAGGTGGTGGTCATTTCCGATGTGTTGGCAGGCGCTAAAACGGACGCCATTCAAATCCGCCAGATCGACTGACCGTCCCTGCCGATTAGGCCGCCGCCCAGGCGGACTGCATCATGCGCAGCGCCGCCAAGATAAGCAGGACGCCGAACAGGCGGCGTAGGGAAGACGCATTGATGCGATGGGCGGTCCAGACGCCGAGGGGCGCAGCGGCGATCGCACCGACCACGATGGCGGCGAAGCTTGGAAGATGGACGTAGCCCAGCATGTATTGTGGAGCGGCGGCGATGGGCGGGGCGAAGAGGATGTAGCCGAGGGCGCCGGCCGCCGCCAAGGGTGCCCCCAAGCTGCTTGAGGTGGCGGTGGCCCGGTGAACGGCCGTGTTGAAATAGATCATGGTGGGCACCATGACGTTGCCGCCGCCAATGCCGGCAATGCCGGACACCAAACCCGCGCCAAAGCCAATGCCGCCGGCCGCCGCCGGAGCCGGGAAACTTCGATGCGGGTGCGGAGTCCAACGAGTCAACATGACGACCGAGACCAAGCCCAGAAACAGACCGATGAAGCCGCGGAAGACGGGCACCGGCAACAAGGGCGCCAAGTAACCGGCGGCGGCGGCGCCGAGCGTCACGGGCGCCGCCCAGCGGCGCACGATCAGCCATTCCACACGCCGAGCCCGCACTTGGGCGTAGGCCGCTGAGAGGGAGGTGAAAAGAATGCAGGCCAGCGAAGTGGCCACCGCCGCCGGGGTGCTGTGCGCCAAGGGCAAAATGCCGGTCCAATCGAAGAGGATGATGAGCGCCGGAACAATGACGATGCCGCCGCCAATGCCCAGCAGGCCGCCGAGGAAACCGCTGAACAGGCCGACGCCAAGGCATAGGAGAGTGAAGAAAACCGGACTCAATTCAAGTAAAGTCCCAACGTGGCGATGTCTCCGACCAAAGCGCAGGAGGTCGCCGGGCGCAACAGGCACTAGGGCCGTGACTCATTTGATAACCTCATCCCGCGATCAAGAAAAACAGCGGTTGCGTTTTGCAAGTGTAATGAAGATGCCGCTTCGCCTCCACGCAGTCAGCGCCTTGGTTCTGGTCATCTTCGCCAGCGTTGTCGAGGCTCGTTCGATCGAGCTTGACAACGGCGATGTTTACGACGGCGACTTGGTGGACGGCCTGCGCACTGGCAAAGGGGTTTACGTCTGGGCCAGCGGCAACCGCTATGAGGGCGAGTTCGTCGCCAATCAAATGCAAGGGCAGGGTACCTACACTTGGGTCGATGGACGCACCTACACGGGCGCGTTCGTCGCCGACCGGCGTCACGGCGAAGGCGTGTTGACTTGGAAGAACGGCAACCGCTACGAGGGTCAATTCGATGGCGACCGGATGCATGGCCAAGGCGTCTTCACCTGGAGCAATGGGGACCGTTATGAGGGCACTTTCGCGCGCGGCCGGCGCAGCGGCTCCGGACGGTTCGACTGGGCCTCGGGCGACGGCTACGTGGGTGAGTTCGTGAATGGCGAACTGCATGGGCAGGGCCTGTTCACCTGGCCCAACGGCAATCGCTACAGCGGCGGCTTTGCCAACGACCAGCGCCACGGTTTGGGCGTGTTCCATTGGCGCGACGGCACCATATTCCGCGGCCAGTTCCGAGCCAACAAAATGCACGGCTACGGCGTCAAGGAGCAGCCCGACGGCACCATGGAACTGCAGCAGTGGACGGATGAAGGTCTGCAGATGCGCATGCCTCTCGCCGAGGATGAGCGCTGCCGCCTGCGTCTCCAGGACCGCTACTGGATGTTCAGCAGCGAAGGCTGCGTCAATGGCTTGGCGCATGGCCATGGTCTGGCCACCAGTTTGGATGGCGAGTTGATCATCGCCGATGGCCACTTCGTGCTCGGCCACTTGGTCGCGGGTGAGGCGCGGCCGATCTGGCTGCGCAGCCGTGCGCAATGAACATTCCTGGCTTTCAGATTGAGCGTCGGCTAGGGCGTTCGGGGGGTGCGGAGCTCTACTTGGCCTCCCAGACCCACCCCTACAAGCGCGTGGCTCTGGCCGTCGCGCGCAGAGGAACGGCGGAGGCACCCGAGGCGTTGCGCGAGCTTGAGCGGCATCCGGCCCTCAAGTCGGACTTCCGCCATCCAAACATATTGCATGTCCACCGGGCTGGCGCTCACGGCGAGTGGTTCTACTTGGCCATGGAGTACATTGAGGGCGGCGACCTCCGCGAGAATCTAGCTTGGGGCATGAGCCTCGAGCGGCTCGTCAACGCCTTTTGCGACCTGTGCGGCGCTTTGGACCATGCCTGCGGAAAGGGTCTTGCGCATGGGCGGATCAGCGCCGCAAACATACTCTTCAGATCTCCAAGCGAAGTGGTTTTGGCCGGCTATTGCTCGGTTGACCCTGGCGAACGCGACCGACAATTGCCGCCGGGTGGGGTTAGCGCCGCCAATCATCGCGAAGATGTTTTCGACTTGGCGCAGACCTTCTACCAGGCGTTGACCGGGGAGGCGGCGCACGACGCGCTGCGCACTGACGCCAATGGCCAAGCCAATGCCCCAGCGGCGTTGCCAGGCCACTTGAAGATGCTGCAGCCGGTGCTCGACCAGGCCCTGGCGGAGGATCCGAATCGACGGTTCCAGAGCGGCGCAGCGTTTCGGGAAGCCTTGGAGGCGGTGGCACGCTCTGGTGGGTTGGCGGAACTGTCCATCAAGACCGCCGCCGTTTCCAGTGGGGAGATACGGACTGTAGGCGAAGCCGCGGGACTGTCCTCGCGAGAGCCGATCCGCGATGAACGCGGCGCCTACCGGCGCTCCGTCGGGTTCCCCCGCTGGCTGCTGGCGGCTGGATTGGCCACGGCGCTGGTTGGCGGAGGCGTCTATCTTGTCGAACGGCAGTCGTGGCGCTTGGTTGCGTTCATGGCGCAGATTGGCTTGGCGGAAGACCCTAATGTGCAGAGCGCTTGGGTAGCCGCCCAAGCGCTCAGGGAAGACCCCGTGCAGAGCCTAGCGGTTCTGGTGGCAGGCTATCGCCGCGTTTTGGAGCTTGACGCCACCCATAGCCAAGCCACGCAAGCCATTGCCAGCCTAGCCGACCAATGGCGGCAGGACATCGTCCAAGCCTTGGCGCAAAACGACCTCGGCAGCGCCGAAGCCAAGCTCAATGAAATGACCGTCGTGTTTCCGGATGACTACAGCTTGATGGACCTAGGACGTCAGATCAGCAACCGGCGAGCGGCGGACACCCTGCTGGCTTCCACCCGCTCGCTGTTGCGCAGTCAAGGCATGTCGCGCATACCGGCGGCCACCGTGGCCATCCAGGCCTACCAGGAGATCGTCCGGCTGGCGCCGGGACATACCGCAGCGCTCGCGGAGTTGGCTGCCTTGGCGGAGCACTATGCGGAACTAGCGCGGGAGGCAGCGGGCCAAGGCGATGTGGATGGTGCCATCGTTTACTTGGAACGAGCCGCCACGGCCGATAGCGGTCTGCCGATACTGGAGGCGGTGCGCGAGGAGATTCAGCAGGCCAGCCGCGCCCGCAGCGCCATCCAGGAGTTGCTGCAGCAAGCCGGTGCGCAGCGCGCCCGAGGCCTTCTCGTGCACCCGCCGGGCGGCAACGCCGCCGAGCTTTATCACCGGGTCTTGGCGACGGCTCCAGACAATGGCATCGCTTTGCAGGGCCTTAACGAGGTGACTTCGCAACTGCTGAACAAGGCCACCCAGATGTTCGAAGGCGGCGATCTGGGCGCGGTGGAGCGGCTGCTCGACCAAGCCAGCGCGGCCGGCATTGAGGCAGCGGCACTGCTTGAAATCCAGACTCGGCTCGATCAGGAAATTGAAGCCTTGGCGACGATCAGCCAGAAGCTTGCGGAGGCTGGGCGCCTCTTGGCGCAGGGCTTCATCACCGAACCCCAGGAACACAATGCGGTGGCAGTGCTGCGTGACGTGCAGCGGCTGGACCCCGGCAATGCCCGCGCCGATGAGTTGCTTGGCCAAGCCGCCGCCCGTCTTGCCGAAGTGGCCCAGGAGGCCTTTGCCGCGGGTTTGCCGGAGCCCGCCCGCCACTACTTGGACCTCGCCCTGACGGTCACGCCGGACCAAGGGGAGTGGCGCTCGCTGCGGGAGTCCTGGCAATGATTTGGGGCTTTTTAGCCAGAGCACCAGATATAGTATGCTTGCGCCCCCATTGAGCGGGGCGCCATCATCCAATGGCCACCAGCATACCCTTTCGGCGCGAGCTGGACTTCTCCTACGGGGAGGTCAGCGAAATAGCACCCGGCATTCGGCGTGTCATAGCCGAGAATCCCAGTCCGTTCACGCTCTATGGCACGGGCACCTACATTCTCGGTCGCGGGGAAGTGGCCGTCATCGATCCAGGGCCGGCGGACGGCGCGCACATCGCAAATCTCCTGGAGGCGCTTGAAGGCGAGACCATCAGCCACATTCTCATCACCCACACGCACATGGACCACTCACCGGGCTGCCGCCTTCTGCAGGCGCACACCGATGCCAAGTCCTACGCCTACGGTCCCCACGGTGCCGGCAAGCTGGAGCAGGGCGTTCCGGTCGAGGAGGGCGGCGACATGGAGTTCGAGCCCGACGAATTGGTGGGGGACGGCGACGTGCTGACCGGCGGCGACTGGTCCGTGGAGTGCGTGTACACGCCGGGCCACACTTCAAATCACATGTGCTACCAGCTTCGGGAATCGAAAGCCCTGTTCACTGGCGACCATGTCATGGGCTGGTCAACCAGCATCATCTCGCCGCCAGACGGCGACATGGGCGCCTACATGGCCAGCCTTGACCGGCTGCTCGAACGCGACGACGCGGTGTATTGGCCCACCCACGGACCCTGCATCGATGATCCCAAGCCCCACGTTAGGGCGTTCGTCGAACACCGCTTGGCTAGGGAGCGGCAGATTATCGAATGCGTCCAGAAGGGCGTGCATCGCATCGAGGACATGGTGCCCATGATGTACACCGAACTGCCGGAATTCATGTATCCGGCGGCGGCGCGCAGCGTTCTGGCTTCCATGGAGCACCTAGTGGGCAACGGCACCCTGAAGGCGGATGGCGACGTTCACTTGCAGGCGGCCTATCAACTGGCCTGAGCGGATGACGGCGGCGAAGCGGAAGCCGCCTTAACTGCGATCTCCGGGCCGGTGGCCATGCGCGGCTCTGCCACTGTCGTGCGCGGCAGTTGCACCATGATGGCGACTCCGCTGTTGTCCGTTAGATTCAGCGCCCGCACAAAGCCGCCGTGGTGCTCGGCGATGATGCGCACCACGTAAAGGCCCAATCCGAAATGCAGCCGGTTGTGCGGCCCGCGGTTGCTGACCATGGAGTCGAACACCGACTTGCCCACTTGGTCCGGCAAGATGGGGCCTCGATTGGCTACCGTGATGCGCAGGTAGTCGCGCTGGGCATCGAGCTGGACAGTGATCGGCGAGCCGGTCCGGTGAAAGTCGATGGCGTTGTCGATGATCTTGTCGAGCAATTGCTCGATTCGGTAGTCGGACACCTCCGCGTAGGCGGGTTCCCGCAAGCCGCGAAAGACAAATTCACAGTCTCGGTGGCCAGCGGCGCAATTGGCCACGTAGCTTTCGAGCAGCTTCTGGATATCGACCACTTCGAGCTCCTCGGCCTTCAGCGACTCTTCCAGATTGGCCGCATCGGAGAGGTTTTGCACGATGGAGCCAATGCGGATGACGCCGTTCTTGGCGCTTGCCAAGTACTTGCTGTCCTGAACGTCCGGGCTTTCCTCGGCGAGATTCTGCAGGGAAGTGCTGAGCGTGTTGAGCGGATTGTTGATTTCATGGCGCAAGGTGCGCGGCATGTTTTCCAGGAAATGGTTGTGTTGATGCAGCTTGGACAGCGTGTTGGAGAAGCTGCGGGCCAAGTCCCCGATTTCGTCACCGGAGTCAATTTCACTTCGCAGAGCGCTCGCTCGCAGGCGCCCATGCTGGTCGATGGCGGCGCTGGCTTCGCGGCGCAATTGGCGAATGCGCCAAGCGAGGCGCCCGGCGAATGTCAGCAGGGCGGCAAACACCGCTATTAATGCGGCCACCGAAAGCAGGATGACCTGCTCGAGCGCCTCGCGCTGGAAGCTAAGGATGTCGTCGATGTTCTGCTCCACCACGACCGTGCCGATCACGGCGTCCTTGGAGACGATGGGATGCGCCGCCATGATGACTTCAAGCTGATTGTCCAAGGTGTGCCGGGTGGCGGCCGGACGGCCGGCGAGCGTCGCGCTGATGATGTCTGCGGCGGTGCCTTCATCCGATCGGCCGCTGCGCTCCGTCTCCAAGGATTCGAAGGTGCTCAGACGGTGCAGAACGGGCCGCATCGCTTCAAAGCCTTGGTGGAGCAAGCCTAGCGTGTTGCTTTCGTCCGGGCTGGGGCCAGCCGCATCCAAGAGCGGGGTGCCTGTTTCGGCCCGTACCCGCTGTTGGGCATCAATGACCAGAATGCGGGCTCCGGAATAGCCAAGCCCTTCTATGATGTTGAGCACTTCCGGGGAGCGCAGCACGATCAGGTTGAAGCTTTCCTTGCCGGCCTTGGGCAGGGTCTGCGCCAGTTTGAGCGGCGCCCGGGCAACGGGATCATCCACGTCGGCGACCGAGACCCCGAAGTAGCGGCGTGAGCCCAAGCGATCCAAGGGCAGGCGAAACTCCATCGACCAACCGGACTCGCCCACTTCCACGAAGCCGAGCACGTCCGCTTCGGCGGTGCCGGTGGTGGCGAATCGCCAATCCCCGTCCATGGCGTAAGCGGTGACGACCCCGGGTTCAGCGAAGACCAGGCCGATGCGGCCGTCCTCGCCGTCAGAGCCGATGTAGGACAGGCGCACATGGTCGGCGGTGTCCAAGCGCAGGTATTCGGGATCGCGGTAGACGATGTCGGAATCCGTGACTTGAACGAACAGGTGGAGCTGACCGGCGCGCTCCCCGAGCAGAAGCTGAAACGCGCCGTCGCCCGACGTGGCCGGGCCGAAGCTTAGCAGGCGGTCCTCGATCCCTTCTCCCCAGTCGTCGTAGCGCCCATCAAGGCGGATGTTGCCCTCGAGGGGGTGGGCGAACAGGGATTCGTAGTCCTCGATGGTCACCGGCAGATCGTTGAACAGATCCTCACGACCGTTGAACAGGGTGGAGATGCCTTCGGCCGTCAACAACTGGGCTTGGGATTGGCCTTGCACCAACAGCCGCTCCATCTCCAGCAGCTGGCGGTAGCTGAACCAAGGCACGACCAACAGGGTGAGGCTCAGCAGCATCAACTTGGTGCCGATGCGCGGGCCGCGCAAGGGATTGAGCCTTTTGGCTAAGGCGGCAGCCATCGGTAGCCGAATCCGTACTCGCTCTTGATGCAGGCGAAGTTGGCGTCCAAGCGTTCGAACTTCTTGCGAATGTTGCGCATGTGGGTGTTGATGGTGTTGTTGGTCACCAAGCTCTGCATGGTGGCATTCATGAGGGTTTCGTAACTGACGGCGTGGCCCGGCACTCGCACCAGCTTGGCCAGCATTCGGAACTCGGTGCCCGAGAGATCGATGCGTTGGCCCTTCCAGGAAACCAGCAGCGCGTCCTGGTCGAGGGTGAGATGACCGATTTTTCGGGCCGTGGAACTCTCACGCTCCGCGTTCTCGGCGCGCACCTCGTTGATTCTAAGCAGCGAGGAGATCCGCTCCGCCAGGTAGTCAAGGGAAATGGGCTTGGGCAGGTAATCCCAAGCACCCAGCCGGAGGCCCGAGATCTTGTCGATCTCGTTGATGCGTTCGGTCAGAAAGATGACCGGCAGGGAAGGGGACTTGAAGAGCAGTTCCCGGCAGAGCTGAAAGCCCGCATCGACCTCGTCGCCGAGGATGATGTCGAGTATGACCAGATCGGGCAGATCGCCGTCCATCCGCTCCAAGGCTTCCCGGCGGCTGCCGTAGGCGACCACTTCGTAGCCCTTCTTGGTGATGGCATCTCGGTAGTTCGCCCGCTGGTCCGGGTCGTCCTCAACGATGGCGATGCGCTTGGCCATGGTGCGACGTTGCCTCCTAACTGGACCCCTCATTTTGCCACAGGCTGCGCTCGGGTGCCGCCATCAAACTTGCGTCCCGCCGTCCGCTGTGCGATAGACGCTCCATGAAAGCCATCCCTCGGAACTTTGGACCTCAGGTGGCCGATGCCTGCTGAGCCGTTCATCGTCTGCCTGACCGGCGCCGAGTCCACGGGCAAGACGACCTTGGCCACGGCCTTGGCAGAGCGTTACGGCGCCAGGCTGGTGCCGGAGGCGGCGCGGCACCATCTCGCGCCGCATCGTCCCTATGGCCCGGAGGACGTCTTGGCCATCGCCCGGGCGCAATTGCGCTTGGAAGCGGAAGCGCTTGAGGGATCGCCTCGGTTGGTCGTCTGCGACACGGATCTGCTGGTCATTCAAATCTGGTGGCAGGTCAAGTTCGGGGCACTGCCCGAGGAACTGAAGATGGCGCTGGCTGGCCGCTCCGCGCGCGCCTACCTGCTCACCCGGCCGGACATTCCTTGGATGCCGGACCCGCTGCGCGAGAGCGGCGGCGAGCGCTCGGGCCTGCACCGACGCTATCAACAGGCCTTGTCCAGCGGTCCGCATCCCTACCTGGAGGTGGGCGGTGACCTTGACCGCCGCTTAGCGACTGCACGGCGTCAGATCGATCAATGGCTGGCAGCCCCTACCCGCGCCTGCGCCAACTGTTCTTAAAGCTGCGCTGTCAACTCCAGACCGATGGAGTGGGGATGGCTCGCCCCCCAGCTTCAGTTTATGCCCACTGCGAAGGACAGCGCGGGGCCGATTTCCTCACGAACCACCAAGTCAGCCAAGGCATCCAACGGCGTCTCCTCCCGGTTGACGATCGCCAGCTTGGCGCCGAGCCGCTTGGCGTGTTCCGGAAATCCGGCCGCCGGATAAACCACTAGGGAGGAGCCTGCCACCACCATCAGATCGCACGCCTCCGTCGCCGCTTGGGCGCGTTGCATGGCCTGTTCCGGCATCGCCTGGCCGAAGGATATGGTGGCCGACTTGATGATGCCGCCGCAGCGTCCGCAAGGCTCGACGCGCCCGAGTTGCTTGAATTGGCGCTCCAGGTCGCCGAGCTCATAGCGTATGCCGCAGGACAGGCAGGTGGCGTAGCTGGCGTTGCCGTGCAGTTCGATGACCTGCTCCTTGGGCACCCCGGCATCCTGGTGCAGATTATCCACGTTCTGCGTAATCACCGCCAAGCAGCGGCCTTCCTCGACAAGGCGGGCGACGCTCAGATGGCCCTTGTTGGGCATCGCATTTTCCATCAGCCGCTCGCCGGTGAAGCGCCGCCGCCAAGACTCGGTGCGAACTTTCTCCGAGCCAATGAAGTCGTGGAACTGAATGGGCTTGATCTGGTTCCACAATCCGGTGCCGGGGCTGCGGAAATCGGGAATGCCGGACTCAGTGCTGATGCCCGCTCCGGTGAAGAAGACGATGCGCCGCGCATCAGCCAGCAGAGCGGCAAGCTTCTCGACGCTGTTATCCAAACCGGGCATTTGGTGGCCACTCAGGGG
>JAPPIX010000144.1:19116-29705 GCA_028820495.1 Gammaproteobacteria bacterium
TTCGCATCTGCAGGTCAAACTCCGCACAATAGCGACATGCAGGCAATCTTGGGCATCGCTGTCCTTTTGGGCTTAGCTTGGCTGTTGAGCGAGAACCGTAGAGGGTTGGACTGGCGCATGCTGGCAACCGCCTTGGCCATGCAGTTCGCCCTTGCCGCGGTGCTGCTCAAGGCCCCGTTCCTCAGCGAGATGCTGCTGGCGGTGAACGGTCTCGTTCGCGCCGTGGAACAGGCCACCCAGGCTGGCACTGGATTCGTGTTTGGTTACCTTGGCGGTGGCCCGGCGCCCTTCGAGGTTAACGTCGAAAACGCACTGTATCTCTTCGCCTTCCGCGTCCTGCCGCAGATCCTGGTGTTCAGCGTGCTGGTCGCAATTCTCTGGCACTGGCGCATCCTGCCAACGGCCATTCGCGCTTTCGGGGCTGTTTTGCGCCGCGCCTTGGGCGTTGGCGGCGCGGTTGGCACGGCTGGCGCGGCCAGCGTGTTTCTCGGCATGGCGGAATCGCCCTTAGTCATTCGCGCTTATCTCGCCAAGTTGACCCGATCGGAACTGTTTTCGGTCATGACCTGCGGCATGGCGACCATTGCCGGATCGATCATGGTGCTCTACGCCAGCGTGCTGCAGGAGGTCGTTAACGGCGCACTCGGGCACATTCTGGTGGCTTCCGTCATCAACGTCATCGGCGCCATTCTCATTTCGAGGCTAATGATTCCCATGGACGGCATGACGGGCGCGGACGAGGCGACGGTGACCTTGAGCTATGCGGGCACCATGGATGCGATCACCCGAGGCACCGCCGACGGCCTGCGTCTGGCGATGAACGTGGGGGCCATGCTGATCGTGCTCGTGAGCTTGGTGGCGCTGGTCAACCTGGGGCTTTCCAACATTCAGGTTGGGGGTTCCGTGTTGACCCTTGAGCGGGTGATGGGCTGGGGCTTTGCGCCCGTGGCGTGGCTGATTGGCGTCCCGTGGAGCGAAGCCCAAGTCGCAGGCGGTTTGCTGGGCACCAAACTGGTGTTGAATGAGTTGGTGGCCTACCTGCAGCTCGCCGCTCTGGATCCCGCCCAGCTCAGCGGCCATTCCCGCCTGATCCTGACCTATGCACTGTGCGGCTTCACCAACTTCGGAAGTTTGGGCATTCTCATTGGTGGCCTGTCGGCCTTGGTGCCCGACAGGCGATCGGATTTCTTAGATTTAGGTTCTAAGACACTGATTTCCGGCACGTTGGTGTCTTGCCTGACCGGCGCCATCATCGGTATAGTTGGGCGCATATAGTCCACTCAAACCCAGTGGCTCCGTTATGGGATCTGGCCTAGCGTGAGGAGAGGGCGGGACTCTATCCAAAGGATCCCGATTGCATTAGCTGGAGTTTCGCGTTAGCGAAACTACAACGCGACCGTCAGGTCGCGCCGTCAGTTCGACGCCAACGAGACGTTAAACACGCCAGCTAAACGCGCCGAGTCCATCACGTGGATCATGGTGGCGGTTTGGGAATCCGGGTGCGGCTGAATGATCACCGGCGCTTCCGGGTTTTCGGCATGCAGCCGCTCGATGTTGGCCCGCACCGAGCGCCAGTCCACGTCCCGTTGGGCGATGACGATGCGGTCCCGGTTGCTGATGCGCACGACAATGCTCTTTTTGTCTGGGTCGACGGTCTTCGGCTTTTCATCATCCGGCTGATTGACGTCCAGCCCCACTTCCTTGACGAAGGTGGCGGTGACGATGAAGAAGATCAGCATGATGAACACCACGTCGAGCATGGGCGTCAGGTTGATCTGCTCATCGCCCTCATCCGAGCCGCGGCCACCGATGATTCTTCGCACTGTGTACTCCCCCAACAAGCGTGTTCCGAAAGTTGTCCGCATCTTACCGGGATGTTGGGATGCTGTGAAGCCTGCCGTAGCGCTACCCTGAAAATTGAGTGTCTATCCATCAGATTTCAGGGTGGCTGCCGGCACGAAGCTGCTGGGGGCGGGCTTGTGTCCCGCTGCGGCCATGCATCCGAACGCCGCTAGGGCGGTGACTGCCGCCGCCAAGTAGGCAACACTGTAGCCGACGACTGCGTAGGCCTGCCCCAGAAGCAGCGGCCCGCTGGCCACGCCCACCAGTGCGCAGGCGTTGGCGACGGAGAAGATGCGTGGGTAGGACTTCACGCCAAAGGCTTCAGCGAGCCAGAGGGGTTGCAGCATCAGCAGGTTGCCGACGCTGGCGCCGAAGGCGGCAGCGGCGAGAAGCGCCTGCCAGGGCGCGTCAGCGAGGGCAAGGCCGGCCAGTCCGGTGGCCTGCAGCACTGAGCACGCCAGCGCGAAGGCCCGGATGGAGATGCGGGTCAACAGCCAGCCGCCAAGAAAGCGACCTATGATGCCCATGACTGCCAAGACCTGTACTGCTTGGGCCGCGACGGCGTATCCATGGCCGGCCTCCGCGTAGTTGTAGAGGTGGGCGATGCCACCCACTTGGGCCAGGAAGCACAGGATGTAGGCCAGCGTCAGCAGCACGAAGAAGCGGGTGCCCAAGGCTGCGCCCAGCCGCCAATGTCCGGCCTCATCCGTTGCCGTGGTGCCCTCGGCTCCAGCGTCCGGCAGCCGGGCGACCAGCAGCGCGACCGGCGCGGTGAGGAGGAAGAACGCAGCGCCCAGCCCCAACGCGACCCCTTCAAAAGCCATGCGCTCCAGCAGCGAGGCAGTCATGGGGGTGAAGACCACGCCGCCGAACGACAGTCCGGTGGAGGCGAGGGAGAGGGCGATGGAGCGGTTGCGACCGGGGAACCAGCGGGTCACCAGGGTGGTGGCGATGACGATGGAAACGCCGGTGTTGCCGATGCCAAACAGCATGAACAGGCCGTGCAGCTGCCATAGCTCCTGTGCTTGGCCAAGCAGCGCCAAGGCGATTCCGGCGATGGCAGCGCCGACAATCATGATGCGGCGGACCTCGACACGGTCGATCAGCCGGGCGACGCCGATGCCGGCGACGCCGCCGGCGAGGAAGTAGAAGCTGATGGCCACCGAGACATTGGCAACGGAGAACGCGCCGTCCGCGGACAGCGCATTCAGATAGACGGAGTGGTTGTAGAAGCCGAAGCCTGACGAAACGGTCAGGATGAGAAACAGTCCGGCCACGACCCACCAGCCGTGATAGACTGCCGGCATGGGCTTCGTCGGCAGACTATCGCCGCGGCAGGAAGTTGAGCGGCGCGCCTGGCGTCGGCCAAGGCATGGCAATCAACTTGCCGGTGGAAGACAGCGTCACGTAGGCCGTCTTGAGGTCCGGGCCCCCAAAGCAGATGTTGGTGGTGAGAGGGTCGGGGCAGGGGACGTGGCGGGCGGGTTGGCCCTTGGGCGAGAGTATGGTGATGCCACCGTCAACGATGGTGGCCACGCAGACGTTGCCTGCGGCGTCCACGGCCATTGAGTCAAATAGAAAGTAGCCCTGGCGTCCGGGCAGCAAGCGGCCGCCATCAGGTCGGTCGCGCCGTTCGCCCTGCAGCTTGCCGGGTGCAGACAGTTCGTAGGCCCAGACCCGCCCGGTGGGGGTTTCCGCGACGTAGAGCTCGTCTTCCGCAGGCGACAGGCCGATGCCGTTGGGACCTTCCAGGGGAAAGATGGCCTCTTCGATGAATGAACCGTCCGCAGCGGCGTAGAAGACCCCGGTGCGATCTCGCTCCCGGGTTCGGGTCTTGCCGTGGTCGGTGAACCAGAACCCGCCTTGGGCATCGAAAACGATGTCGTTGGGCCCTTTGAGGGGCACCCCATCGCAGTGGGTGTAAAGCACCTCCGAGTGGCCATCAGCCAAGTCAACCGCCTCGATCCGCCCGCCGCTGTAATCCGCGGCCTGCTCGGCCGGGAACAGCCGTCCCCTTCGCTCCACCCAAGTGAAGCCGCCGTTGTTGCAGACGTAGCAACGCCCGTCGGGGCCGATGGCGGCGCCGTTGGGGCCGCCGCCCAGGTCGGCGATGACTTCGACTTGGCCATCTCGAACCCGGGAAAGGGTGCCCCTGGCGATCTCCACGACGATGACGCTGCCGTCCGGCATGGCGATGGGCCCCTCGGGGAACTTCAGGTGTTCGGCCAGAATGGTGTGGTCGTGCATGGTTGGACTCTAGTCTCCCGGTAGGTGTCGCAAAGATTTAGAATATACGCCATCGTGCATCTGTGTTGGCAAGGAGAGCTTGGGATATGAAGATTGAACGCCTCCACTCCGGCTTTTCAGGCCGTGCCAAAAGCATCCAACGGCAAGGGCCTGCTTGGCTGGGCAACCTCCGGCGAATGGGGCGGGGGATGGCCTGCGCGCTCCTGTGCCTGGCCCTCGTGGCCGGCTGTCAAAGCTACCGCGACGGAAAGTCGCGCACCGTTGGCGAGTTGACCGACGACTCGGCCATCCAGTTGAAGGTCAAGACCCAGCTCATGGCCGACAAGAACGTCAACGGGTTTCGCCTCAACGTGGAAGTGAAACGTGGCGTGGTCAGCCTGCATGGCCGGGTGACCAGTCAAGGGATGCGCGAACGGGCGCTGGAGATCGCCGGTTCCATCAAGGGCGTCGCCTCGGTCGAGGACCGGCTCGAGGTGGTGGCGCCTTGAAGAGACGCCTAAGCGTCCCCGAACAAGCCTAGCCAGTCCTTCGGTTGCAGATAGAAGGACAATAGGTCTGCCTCCGGGGTGCCGGCGGCGGGCGCATGGTTGTAGCTCCAGCGGACCAGCGGGGGCAGGGAGGCCAGCACCGACTCGATCCGCCGTCCGCTTTGCAAGCCGTAGCGTGTGCCCCGGTCGATGGCGAGATTGAATTCGGCGTAGCGTCCGCGTCGGTAAAGCTGCCATTCCCGCTCCGCCTCGCCATAGGCGAGCGAGTGGCGGCGCTCGAAGATGGGTTGGTAGGCGGGCAGAAAGGCCGTGCCGATGGCCCTGACCAAGTCGAAGCTGGCCGCAAAGCCTCCGGTGCGCCAATCGTCGAAGAACAGCCCGCCGATGCCCCGGCTCTCGCCGCGATGGCCGAGGTGGAAGTAGGCGTCGCAGGCCTGCTTCATGCTGGCGTAATGCGCGCCGGCGGCTTCGGCGGCGGTTCGATGCCAATGCACGCAGTCCTCGATGAAGCCGTAGCAGGGGGTCAGGTCGAAGCCGCCGCCGAAATGCCAAGCCGGCGGGTCGGCATCCACCCGGAAGAAACGCAGGTTCATGTGGGTGGTGGGCGCGTAGGGATTGCGCGGATGCACGATCACCGAGATAGCCGCGGCTTGGAAGGGGGCACCGGCCAGCTGCGGGTTGCGCTCGCTAGCCGCGGGCGGCAGGGCATCGCCGACGCTGTGGGTGAATTGGACCGCGGCCTTCTCGATGGCGGAACCATCCTGCAGCACGCGCGGCTGCCCGAAACCGCCGCCGGGCTGCGGCAACCGCTCCAAGGAGAAGCGGGCCGTGCCGTCGAGCGCTTCCAGGGCGGCGCAAATGTCCCCCTGCAGCGCCAGAAAAAACGTCTTGACCGATTCGATGTCCGCCGTCATGGGCGAATTATGCCGGATCATTGCCGCCAGTTCGGCGGCTCGCCTAAAATTGAGCCTTCGTTCATTGGCACAAGGAGAGCGCGTGGTCGGCATTACCGCCTTCGGGGGCTACATTCCCAAGCGGCGCTTGGTTCGTCAGGCCGTTGTTGATGCGCACGTTTGGGCGGACCCGGGGCTGGCCCGGCGGGGACGTGGCGAACGGGCCATGTGCAATTGGGATGAGGACGCCGTCACCATGGCCGTCGAGGCCGTACGAAGCTGTTTGAATAGCGGCGGAACCTCACCTGACGCACTCTACTTTGCCAGCACCAGCGCACCCTTCGCGGATCGCCAGAACGCTGGCATCGTCAGCACCGCTCTGTCGCTGCCGGAGTCGATTGCGTCCTTGGACCTGGGCTCTAGCCAGAAGGCGGGCGTCTCGGCGTTCATTCAGGCGCTGGGCGCCGTCCAGGGTGGCCTTTACAACCAGGCGCTGGTGGTGGCCAGCGAGAAGCGCCGGGTGAAAGCGGGCAGTGCCGGCGAGTTGGCCTATGGCGACGGCGCCGCGGCACTGGCCGTTGGCACCGATGGCCTGCTGGCCGAGTTCGTCGCCGCGCAAAGCGCCACCGTGGATTTCGTCGATCATTTCCGCAGCGCCACCGAGGCTTACGACTACACTTGGGAGGAGCGTTGGATTCGCGACGAAGGCCTCGCCAAGATCGTGCCGCCCTGCATCAATCAGGCATTGGCCAAGGCTGGTGCCGCCGCCGCGGATGTCGATCACTTCATCATGCCCAGTACGATTGGCCGGGCAGTGGCAGGCATCGCCCGGCAAGTTGGGCTGCGTCCTGACGCTATTGCCGACAACTTGGCCGGTGTGATGGGGGAGGCCGGTGCGGCCCATCCTCTAGTGATGCTGCTGCACGTCCTGGAAACCCGGGCCAAGCCCGGTGACCTGCTGTTGCTGGCGGGTTTTGGCCAAGGTTGCGACGTCGTGGTGCTGCGGACCACCGAGGCGCTGGCGCAATTCCAGAGCGCCCAAGGCGTCAGTGATGCCTTGGCCAACCGGCAGCCGGAGGACAACTATCAGAAGTTCCTCGCCTTCAACGACCTGATTCGGCTGGAAAAGGGCATGCGGGCGGAGAACGACGACTACAAGACCGCACTGTCGGTGACCTACCGCAAGCGCGACATGCTGCTGGGCTTGGTAGGCGGGCGTTGCGGCCAATGCGGTGCGTTGCAGTTTCCCCGTACGGAAGTGTGCGTGAACCCGCAGTGTGGCGCCCATGGCGCTCAGGAGCCCCATTCGTTTCGCGATGAGCCGGCGACCGTTCTGACCTGGTCGGCGGACTACCTCGCCTATACGGCGGATCCGCCGAGCCACTTCGGCATGATCACCTTCAAGGAAGGGGGGCGCTTCATGACCGACTTCACCGATGTCGCGGTGGGCGGCATCGAGGTGGGCATGCCAGTGCGCATGGTGTTTCGCATCAAGTCGATGGATTCGCGGCGCGGCTTCGTGCGCTACTTCTGGAAAGCCACTCCGGTGGATAGGGCCTGACCGGCTGGCCACAATAAGCGCCGGGTTGTGTACTATGGATGGAGAACATCCGGCGTCCCGCGTTTAATCATTGAGGAGCATTGACTATGGCCACGGGCATCAAGGACAAGGTCGCCATTCTCGGCATGGGCTGCTCGCGCTTTGGCGAGCGTTGGGAGAGCGGCGCGGAGGAACTCATGGTGGAGGCGTTCAACGAAGCCATCGGCGACGCCGGGGTGGATGTGAGCGAAATCGATGCCGCCTGGCTCTCCACCCACTACGAGGAGATCAACGTCGGCAAAGGCGGGCTGCCGCTGTCCATCGCCCTGCGGCTGCCCAACATTGCGGTCACCCGGGTGGAGAACTTCTGCGCCTCGGGTTCCGAGGCCTTCCGCGGCGCAGTTTACGCCGTCGCTTCAGGAGCCTGCGACATTGCCTTGGCGCTTGGCGTCGAAAAGCTCAAGGACACCGGCTATGGCGGTTTGCCCGGAGGGCTCGGCGGCACCCTGACGCCACAGTGGTCGGCGAACGGCTCCGCGCCGGGCAACTTCGCGCAGTTGGCCAGCGCCTACCGGGCCAAGCACGGCGTCGAGCGCAGCGACCTGAAGCGCACCATCGCCCACATCTCGGTGAAGAGCCATGCCAACGGCGCCAAGAACCCGAAGGCCCACCTGCGCCGCGAAATCACCGAAGAGGATGCCCTCAACGCCCCCATGATTGCCGAGCCCTTGGGGCTCTACGATTGCTGCGGCGTCAGTGACGGAGCTGCGGCCGCCATCGTCACCACCCCGGAAATCGCCAAAAGCCTCGGCAAGGAGCGCATCGTCTCAGTCAAGGCGCTGCAGCTTTCGCTGTCCAACGGTTCCGAGTCGGGTCACAACTCATGGGACGGCAGCTACTTCCACACCACCCGCATCGCTGCCAAGAAGGCCTACCAGGAGGCGGGCATCAGCAAACCGCGCGAGCAGGTGAGCCTGTTCGAGTGCCACGACTGCTTCTCCATAACCGAAATGGTCACCATGGAGGACTTGCAGCTCTCCCCGGAAGGCGGTGCCATAACGGACGTGATGGACGGCTTCTACGACGCCGACGGCCAGATTCCCTGCCAAATCGACGGCGGCCTGAAGTGCTTCGGCCATCCCATAGGCGCTTCCGGCATCCGCATGCTCTACGAAATGTACTTGCAGTTGCAGGGCCGGGCGGAAGAGCGGCAACTGCCGGATCCGTCCATTGGCATGACCCACAACTTGGGCGGCTCGCCCATGAGCAATGTCGCGGCCGTGTGCATTATCGGAGCTCACGGCTAGGCCGAAATGGCCTCGGCCCGATCTCGGAGCTAGTTAAGGCTTGCTTTGAGGTCCGCGCGGATGGTCTTGCCGGCGGCGAGGTAGAGCACTGCGGAGACCACGTTGAAAGTCAGGCTGATGACCAATGCCCAGCGCAGGGAATCGGCGCCGAGGTCGGTCCAGGCGAACAGCAGGTCGGACGCGATGCCGGTGAATTGGGGGCCCAACCCTAGGCCGATGATGTTCAGGATGAACAGCAGAATGCTGGAGGCGAGCGCCCGCATCCTTAAGCCCACCATGCCTTGGGTCATCGAGAACGTGGGGCCGAGGTAGTAGGCGCCCAGGAAGTAGGGGATCGACAGCACCCAGAACGCCGCATAGGGCGAATCGGCGACATAGACGTAAAAGCTGAACGGCACCGAGATGAGCGTGGCCAACCCTGGCAACCACAGGTACCAACGCTTGTCGCGGGTGCCTAGCTGGTCACCGAGATAACCGCCGGACAGGGTGCCGAGAATCGAGGCAAAGCCGAGGTAGAACAGCACCGTGCCCATCTCCGCGGTGCCGATGCCGTGGCTGCGGTTGAACATCGCCGGGATCCAATAGCCCACCCCATAGCCGACGAAGGCATGCAGGCTGCCACCGACCGCCATGTAGCGGAAGCTGCGGCGCGACCACAGATGGCGGAACACCTCGGTCACTGGCGGCGCGTCGTCGTCACTGAGCGTCAGCCCCTCGGCGGCGCCCCGGGGCGGCTCCCGCAGGGTGAAGCGCACGATGAGCGCTAGCAGGATGCCTGGCAGGCCGACCACCATGAACGCCGTGCGCCAGTCGAAGGCCTCGTTGATCCAGCCGCCGCCGAGATTGCCCAGCATGGTGCCGATGGGGATGCCGAGAGCGTAGATCGCCAGTGCCGTGGCCCGGCGGCGAGGTGGGAACATGTCCGAAATCATGGAGTGGGAGGGCGGGCTGCCCCCGGCTTCGCCCACGGCAACGCCGATTCGGGCCAACAGCAGGTGGAGGAAGTTGTTGGCCAAGCCGCACAGCGCCGTGGCAGCGCTCCAAAGCGCGAGGCAGACGGAGAGCACGTTGCGCCGGGAACCCCGGTCAGCCAGGCGGGCGATGGGTATGCCGAGGACCGTGTAGAAGGTGGCGAAGGCAATGCCGCCGAGAAAGCCCATCAAGGTGTCGGAAACCCCGAGATCTTGCTTGATCGGCTCCACGAGGATGCCGAGGATCGAGCGGTCGATGAAGTTGAAGATGTACACCACGACCAAGAGGCCGAGCGCGTACCAACGATAGAGCGGCGAAAAGCTCCGCGCCTGCCTGGACTCGGACATGCCTCTCCCTACCCCGAACAAAGACTAACCCAACACCCAACAATCCCACGCCCGGCCAGCGACCTCAACTCAAACGCCAACCGCAGGTTGGCGCAGGTTCGCGTTCGCGCCACAGCATGAGCGAAAACGCCCTCAAGTGGTAGAATTTCGCGCCAATCATTCGCCACCCAGGCTAGCAACGCGCCTATGGACTTTTCCTTTTCCGCTGAAGATCGTGAATTTCAACGCGAAGTCCGGGCTTGGCTCGACGAAGCTTGGCCCGAGCCAGCCCGTGAACGGCGGGCTCGCAGCGCGTTGGCACGGATTTCCAAGACGGAGCAGATGCGCTGGCAGCAAAAGCTTGCCGAACGCGGCTGGGCGGCGCCGAATTGGCCCGTCGAGCACGGCGGGGCGGGCTTCACCGCCACCCAGAACTACATCTTTGACTTGGAAATGGCCCGCGCTGGAGCGCCCCGCGTGCTTCCCTTCGGCATCACGATGGTTGCCCCGGTCATCATGAAGTTCGGCACCGAGGAGCAAAAGCGGCGCTTTCTGCCCGACATTCTCCACTCGCGCGTCTGGTGGTGCCAAGGCTACTCCGAGCCGGGCTCCGGGTCGGACTTGGCCTCCCTGCGCATGAAGGCCGAGGACAAGGGCGACCACTACCTGGTCAACGGCGTCAAGACTTGGACCACCTTGGCCCAGCACGCCGACTGGATCTTCTGCCTGGTGCGCACCAGCACCGAGGAGCGGCGTCAACTGGGCATCAGCTTCCTGCTGATCGACATGCAGTCCCCCGGCGTCACGGTCAAGCCAATCATCACCTTGGACCAGCCGGTGGAGGGCTTCCAGGAAATCAACACGGTGTATTTCGAGGACGTGGAGGTTCCCAAGGCGAATCGAATCGGCGAGGAGGGCAGGGGCTGGACCTGCGCCAAGTACCTGTTGGAGTTCGAGCGCGGCAACGCCTATTC
>JAPPIX010000144.1:29805-36055 GCA_028820495.1 Gammaproteobacteria bacterium
GAGGACTTCACCGCCCGGCTTCGGGATCTGGAAGTGCAGGTGCTGGCCATGGAATTTGTGGAGCTGCGCATACTCGGCGCCCTGTCGGCCGGGCAGAACGTCGGCCCGGAGTCCTCCATGCTCAAGACGCGGGGCACTGAGCTGCAGCAGGCGGTCGCTGAACTGGCGCTGGAATTGTGTGGCTACTACGGCTTCCCGCTCGACCAATCCACGCCGTTGTCCGAGGATCTTGGCCCCGGCTTTGGTCCGATTCACGCCAACGGCGTCGCCCAGTCCCACTTCAACACCCGCAAGGTCAGCATCTACGCCGGCAGCAACGAGATTCAGCGCAACATCATGGCCAAGCTGGTGCTCGGTCTTTAGTCCACCACGGTGAACCGCAAAGGGATCATCCTGGCGGGGGGCGCGGGCACTCGGCTGCATCCGACCACCTTGGGCGTGTGCAAGCAGCTCTTGCCGGTGTATGACAAGCCCATGGTCTATTACCCGCTCTGCACGCTGATGCAGGCCGGCGTCCGCGACCTGCTGCTCATTTCCACGCCCCTGGACATTGGCCGCTTCGAGCAGGTGCTTGGCGACGGCGGGCAATGGGGCCTGTCCATCAGTTACCAAGTGCAGCAAGCGCCCAACGGCCTCGCGGAGGCCTTTCTGTTGGGGGAGGACTTCATCGGCGGGGCGCCCTCGGCGTTGATTCTTGGCGACAACATATTTCACGGTGGCGGCTTGCCGGAGCTCTTGAAGAGCGCCTCGAACCGCACTTCGGGCGCCACGGTGTTCGCCTACGCGGTGAGCAATCCCGAGGCCTTCGGCGTGATTGAGTTTGACTCCGAAGGCCGTGCGGTCTCCATCGAGGAAAAGCCCGCCGAACCGCGCAGCCGGCACGCTGTGACCGGGCTGTACTTCTACGATGAAAAAGTCGTGGAGGTCGCCAAGTCCATTAAACCCTCGGCCCGTGGCGAATTGGAAATCACCGATGTCAACCTAGCCTATCTTCGTCATGGAGCGCTTGAGGTGAAGCGCTTGGCCCGGGGCACTGCATGGCTCGACACCGGCACTCCGGACGCCATGTTAGAGGCAGCGCACTACATCCAGACGCTGGAGAAGCGGCAGGGCATGAAGCTCGGCGCTCCCGAGGAAGCGGCTTGGCGGGCCGGCTGGATCGACGATGAGGATTTGGAGCGCTTGGCGCAGCCCCTGCGCAAAAGCGGCTACGGGGAGTATCTTCTGCAGCTCCTGCAAAGATCCTGAAACTACAGAAGTTTCACTGCATCCGCCAAGCTCGGGGCGACTGCCGAGGCCGCTGGGTGAAGTGCCGAGTCGGCGATAGGGGCGATGAACAGGGTGTTGAGGCCCGCAGCGGCACCCGCTTCCATGTCCCGAGGCGAATCGCCGATGAGCCAGGACCGAGCTAGGTTCAAATCCAGCCCAAGTTCCCGAATCGCTTGATGAATCAAGCCCGGCCGAGGTTTGCGGCAGTTGCAGCCGTCACTCGCCCGGTGCGGACAAGAGAACACGCCGTCGATGGTGGCACCATGCCGGGCGCAGCAGGCGCGCAGATTGCGGTGGATGGTCTCAAGTGCGCCAATGTCCATCAAACCCTTGCCGACCCCTTGCTGGTTGGTGATGACCACCAGTCGATAGTCCTTGCCCTTAAGCGTTCGCAGGGCGTCGAGCGCACCATCGATGAAGCGGAACTGCTCCCAGGCCGTCACGTAGCCGTGGCCGCCGGGTGTCTCGTTGATCACGCCATCGCGGTCCAGAAAGGCCACCTTGTCCTGCCCGTCAGTGTACATGCGGCCTTATACTAACCCGTTATGGAAGAACTCACTCCCGGCACCCAGATCCTGTCCCCGGACGGCAGGGCATTGACCGTTGACGCCGACCTGGCTGCGGCTTATCGACCCGGCGACCGGCTCGTTGCCAACCCGGTCGGTGGGCTGATGCACATCCCGGCAGTCGATTTGGCGGCCGCACGGACGGCCGTCGATGCGGCTGTGCAGGCCTTTGCCGCGATGCACGATGTTCGTGATGATGCCATTGTTGCCTTCTACGGACATGCAGCCGCGGCGCTTGAAGATGACTCGCTGTGGGCCGAAATCGCCGAGGTCAATGCCGAGGACGTCGCCTCGGCCCGAAAGCGTGGGCGCTCCACCACCCGGCTTGCCGTTTCGGATGTCATGCGCGCCAAAATGATCGAGGGGTTGCGCGGTTGGGCCGCCACGCCGTCCCGCCGCGGCGCGATTCTCGAAACCGTTGTGCATGACGGATTCAATGTTGAAATGATCGGCGCGGCCTTGGGCGTCGTGGCTTTCGTCTTCGAAGGTCGCCCCAACGTGCTGGCGGATGCGTGCGGCGTTTTGCGTGGCGGCAACACCGTGGTGTTCCGCATTGGCGGCGACGCCCTGCGCACTGCGCGAGCGCTCATGAGGCGGGTCATCGACCCGGCGCTCGCTGCCGCTGGGCTGCCGGCTGGCGCCTTGGCCCTGGTGGATAGCACGGCCCATGCTGCCGGTTGGGCGCTGTTTCTCGACGAACGGCTGGCTTTGGCGGTCGCCCGGGGGTCCGGCACCGCCGTCGAGACCTTGGGTTCCCTGGCCCGCAGCGCCGGCACACCGGTTAGCCTGCATGGCACCGGCGGTGCCTGGATGGTGGTATCGGAACGGGCGGACGTGGCGGAAGTGCGCGCCGCAGTGGTTCGTTCTCTTGACCGTAAGGTTTGCAACACCCTCAATACCTGTTGCGTGGTCAATCCGGCCAATGATTCCTTTTTGCGCGTGAACGCAGTCCTTGAGGGGCTGGAGACCGCCGGTGGAGCCAAGGGTCAGCCGTTCAAGTTGCATATCGCTTCTGGAAGTGAAGATATTGTCTCTAAAGAACTATTTCGTAACCGAGTGGAGGTCGCCCGCAGCTCGGGTCCCGTCGTCGAACCCCAGGCTGAAGTCATCGATGCGCAACAGCTCGGCACGGAGTGGGAGTGGGAGGAGACGCCGGAAGTCAGCTTGGTGGGCGTGGATTCGATCGACGCAGCGGTGCGGTTGTTCAATGAACTGAGCCCGCGACTGGTCGGTACCTTGGTCTCAGGCGATGTCGGCGAGCAGGAGCGCTTCTTCGCCAAGCTTGACGCGCCTTTCGCAGGCGATGGGCATACGCGTTGGGTGGACGGCCAGTTTGCCCTCAACAAACCGGAGCTCGGGCTGTCGAACTGGGAGAACGGTCGGTTGTTCGGCCGAGGCGGGGTGCTGACCGGCGACAGCGTTTACACCATCCGCACCCGGTACCGCAGCACGTCCTGACGAAAGCGCGGTTACATAATTTCGCATAATATTTATTATGTTAAATTTTGTTCCGGGTGCAAAAGTTCAGGGCGTAGCCGCCAAACGTAGCTGGGCATTGACGAAGCCCGGTGCGCGGTGGGCATCCAAGGAGGCCTGCACCACCCTCACCCCATTGCCATCACTGAGCCTGGCCAACCAAGCCACCACTTGTTCGAAGGACTGTTGTTCCAAGGATACCGACACTGCGCCGCCGCTCTCCGGCTGCAGCCGCGCCAAGCGAATGCCGGCGACCTCGGCGGCTTGGGTGATGGCTGGCAGGATGGAGCCCGTTCCTGCCTCGTTGCGTTGTTCTGCGCCCTTGGCGGCAGCCCGGGCACGCCCTTCATTGAGGGTCACCCATTCGAGCAGCCGCTGGGCATTATCGAGCCGGCGCATTTCTTGCGCGTGCCAATCTCCTAGCGGACGCCAGATTGCGATCCACAGAAGCGCTGCGCCCACCGTTGCAGCCAAGGCGGCGTAGATCAGCCGTTCGTGACCCGCCTTGGTCCGCCACCAGCGGCTGGTTGAGGACTCGCGCCAAGCGTTGATGAGAAACGTCCGCATGGAGCGGTCCTAGAGCCCGCTCAGGCGAAAGCGGGCGCTGACGCCGCCCTCCACCTGTTCGGCGGAGCTGATTTCGGCTTCGAGGCCGCGCCCGGCAATCGCCTCCAGAACTTCGTCGGCGTCCGCATAGCGCCGGACGATCAGTTCGGCTTGAAACTCGCCGCGCCCTTCGTTGTAGTCGATGCTGGCAACGGTCATCGAGGGTTTGACGACGCTCGCCATATGGCCGAGCAGATCGATTAACGAGACGTTGCTCCCGCCACCGCCTAGCCCCGCATTTTCGCCCAACCGCGCGTTCAGGCGGCGGCGCAAGCTCTGGGCCGTGACGCTCTGGTCGTCGGGGTAAATGTCTTGATACAGGGATAAAGCGGTGGCTTCCAAGGCATCCGCCCTCTGGGCTGACCACCAGCCTTCGGCAACGGTCGTTCCCAGGGCGACCAGCAGCCAAAGTGCCGCCAAAGCGGCGATGCCCCGCCACTTCGCCCTGCCCGGCCGTGCGGAAGGCTCCGAACGATAGTCGCCCTGCAGCAAGTTGATGACATCGCCGCGGTGCGGCCAACGTCCGGCCAGATACTCAAGCGCGTCCTGCCGGACTCCATCAAGCGGCGCGCCGGTGCCTTCCTCCACCTCGCCGTCAAACTGGGTGCGTTCCAATTCGCTCAAGGAGCCGTTCACCGGCCTTACCCGCTTGTCACCGATGGTCGCCAACGCCATCAGCAGGTTGGCACGCTCCAAGGTCGCCGCTTCGCGGGCGGAGCGCATCAGCACGGCATCCCCGTCGAACAACAGGCTCAGGCAGCCGAGTTCGTGGGGCAACAGCTCCGATTCGGCGACTAGGCTTTGCGGCCTGATGCCCGCCTCCGCTAGGCTGGCGAGCCAGCCGTCCAACAGGGACTTGGCGACGAGGCAGCAGGCTACCGGGGCGCCGGCCTTGATCGTCCCGTGAGCGATGTGCAGATCTTCGATCTCCGCAGCGGTGAATTCCTCGACCACGTAGGGCAGCGCTTGGCGAAGCTGGCTCGTCCGACGGCCGGGAACGTCGCATTGCAGGCTCAAGATGTGTTGGTTGGACACCAAGCCGACGACCTCGGCAAAGGACGCGGCTCCATCGATCATTGGGGTTTCAGCCGCCACCCGCTCAAGCAGTTCATTGCAATCGGCGATGCCGCGGGCTTGGCGGCGTCCTTGGGCGTCAGCGACCAGCCACTCGCAGTCGAGCTGCCAACCCTCACCGTGCCGAATGGCCGGCGCCTGCAGGCGAATGAACAGGGTGGAAGGCATCAGCGGCGTTCAGGCCTCCTCGATTTCAACGACCAAACGTGAGCGGAAGTCCCGGCCCAGATCCCGGGAGATCAGGGTGATGGCGCTGCTTTCGGGATCACGGTGAAGCACCGATGTTAGCATGGCGGTACCGCCCCCCACTCCCACCCGCACCTGCACTTCGAAATACTCGCTGGCCACCCCAAGGTGGGGCGTCACCGTCTCGAAACCGGCGGCGACCTTGGTGAATTCCGCCAAATTGGCAAAGGCTCTCGGCGTTTCCGTGAGCATCCTGAGTTCGGGCTCGTTGAGTTCCGGGGCCAAGGCGGCCAAGGCGTGGCTGGTGGCGGTGTTGACGTTGAGTTTCAAGGCGTTGACCGGCAGGACGCAAACGTGGGGTTTCAATCGCTGCAGATGCTCCGGTGTCATGCTCCGCATCAGCCGCAGTTCCGAGACGTGGGCCAAGGGCTGTCCGGACGTGCGATAGCCGGGCTGCAGACCGAGGTAGTCGTTGTCTTCGGCGCCAAAGCCGAGCACGGTTTGGTCCGCATCGATCCAATCCCGGGTCTCGTCGGCGACCGGCTCCGGGATGTCGAGATTGCGCAGCAGCGTCTTGAAGCGGTCGAGATGGGTGCCCGACGTCCCGTCGGCCAGTTCCTCGCCGACCAGGGCGTTGAGATTGAAGCAGCCGTTTAGGTCGCGGGCTTGAATTTCAATCCATCCCTGCTCATCGAGTTCAAAGGGCGGGAAGGCTTGGGCCCAATCCTCCTCGAAGCTGTCGATTTCCGGCCCGGTCTCGGTTCGGTCTTGGTAGAGCACCTGACGGGCCAGGGCCTCGCCGCCAAGCGCATAGGCCATGGCTTGGTCGAAGCCGAGCGCGTTTTGGCTCTGGGCGAGGCTTGAAGCGTGGCGCGAGGTTAGGTGATAGACCACTGAAGTGAGCACCACCACGACGAGCAGAACGCTAATCAAAGCCACGCCCTTTATGGGGGGGGGGGGGGGGGCCGCGCGCCCCCCCCCGGGGGGCGGGGGGGGGGGGGGGGGGGGGGGGGGCGGGGCCCGGCGGCGGGGGGGGGGGGGGGGGGGGGGGGGGGGGGGGGGGGGGGGGGGGG
>JAPPIX010000037.1 GCA_028820495.1 Gammaproteobacteria bacterium
CGCTGCTCGTTGTTGACGGTGACGGTGCGCTCACCGAAGGGCCGCTGGTCGTGGGGCATGGCGGCAGTGGCCATGATGGGGGCGATCAACAGGTCGTAGTCATTGAAGAACTCATGCCACTTCCAGCGCAGGTGCGCCCGTTGCTCGTCGTTCTGCTTCCACATCTTGAACGACGCCACCTGGGCGCGAAAGATGCGCGCCGCAGCGCTGTCATCATCGGTGGCCAAGGTCGCCACGTGGCGCTTGATCTTGTCGTATTCCGCATCCGGCATGCGCGCCGCCATGGTGGCTTGCAGCAAGTTTTGGTAGGTGGCGTGACTGTGGGCGGGGTCGAAGCCTGGCCGAGCATCCATGTTGACCGCAGCACCGCCGTCGCGAAAGGCTGTCGCCACCTGCTCCACCCGCCGCCGCACCTCGGCATCCACCGGGGCCATCTCGTCATCGACCCAGACGGCCACCTTCAGATCCTTGAGTGCACGGCCGTTAAGCGTGGGCAGGTCTAGGCGGTAGCCCCGCGCCATGATGTCGTCCGGCCCCGCCATGGTTAGCAGGGCGGTCTCCAGGTCCGCCGCCGAGCGCGCCAGCGGGCCGATGACGGAGATGTCCGGCTTGCTGCGCACATCCCCCGGCGGCGCATGGCCGCGCATCCAAAGCAGGTTCCAAGTGGGCTTGTGGCCGAAGACGCCGCAAAAGTGCGCCGGGTTGCGGATGGACCCGCCGATGTCGGAGCCGGTCTCAATGCCGGTGAGGCCCGCAGCCAAGGCCGCCGCTGACCCCCCGGAGGAGCCGCCGGGAATGCGCTTCAAGTCGTAGGGATTGTTGGTGGTGCCGTAGATGTCGTTGTAGCTCTGGAAGTCTGCCAGCATCAGGGGCACGTTGGTCTTGCCGAACACCACCGCGCCAGCCGCCTTGAGCCGGCGCACTGGCTCGGCGTCTTCAGCGGCGATGTTGTTCTTCCAATCCACGTTGCCCCAGGTGGTGGGCGTGCCCGCCACGTTGTAGGACTCCTTCACCGTCATCGGCACCCCGTGCAGGGGACCGAGTTCGTCGCCCCGCGCCACCGCCTGATCCGCTGCGCGCGCATCAGCCAAGGCTTGTTCGCGCAAGTCCACCACCAGCGCGTTGAGCTCGCCGTTGTAGCGGTCCACCCGGTCCAGGTAGTGCCGCAACAACGCCTCGCAGCCGATCTCCTTGCTACGTATCTTGGCGGCAAGCTCCGTGGCGGAGAGAAACGCGATCTCGGTCATGGCGGGTGCTCCAAGTTGCGGGTGGGAGGCGTAGGTTAACCGATTGGGTGGGCCAAACGCGCACCGAGCGAGCGCGTTTGGTGGAAGTGAACGCTCACTTTGGGGCAGAAGCAAGCTGGGCCTGCTCCCACGCCCTGACCTTGGGTAGCGCGGCATCGAAGACCCTAAGGTAGTTGCCGCGCTGAACCAGTGCCCGGGTGGGGCCGCTGAGGCGTTCCCAAAGCGGCTGGTAGGCGGCGTAGGTGGGGGCGTAGCCTTGCCAGTCCGAAGGGGCCACCGAGTCGGTGCCGAACAGGAACCGGGCTGGGTGCCTTTCAATCAACGCCGCCCAAGCGGCCGTGGTCGCTTCGTTGGCCACCACGTACTTGGCGACCTCGTCCCAGGAGATGTCCAAAGTGACATGGTCGTGGCGAGGGTCGCTCAGCAATTCGTCAAGCAGGGCCAGATGCTGGGCGCTGGGCGCCACGAAGCGGCCCAGCCCAGTGTGCGCCCAGATCACTGAGGCGGCGGGATGCGCCCTGAGCAGGCGCAGCAGTTCATCGTAGTGCGCGGGACGTTCACCGCACCGGGCCGTACCACGTCGATGTCGCAGTGGAGAATCGCGACCAAGCCGATCTCGGCGACCGCTTCGAGAATGCGGCCAAGCGCCGGATTGCGCAGGCTGGCCGTGTGGCCAGTGACCTTTGAGGAAACGAACTCCTTGTGCACACTGAATTCGCCGATGCCGGCGAAAACGCCGGGAAAGGTCAGCAGCACCCGGCGTATGTGATCGGCGGCGTACATGTCCGTGGGGTTGAAGCCGGTGATCATCGGATCGATCCGAGCCTTCTGCGCCTCCGTCAATGACCGGTACGCCATGGCGATGGCCGCATCCACGAAGGAGTAGTAGTACAGCGCCGCATCGGATCGCAGGTAGTAGTCCGGCGCCCGTTCGCCGGAAACGAAGGGATCCCACTTCTGCTGCAAGGGGATCCCGAACATGGCCACGCGGCCCACCCGGTCGCCCGCCATTTCCAAGTACTGGCTGGGGGTGATGCCCCTCTGGACGTAGCTTGACAGGTGGAAATGGACGTCATTGAAGAGCGGCTTGTCCGCAACGGCATTCTCAGTGCCGTCGCTCCGGTCCGCACCTTGCGCAATTTGCGCGAAACCCGCTAACAGCCCAATGCAGGCCAAGCCGCCCCAAGCCCTTGCGGACATTCCAGTGCACTCCCTGCGTTCCCGAACATGCGTTGGTCAGTATAGCGAACACTTGGGACGTACCGTGCGCAGCCACTCATGTGCTTGCCACCACTTTCCACCTTGGGCGCACCTCAGGGACAAGCCCTGCCTGCTGACCTACAAGCCGATCCATCCCTGCGACAGGATCGTCAAGACCCGATGGTTCCAGCACGTCATGCACATCGATGAATTAACAAAATTAACGGCGTTAACATACTTTCTGTTAATGCTGTTAATTTGTGTTAGATTGCCGCGATGGATCGTCGCAACAACCCCTATGTCCCCGGTGCTGGCCTGCAGCCACCGGAGCTGGCAGGGCGTGACCGCTTGCTCTCGGACGCTTCCATCGACATGGACCGCGTCCTCGCCGGACGCCCAGCCAAGGGCTTGATTCTGCTGGGGCTCCGTGGAGTAGGCAAAACCGTCCTGCTGAATCGGCTGCGCGCGACCGCCGACCAAAAAGGTTTCCGCACTGCCCGCATCGAGGCGCCCGAAGGCGCCTCCCTGCCCCAATTGCTGGTGCCCGAACTTCGGCGACTGCTGCATGGTCTGGACCTCCGCCAAGCAGCGACCCACCAGTTGCGCCGGGCAGCCAACGTGCTGGCGAAGTTCGCTCGGGCTTTCAAGGTGAAAGCTGTTGATGTTGACTTGGAGTTCAGCTTGGACCTCGCCCCAGGCGAGGGCGATAGCGGCGATCTGGAACAGGATCTGCCCCAGCTACTGGTTGCACTGGCCGAAGCGGCTGCTGATCGACAAACCGCGATTGGTCTGTTCATCGACGAAATCCAATACCTCTCAGCGTCAGAACTCGCCGCCGTCATCGTGGCCTGCCACGAAATCGGGCAACGAAACCTGCCCTTTCTGTTCATCGGTGCCGGATTGCCCCAGGTGGCGGCGCTGGCTGGCAGAGCCAAGTCCTACGCGGAACGGCTGTTCGACTATCCACAGGTGGGGGCCTTGGAAACCGACGACGCCCGTGACGCGCTGTTGAAGCCAGCGCATGCCGAGGGTGTGGCATTTGACGATGAGGCCGCAGAGCAGGTCCTCCAAGCGGCGGAGAACTACCCCTACTTCCTCCAGGAGTGGGGGTTCCAAGTCTGGAACGCCGCCCCCAAAAGCCCAATTACTGGCGCGATGGTTCGCGCCGCCAGCCCAGGCGTGGTAGCGCAGCTGGACAACAACTTCTTCCGCGTTCGCTTCGACCGGCTGACGCCCCTTGAGCAAAAGTACCTCCGCGCAATGGCCGAACTCGGGCCAGGGCCGCACGGCACAGGCCGCATCGCTGAAACGCTCGGCGTACGGACCCCCTCCGTAGCCATGGTGCGCCAACGCCTCATCACCAAGGGCATGGTTTGGAGCCAGCGACACGGAGAAACCGCCTTCACGGTGCCGATGTTCGACGCCTTCATGAAACGCCAGATGCCGGAGTTGCTGATGCATGTGCCGCAGGCGCGGAGCCGGTAGAAGGGCGGAAAAACTCCGGCAGTGCGCAGAGTGACGTGAAGCCATAAAATCCAAGGCTGTAGCGGCTTGACTACCCTTGCCCCTATAGCTACGCTACGCCCCAATTGCCCCCCACCGGACTCGCCCTTCGGGGCCCCGGTGGGGTTATTCCGCACACCAAGATGCCCATCGAACCCTCCACCAAACGCGCTGTCTCGTTCGTTGACGGTCAAAACCTCTTTAGGCACGCCAAAGACGCTTTCGGCCACCACCACCCCAACTACGACCCCGTAAAGCTGGCTCTCGCCGTTTGCCGACTTCAAGGATGGGTTCACAAGGAAGTCCGGTTCTACACTGGAGTGCCGGACCCCAAACACGATCGTCGATGGCACGCTTACTGGACGCGCCGTCTCATGGCCATGCGCCGGGCCGGAATCACCGTAACCCATCGCCGCCTCAACTATCGGCGCGAAACCATCTCGCCTGTCGGCGGTTCTGACAGAGACATTTTCGTCCCTCGCGAGAAGGGAATTGACCTCCGTATCGGCCTTGACGTCGTTCGGATGGCCCGCAACGGTGACCTCGATGTCGCAGTTATCTTCAGCCAAGATCAGGACCTTGCAGAAGTTGCAGCGGAGGTGCGCGACATTGCCCAATCCAGCAATCGTTGGTTGAAAGTAGCTTGTGCCTATCCTGCTGGTGCGTCCGCCACTTCCCACAGAGGCATCAATGGCACAGATTGGATTCAGTTGAACAGGAGCCTATACGAATCGTGTCTCGACCCCACTGACTATCGCCCAGCTAACTGGTGATGTGCTTTTCGTTCGTCTGCCTAACTCGGGAGCAAACGTTAGTCGATGCACCCGGCCAAAGGGCGGTTTGGCGGCAATGCACAATGCCGGTAAAGTGACCCAATGCCCGACCACAGCTACTTCGCTAACTTGATTTGGCAGATTGCCGACCTGTTGCGCGGCCCCTATCGACCGCCACAGTACGAGCGGGTCATGCTGCCAATGACCGTGCTGCGCCGGTTCGACTGCGTGCTCGCGCCCTCAAGGGCCAAGGTTGTTGCCGAGTACGAGCGGCGTAAGGACAAGCTCCAAGGACCGGCTCTCGATCTGCGGCTGAACCGGGCGGCGGGCCAGCGCTTCCACAACCGCTCGGAATTCGACTTCGAGAAGCTCAAGGGCGACCCTGAACACATCGCGGAGCACCTCGTCAGCTACATCCAGGGTTTCTCGGAGAACGCACGGGGCATCTTTGAGTTCTTCGAGTTCGAAAACGAGATCGACCGGTTGCGTGAGGCGAACATCCTCTACCTCGTGGTCTCGAAGTTCGCCAGCGTCGATCTCCACCCGGACACTGTGCCCAATGCCCAGATGGGGCTCATTTTCGAGAACCTGATCCGGCGCTTCAACGAACTGGCCAACGAGACGGCGGGAGACCACTTCACGCCTCGCGACGTAATCCGGCTCATGGTGAGCATCCTGTTCATCGAGGACGACGCATTGCTCGCCACTCCCGGCACCGTGCGCAAGCTACTCGATCCAGCCTGCGGCACTGGCGGAATGCTTGCGGAGGCACAGAACTATCTGTGGGAGCACCACCCCGAGGCGCGGTTATTCCTCTACGGCCAGGACTACAACAAACGCGCATTCGCGACCGCTGCTTCCGACATGCTGATGAAGCAGGTGGACCAGAACGGCACTGGCGACAATGTCCGGTTCGGCGACAGCCTGACAGACGACAAATTCGATGACGAGACATTCGACTACTTCCTGACCAATCCGCCCTTCGGCGTTGACTGGAAGCGGCAGCAGCGCGAACTCAAGCAAGAGCACGAAAGGCGGGGCTTCGACGCACGTTTCGGTGCTGGCCTGCCCCGCGTAAACGACGGTTCCCTGCTCTTCCTTCAGCATATGTGGGCCAAACGTGAGCCTGTGCAACCGCAGGAGCACAAGCACGGCTCCCGTCTCGCCATCGTTTTTAGCGGTTCGCCCCTGTTCACGGGCGGTGCTGGATCGGGGGAGAGCAACATACGCAAGTGGTTTATCGAGAACGACTGGCTGGAGGCCGTCGTCGCGCTGCCGGAGCAGATGTTCTACAACACGGGAATCGGAACCTATATCTGGATACTCACCAATCGGAAGTCGCAGCAGCGCAAAGGCAAGATTCAACTAGTCGATGCACGTGATGTGTGGGCCGCCGGTGGCAGTGAAGACAACAGGCGTAGCTTAGGCGACAAACGCCGCCACCTCACAAGCGGACAACTTGCTGAGATCGTGCGTCTCTACGGCGAGCAGAAAGATGGAGAGAAATGCAAGATATTCGATAACGAGGATTTCGGCTTCACTCGCGTAACTGTGGAGCAGCCACTAAGGCTGAGCTATCAAATGACAATCGACCGCAAGGCTGCTTTCTTAGACGAGGCACCCCATTTGTTAGACGACGTACAAGCCATCGATACAATGTTGGGGCGCGAGCCCAGCCAGGACTGGAATCGTATTTGGAAACGCATAGAAGAGTTCCTCGAAGAAAGTGGATCCCGGTGGCGCATCGATGAGAAAAGGCTTTTCCGTAACGTATTTACGCAAAAGGATCCCAGTGCGGAGCCAGTTGCGAAGCCCGGCAGAGATGCGGACTACGAATCGGACCCCGCATTGCGCGATTTCGAAAGTGTTCCGCTCAAGGACGATCTCAACACCTACTTCGACCGCGAGGTCCAACCTTACACACCCGAAGCATGGATGAACCGAGAAAAGGACAAGGTAGGGTACGAGATCAATTTCAACCAGCACTTTTACACACACACAATGCCCCGATCGCTAGAGGTCATCGACGCGGAGCTGAAGGATGCGGAGGCGGAGTTAACACGTTTGCTGAGGGAGGCAATAGAATGACCTCAAGCAACTTCGAGCTCCGTAAGCTTAAACATGTCGCCACGATCAATGACGATGCGCTCGGTGAAGAGACTGATCCCGAATATGAACTTCAATACGTCGATATCAGCAATGTTGACTCCTCGGGCCAAATCCACAGTGTGGCCACTTATCAGTTCTCGAACGCGCCGAGCCGAGCTCGGCGTCGGGTACGCGATGGGGACGTAATTGTCTCTTGTGTTAGGACCTACCTCCAGGCAATCGCCCCAATCCAAAATCCACCCGAAAACCTGATCGTATCAACAGGCTTCGCCGTGGTGCGCCCGAACCCAAGAGTCTTGGATGCTCGATTTATCAGGTATGCGCTTCGTGAGTCATCATTTTTGGCGGACGTCGAGAGGAGATCCGTGGGCGTAAGCTACCCAGCCATCAATGCCTCGGACCTTCGTGAGATATCGATTCCAGTACCTTCACTCCAGATACAAGAGAACATTGTTGTTAGAGTAGAAGCGGAGATTCACAAGATCGACCGTCTCCACGCATTGACAAAATCGGCACAGGCGCTACTCGAAGAACGTAAAGCAGCAGTAATCTCCGAAGCGGTCCGGGGCCAATGGTAATGAGCAAGACCTCCGTAACGTTAAGTGCAGTCCAACTAGCTAATGTGCGGGCTATGGAGATGGCCGAGATTCGTTTTCAGCCCGACTTCAATCTTATAGTTGGTGTAAATGGGGTGGGCAAAAGCACGGTGTTGGACGCCCTACGAATTTGCATGTCCCGGATACTTCCCTCGGTATCGGATTCTCGGGCCAAGGCAATTTCTTTTGATGTGAATGACGTGCGTTACGGGAGCTCGTTTCTCGACGTAGAACTGTCCCTTAACATCGGGGAGCATGAGTTCAGTTTCACCCGTCGACAATGGCGAGATGTAGCTACGACAGACGATTTGGTGAACGTTGAACAACTACGCAGGAGAATCCTAGACTCCAACAGACCAAGGGATCGGAAGCTCTCGCTTCTGCGTCAAATTGACGAATCCCCAGCCGGTACCGATACTGACTACTTTTGGCCGTCTAAACGAAATTTCCAAGTCGCGTGTCGCGAGGCAGTCTCAATGCCAAATTGCGTGTTCTTTTCTACCGCACGCTCTATGGTGTCCCATGCGAAAGCAAAGTCACGATCGACTGGAGGAACGGCGTCTGCATACACGGATGCGCTTATCCGACGCCCGTTGTACATTGCCCGCTTCACCGAGTGGATGAAGGCGCAGGAGGATTTAGCCAAAGAACAGCCTCTTGCAGAGCAACGCCTTAGTGTATTGCAGGCGGCCGTATCTAGGTTTCTACCTGACTACGGGAGCCTCACACTAGACAAGACGAAGGGAACTGATGAATCCTCCACGGCAGCACCACCGCGTCTATTGATCAACAGAGGTGGATCACGTTTGCGAGTCGATCAGCTCTCCGATGGGGAAAGAGGGGTACTAGCCTTGGTGCTGGATTTGGCCCGGCGACTTGCGCAAGCCAATTCAAAGCTCGAAGATCCGTTAACGGAGGGCGAAGCTATCGTTCTGATAGATGAAATCGACCTGCACCTACATCCCACTTGGCAACGTCAGATCGTTCATAAACTCACAGACACTTTTCCGCGATGCCAGTTCATCGCTACTACCCACTCGCCGCAGGTGATTGGAGAGGTCAACAGCAACGGCATCCACATCATGGCGGACGGCGAGGTCTATTCACCCGCGCATTCCTTTGGCGTGGACTCAAGTCGCGTGCTTGAGGAAGTCATGGATGCTCACGCTCGGAACTTCGAGATTCAGGAGCTGCTCCAGCGTATTTCAGATCGGGTCGGGGATGATCTTTACAGCGATGCTCGTAATCTGCTGGACCAGTTGGCCGAGAGGGTCGGCGAGGATGACCCGGAAGTGACGAGAGTGCGAACGCTGCTGGATTTTTTGGAGGACGAGTGAGGAGCATCTCAAAGGGTCGCGAACCGGAAAGTCTGACAAAACACCGAAAAAAAGCCCACAGCACCTACGAGAACTATGGGGAGAAGCAGGAATTGCGAAATGCGCTAGTTACCGAGCAACGTGGGTTGTGCTGCTATTGCTTGGGTCGCGTCAGGCCGTATGCGGCATCCATGAAGATCGAGCACTGGCGCTGTCAGAGTATGTTTCCCGAGCAGCAGTTGAGCTATGGCAACCTTTTGGCTGCCTGCCACGGAAGCGAAGGTGAACCAAGACGCCTTCAACATTGTGACACCAAGAAGGGTGACCAATACTTGGACTGGAACCCCGCTGACCCGGAACACCACATCGAGACCAGAATCGGCTACAGGGTCGATGGCACGATCTACTCGGATGAGGAGCAGTTCAACACCCAGCTCAGAGAGGTCTTGAATCTCAACCTCAACACACTGAAGGCTCATCGCAAGCGCGTCCTAGACTCGATGCTCGATTGGTGGAAGGTGGAGAAAGCCCGAATTCGCGGTCGGGTGCCTGCTGAGCGGCTGCGTCAGAAACGAACGGAGCAGGTTGGCCAGACCGGTGAACTCGCACCCTACAGCCAAGTCGCAGCTTGGTGGCTGGATCAGAAATTGGCGAGGATGGTCGGGTGAGCGAGGGCCGCCACTCCGAAGCAGCCTTCGAGGACGCTATCGAAAAACACCTGCTGGCGAACCGCTATGAGTCCCTTCCAAGCAAGGCATTCGACCGCGATGACGCTATCTTCCCGGAGACAGTCCTCGCCTTCATTCGCGAAACCCAGCCCAAGGAATGGGCCAGACTCGAATCCCTACACGGCGACAAGACCAACCAGCAGGTGCTCACTGACCTCTGCAAGTGGATGGAAATCCACGGCTCGCTCGCCACGCTCCGGCACGGGTTCAAGTGCTACGGCCGAACGCTGCAAGCTGCCTACTTCAAGGCGGCACACGAGCTAAATCCCGACTTGGAATCCCGCTACGCCGCCAATCGCTTAGGGATCACCCGTCAACTTCACCACTCGCCCAGTTCAGAGAATTCCGTTGATGTCACACTGAGTCTCAATGGCATCCCCGTAGTCACTTTGGAACTGAAGAACCCGTTGACCGGCCAATGGGCCGATGACGCACGGCGGCAGTACCAACGGGACCGCGACCCCCGCGAGCCGATCTTCGAATTCAAGCGGCGCACGTTGGTGCACTTCGCCGTCGATACCGAGTCCGTGCTGATGACGACCCGTCTCGCGGGCCCGGCCACCCACTTCCTGCCGTTCGACAAGGGCCACGAAGGCGCTGCGGCCAACCCGCCTGATCCAGCGGGCCGAACCTATCGCACGGCCTACCTGTGGGAAGACGTGCTTAAGCGCGACAGCCTGCTGGACATTCTGGCGCGTTTCATCCACCTGCAAAGCGATGAGAAACGCGACAAGCAGGGCCGCAAAGTCAAGACCGAAACCATGATCTTTCCGCGCTACCACCAGCTTGAGGCCGTGCGTACGCTGGTGGATGCAGCCCGCCGTGAGGGAGTGGGCCACAACTACTTGGTCGAGCACTCCGCCGGGAGCGGCAAGAGCAACACCATTGGCTGGCTGACCCATCGACTCGCATCACTGCACGATGCGGACAACGAGCGCGTCTTCGACAGCGTCATCGTGGTGACGGATCGCATCGTTCTCGACCAGCAGCTTCAGGACACGATCTATCAGTTCGAGCACAAGCGCGGTGTGGTGCAGCAGATCGACAAGGGCTCCCGTCAGCTTGCCGAGGCGCTTGAAAGCGGCACTCCGGTGATCGTGACCACGTTGCAGAAGTTCCCGTTCGTCTCTGGCCAGCTCCTCAAGATGGCGGAGGAACGGGGCGAGGCCGGCACGGGCAGGCTAGCCACGCGACGCTGTGCCGTCGTCGTCGATGAGGCCCACAGTTCCCAGGGCGGTGAGGCAGCAGCCGATCTCAAGGAAGTCCTGGGCGGTGAGGAGCTCAGCGAGCAAGCCAGGAAGAGCGCCGCCGAGGAAGGCCGGGAGAACTGGGAGGAACTGTTCCGCAGCATGGCCAAGCGCGGGCAGCAGGCGAACCTGAGCTTCTTCGCCTTCACCGCCACGCCCAAGCACAAGACCTTCGCCGTGTTCGCACGCGACGGCACACCCGCGCATCGCTACACCATGCGCCAAGCCATCGAGGAAGGATTCATCCTCGACGTGTTGCGCCACTACACCACGTACAACACGTACTTCCGGCTGCTGAAGGCATGCGACGACGATCCCCACGTCGAGCGGAAGAAAGCTGCATCCGCGTTGGCGCGCTTTATGCGGCTGCATCCGCACAACATCGCGCAGAAGACCGAGGTGATGGTTGAGCATTTCCAAGCGGTCACGCGGCACAAGATCGGTGGCCACGCCAAGGCGATGGTGGTGACCGGGTCACGCCTCGAAGCCGTGCGATACAAGCAGAGTTTCGACCAGCACATCCGTGCGAAGGGATACGCCATCAGGTCTTTGGTGGCGTTTTCCGGCACGGTGGTGGATGACAAGTTGCCAGACGTGACCTACACGGAACCTGCAATGAACGGGGGCATCTCCGAGAAAGAGTTGCCGGAGCGCTTTGCGACCCACGAGTTTCAAGTGCTGCTGGTAGCCGAGAAGTACCAGACGGGATTCGATCAACCGCTTCTGCACACCCTGTACGTGGACAAGCGGCTGGCAGGTATCCAAGCCGTGCAGACACTATCCCGCCTAAACCGGGTACACCCGCTCAAGGAAGACACGTTCGTTCTCGACTTCGTAAACGACAGGGAGGAGATTCACGAAGCCTTCAAGACGTACTACGAAGGGGCCGAAATGGGGGAGGAAGTGGACCCGGCCCGCATGTACGCCGTCAAGAGTGGATTGGATGCTTCGGGCATCTATCTCGACGAGGAGGTCGAACGATTCTGCGCCATCTACTTCCTGCCGAAGCGCAAGCAAAGCCCAGCCGATCACCGCCACATGAACGCGGCGCTCGATCCCGCGGTCTCGCGTTTCACGGCCCGTCGCGACGAAGACGAGGAGGATGCGGAAGACTGGCGCGGCAAGATGCGAGCGTTCCTGAATCTGTACGCCTTCCTGAGCCAAGTGATTCCGTACCAGGACTCCGACCTTGAGCGCCTGTATGTCTTCCTCCGCCACCTCGCGCAGAAGTTACCGCGTCGCGGCAGCGGACCAGCCTACCGGTTCGATGACGACGTGCGATTGGAGTACTACCGGCTGCAGAAGATTGACGAAGGCTCCATCTCGCTTGCTGACGGCGAAGCCAAGCCGCTCGATGGCCCCACCGAGGTTGGCAGTGGCCTTGCGCGACCCAAACCCACGCCGCTTTCGCAGCTTATCGATACGTTGAACGACCGTTTCGGCACGGACTTCAACCAAAGCGACCAGCTCTTTTTCGACCAGATAGTCGAAGCCGCTATGACGGACGAGGGCTTGCAACGGGCTGCTGCCGTGAACCCGAGCGACAAGTTCGAGCTGGTGTTCGGCAATCTGTTGCTGAACCTGTTCGACGAGCGCATCGACCAGAACGAGGAAATCTTCGTCCGCCTGATGAACGACGATGCCTTCCGGCAAGTGGTCACCGCTTGGATGGCGTCAGAGGCGTATCGTCGGCTGCGGAGCGAGGACGCCTCTGAAGGGGCCAAGCAAACGACGCGGCGGCTACCTCCCCGCCTGCGCCTCGTGGAGCCCAGCCCGACAGAACGCTACAAGACCTGTGTCCCATTGGTACCCCTCAAGGCCGCTGCCGGCGCGTTCAGCGACCCCCAGCATGTCGGCGATGATGACTTCCCGTGGGTAGCCGTCGAGACGAATCGACGCTTCCGCAGCGGGATGTTCGTTGCCCAAGTAGTCGGCAAGTCCATGGAACCCACGATTCCCGATGGGGCATTCTGCCTGTTCTCGGCACCCGTCGGCGGTACGCGACAGGGCAAGACGGTGCTCGTGCAGATGCGCGATGCAGCCGACCCGGAGAGCGACGAGCGGTACACGGTCAAACGCTACGAGAGTGAGAAGACAGACGATGGGGACTCTTGGCGACATGAGAAGATCACGCTAAAGCCCGTCAATCCGGACTTCGAGCCAATAGTGCTTACTGTGTCCGACGACCATGAGTTGCAGGTCATCGCGGAGGTTGTCGAAGTTCTCAGTGCATGAAGACGCTTAATCGGAAAGTCGCTTACCCGCAGTCCATAAGGCGTACACATCAAGTCCGGGTTAGGGAGGGATTTGCATCGCTTGGGCAAGGGGATAATTCCGATTTGGCTTGGGAAAATGAGATTCCGCCAGCCGCGCGACCAGGTTGTCCAGTGGCGCAACACTAATGTTGGTCCTTTCAACTAGTTGGAGAGGTACAGGCGAGCTAAACACTAGCCAAGGATCGATCGATACTGCATCTTCCGGCAACGCCAGATTCCTCTTCAACTGCGAGAAGTGTTGACGCAAAACGCTCACCCGGTCTAGATGCCTCAGGAGACGATCGGGCTCGCCGGAATCGAACCGCTCGCCACGAAACTCGTAGAGCTGTCTCGCAATTTCGCCTTCACTTCGGGCCATCCCAACATCTTTGGCCTCCACGGCCAGAATTCTTTGGTCCCCGTGCTTCCAGGCTAGAACATCGACATCACCGTAGTCTTTGTTGAGCTTCCGATTCAATGCGGCTGGAAGTTCAATATTGCACCGCACCTCCCAATCGTCCTGGCGAAGCACCGAGGCAACCGAATCGTTGAAATCGTGTCCCTTTTCGCTAGACCGTGTCCCAATCCAGCCTTTCATTTCGCCCGAGCCGAAGGAGTCTGCAGGTAGCTCGCCTTCGAACGTCCGCACAAACGAGTTGTGAATACCAGCCCGGATCAGCCCTGGCGCGACAATGTAGCTAGGGTTGTCCGAGCTATCCAGACGAACAAGCGGACGACTGATTAGAGAAAGCCGCCGACTGAATCTCCATGGATACCAGTCCTTGGCTTTAAAGCCGGTTGGTGTCCTATCCCATCGATCACGATGCGACAAACTAAACCTATCCAGAAACGAAGCAGCGCGTTGGCTCCCTACTGCTTGCGCCAACGCGTCGAGCAGGGCCTTCCCATCGATCGTGAAAACGGCGGACTCGCTGGCGAGGCCAAGTTCGTCCAGCGCGTCCAGCAACCTGACGAGGTCATCGACGGAAAACCCGAACTCGTTATCCCAAGCCGAGACGAACCTCGAATCCAAGACCGAGTTGATGGGTTCCCGGGAGTCAGGCAGTGCCACGAAGTGCTTTTCGTACCGAGAAGCCTCTGAACGTATGCGACGAGAGTGGAACATCCGTCCGAATGGCTGGACCACGGTGTCGCCAAAGGCCGTGCTGAACTGGACGTCTCCAGCAGGGCTGATGAGAATCACGGGCTCCGTGGATTGTCCACTCTATATCTGGGGGGATCGCCGCCCCGCACGTCCGATCAATCGCGGGGGCAACCCGCATCATCCAGTGCATCGCGGCGTCCCAGATCCTGTAGCAAAGGTCATGATCTTGATCGGCGCCGCTGACCGCTGTGCACCAGAGTCTGAACGAACTAGCTACGTATACGCCACGAAGCCTCCCACGAGCAACGTCATCGAAGCTCACGTACAAAGGCTGCCTTCTGTCCTCCGAGAACATCGCGGTATTCGTTTGGCGCCAGACCACGATGGAACTGCCATCTCGTAGCGCAATCGCATGTTCGTCCCAATCGACCAAAGTCTCGTGCCGAAGTTGCCTGAGTGCGTTCTGCTCGATCGCAAAGAGGATTGGGCCATCATCGGGACTCATGCCTTCGGGAAAACTTGAGTGGGGTACAAGGTGGAAGTCATTGGACTTCGCCCAAGCGTAGAGGTTTAGCATCCCGTTGAGGTTGTGCAACTGGACACCTGTTGATGCCAGTTTCTTTTCGCCCTCAATCAACCTCAAAATGGTGAGGGGATCGACCTCACTGCACCAGCTCAGCGTGGCTAGGTCGGCAGCGGACATGCCACGAACCTCCCATCCGGATCGGCGGAGTCTGGGAACGGCGAAGGCCCAGCTTCTGCCCCAGCCGCATTGAACAATGAGAGATGCACCCCTGCTGGCGCCTTCTGCGGCCTCCTCAATGCGCGAAACGACGAATTCAACGACCTCGCGGTCCAACGTGGCGACTCCAGTCCAACCTGTCTCGTAGTATTGGGCTAGACCGTCGACAACGAAGATCAGTTGAAGCGTTGTGTCGACATCGACAGAGCGATGGGCTACTGCCACGTAATCCGTGCCTACGCGAGAGAATGGCAAGAGAGGCATCCCCCAGGCCCCGAGTACGGGGGTTCGCGAAAAGAACGCTTGGTAGCTTACGGACAACGCCCGTTCGAAAGAAGGCTGATTCCGCGTCCCGTACACGGCCTCGATGACCAAGCGGCGAATGGCCACGGTCACGGCCGTTGGCAGTGCGACGCGCAGGTTGGGACCAAATTGAGTCAAAGGACGACGCTCCAGCAGGGACTCTCCCGCCTCGGCCTGCAAAAGGCCTTGGTAGTTGGACGAATCCAAGATGAATGGACGTAGATGGGACGCAGTGACCCCGAGCCCGGTCAAGTCGCGGGAGGTGAACAACGTGAGCGTGGTGAGGTGTTTGAGGCTTTCGGGGGCAATGTGAGGCAACTCCGAAAGAGGAAACTCGTTTCCAAGTTGATTGCGCTCTAGCCCAGCACGCTCGCAAACCCGATCAGCAAGGACAAGAATCGCTCTAATCGAAGCGCGTAGGTCGTTAAAGCCCTGCTCGTCCGGCATGGAGTCGACCACGTCGAGAGTCCTTTGCAGAAGGAAGCCTGCTGATTCCCACAGACCCGTCGGGACCCGGTAGTTGTGGTGTAGAAAGATGACGTTGGCGATCATGATGTCTTCGGCCGGATCCTCGTCGAGACCGAACTGCGACTGGCCTAGCAGATTGAAGGCAGCGGACAGTTGGCTGATGCTAGGTGACTTCCTCCCCGTGCTTTTGGCCAGTGACGCGTGGACTAGTGCTTCTAGGCGACCGCAGTTCGACTGCAACTCGGGGTGCAGCAACAACCCGGACAAGGCCGCGGTGGCCTTGTTGCGGGACCAACTCCTCAGGAGCCGAGTTACTATGCGGGGTATCAAAGCTCCTAGTTCGCGAGCGCGGCCGCTATGGGGGTCCATAACGGGCAGGGCGTTGTTGGGGCTCCTTGGCTTTGTCATAGCGTGCGCCTATCTTGAGTAGGCCGTGAACTTTCTGTGATTGACCAAAGGTGGTCTGGCGGAAACAAACTACGCCTCCTGAGACCTACCTAGGAGCCTGTCGGTTTTGCGATTTTGAAGGCGCCGAAACGGCGGCTGTGGATTCTATCTCATCCCAACGGCCACAGAGCCGGTCTTTTCGATTTCCGCTACCCGATCGGTATCGCACCACCTATCCATGCGCGACCGGAATTGAAGTGGCGCGAGTGTCCACTTCCGAGCGGAAAGGCGCTGGGCTCACCCCTCCACTCAAGGCATGCATTCGTTCCAAGCTCCACACCAAGCAGGTCAGCGTCCACTCGCCACCAACAGAATGAGTGAGACAAGACTTGACCTAGCGTACGTCATTCCGTACCTTTTCGGAGCCTAAACGGAAAGGAAACCTCCATGACCACGATCACGGCTACCGAGGCACGGTCAAAGTTGTATCGCCTGATGGACTTCGCTGCCGAATCTCACGAACCGGTGGTGATTACCGGCAAGAGAAGCCGCGCTGTCCTCGTCTGCGAGGATGACTGGAGGGCCATCCAGGAGACGTTGTTCCTGCTGTCGGTTCCCGGCATGCGCGAGTCCATTCGGGAAGGCATGGAGGCGTCGGTCGAAGATTGCACCGAGGCGCTTGATTGGTGAGTTGGCGCATCGTTTATGCGAAGCAGGCTCAACGCGATGCGAAAAAACTGAACGCAAGCGGACTAAGGCCCAAGGCGGAACAGCTGCTGTCAATCCTCGCCGAAGACCCTTACCGCAACCCCCCGCCCTTCGAGAAATTGATCGGTGACCTAGCTGGCGCCTACTCGCGCAGAATCAACATCCAACATCGGCTCGTTTACCAAGTGCTCGACGACCGGCGAATCGTGAAGGTGCTGCGCATGTGGAGCCACTACGAGTAGTGCTCAATCAAGAGAGTTGCAGGGTGGTAAAAGCCCTAGACGCAGGCACCCGCTCAACGTTCTAATGCGCGCCACGAACATCCCCGATCCCAAGGTTCGCCATCATGCCCTCTTACGACGCCCTACAAAGTCAGGACCCTGCAGTCTTCGAAGCCGTCCGGGGTGAAATGCTGCGCCAGGCCGAGGGCGTCGAACTCATTCCGTCGGAGAACTACATTTCCGCCGCGGTCATGGAAACCATGGCCTCGGTGTTCAACAACAAGTACTCGGAAGGCTATCCCGGGCGGCGCTACTACGGCGGTCAGCAATTCACCGACCAAGTTGAGGCCCTAGCCATCGAGCGTGCGAAGGCGCTGTTCGGCACCGGGCACGCCAACGTGCAGCCACATGCCGGAGCGCCCGCCAATGTGGCCACCTACTTCGCCCTGCTCGAACCGGGCGATACGGTCCTGGGGATGGACCTGAGCCACGGCGGGCACCTTACCCACGGGCACCCGGTCACCTACATCACGAAGATCTACAACTTCGTGCGCTACAAGATGAAAGACATCGAGACCGGCGAGATCGACTACGACGAGATGCGCGAGGTGGCGCTGCGGGAAAAACCGAAAATCCTGCTGGCCGGTTTTTCCGCCTATCCACGTGAAATCGACTACGCCCGCATGAAAGCCATCGCCGAGGAAGTGGGCGCCTATGCGGTGGCCGACATGGCGCACATCGCCGGCCTGATTGCCGGCAGGGCCATCCGCAATCCGTTCGATGACGGGTTCGACGTGATTCTGACCACCACGCACAAGACCCTGCGCGGCCCACGTGGGGGCATGATTCTCAGCCGCGAGGCGGGGCTCGGCAAGCGCATCGACAAATCCGTTTTTCCCGGATTCCAGGGCGGCCCCATCATGCAGATGATCGCGGCCAAGGCGGTGGCCTTCGGCGAAGCGCTCAAGCCGGAGTTCGCCGACTATGCGCAGCAGATCGTACGCAACGCCCGTCACATGGCGGAGAAGTTCATGCAGTCCGGCACGCGCCTGATCACCAATGGCACCGACAACCACCTGCTGATGATCGACTGCGTGCAATCCTGGGATCTGACCGGCGGGCAAGCCGAGGAGCTGTTCGACCGGGTCGGCATCACCCTGAACAAGAACGTTATCGCCGACGATCCGCGCAAGCCCCTCGATCCTTCCGGCATTCGGCTTGGGACCCCGGCGGTGACGACCCGTGGCATGGGGGAAGCGGAAATGGACGCACTGGTGGATTTCATGCTGCGGGCGGTCGCCGAGCGCGGCGACGAAGCCGCACTCGATGCCCTGCACGAGGACGTCAAGGCCTTCTGCCGCCAGTATCCGGTGCCTGGAATCGATGCCCTTTGAGGCGCGATGACAGGACCCCATTAGGAGCGCCGCACGGTGGCCGCAGACGAGACCCTCTACGAAGAAGCCGATGGCATCGCCATCATCGCCATCAACCGTCCGGAGAAGAAGAACACGCTGACCAACAGCGTCATCCAGGGCATCGAGGACGGCATCGACCGGGCCAGCCGGGCCAAGGACGTGGCCGCAGTGGTGCTGCGCGGCATCGGCGACACCCTGACCGCCGGCTACGACCTCACCGCCAACCGCAGCGACTGGGAGATGCCCTACGGCGCGCCGGACATCAAGTCCCGCGAAGGCGCTTGGGATCCGGTCCGCGACCTGCATTTCATGGGCGAGAACGTGCGCCGGTTCATGCGCATCTGGCACTGCCCGAAGCCGGTGCTGGGGGAAATCAAGGGCTGGGCCATCGGCGGGGCCACGGACCTGATCCTCTGCTGCGACCAACTCTACATGGCCAGCGACGCCCACATCGGCTATGCGCCCAGCCGCATCTACGGCACCCCCACCACCATGCTCTGGGTGTACCGCCTGACGCTGGAGCACGCCAAGCAATTCCTGCTCTCCGGGCGCGCCATCGACGCCGCCACCGCCTACCGGATCGGCTTGGTGTCGCACGTGGTCGAGCCCCAAGAACTGTCTGAGTTCGTGGAAGCCGAGGCGCGCCTGTATCGCAACATCCCCGCCAACCAGCTTGCGCTCAACAAGCTGCTCATCAACCAAGCCTATGAAAACATGGGCCTGCGCACGACCCAGTTGCTCGGCACCCTGTTCGACGGCATGACACGCCACACCGAGGAAGCCTATCGCTGGGTGGAGGATTTCGCGGACAAGGGCTTTCGGCAAACCATCCGCGACCGGGACCGCCCTTGGGGGGACTATGGCGAGCGGCCAAAAACGGACCGGACTGGCGATTAGAGCGTTTGGAGCGGAGAGTTATCCAAGGCCGGATGGGTTGGCTGTCAGTGAACTTGCGAAGACTGAGGTTCATCAACACCGGGCCGTTTCGGCTCATTGACCTTCGAATCCAGAGGCCGACACAGGCCGTATCCCCGGAAGCGCCCAGCTCCCACGAGCAACGGCCCGGAAACGGGTTCGTCAAAGACCAGCACGGCGTGGGCATGGCTCCGCCGCCCACCATCGGGCTTGCGCACAATTCGTGGGAACTCCCGGGCATGCGGAACGCCCTCGACCAGAGAGACCGGGTGCAGCAGAACTTCGCTGGGGCGGGGCAGGCCAATGTCCTCGCAGGCGCCTTTCACGCTTTCCGCCGCGCGCTCCCAGCGGTCAGCGCCATCGAAGTGCCTGTTCAGCGCCACGGGCGTTACGCTGGCCCAAATCTGTGAAGGCTTCGTCCATACGCCGGGCGTCAGGTTCAGTGGTGGGCGTTCTCGGGATTCAAGGGATATTGCACACTCCAACCACTGGCCATCGAAAAGGCGATGCTCACGCGGCAGGCCGGTTGTGGTGTCATGCAGGATGGTGTTGAATGCCTTGCCAGCGTCCTCTGGAGCCAGATTGCGCGGCAGGATCAAGGCCAACCCCAAGATGTGGCCATCGGCATGCCGGGCACCAACGAACGGCAGTGGAGCCAGCGCGATGTGCGGCTCTTTTGTTGGTCTGCCGTCGCCATCATGGCCGCTGAACCATTCGGGCGGGGGCTGCCTTGGACATTCGCGCATGAGCAGGCCGCGCAAGGCTGCCGTCAGCTTGAGTGTGGTGGGAAGGGAGACCTGTTGGCCTCGGATGCCAAGCACAACCAAGCGGGGATCAAAGATCGAGTGGGGGGCGGAGGGATCCTCCTCAGGGGGACTGGCGTAGCCTTGCCATTTGCCGGGGGTTGGGCGTGATGGCTGGCGCGGTGCGCCTTGGGGAAAGCGTTCCGCAAACTGCTCCGTCAACTCCTTGACGTATCTTCGCTGTTCGCGAAGGCTTCTTCGGTGATTTCGGCCACCTCCTGTGCGCACTTCCGCAGCAAGTCGATCTCGGATCGTGTCAGCATCCGGGGAGCGGGTGAGGTACCGAGCCTCCGATTGAGTAAGGCAATGGAAGGTGTGGCCGAATTGCTGGCGCCACCACTGCTCGAAGTCCTTGCCGTGTTTCGCTCTGAGCTCATTGATCTGCTCCTCCGTTGGATTCAGCTTGGCCGAATAGGGTTTGCCGGTCAAGGCGACGGCACCAATCACCCGCCCGCCCCTCCTTTCGATCAACCCACGCAAATTGGCCAAGGTTCCTCCTTGGCCAACGAAGTCGTCCACCAGCAGATACTCGCAACTCGAAGTGATCTTGCCTTCGAATGCTGCTTGCCTCGCAAGTCGGCCATAGCCACTGGATCCGGTATGCGAGACGACATTGCTCTGAACGATTTTCGGGTCGCTCGGCACTCCTAAGCGCTTGCTGATGTGCTTGGCCAAGGCGGATGGTATCGCGTTGAACCCCCCGCGCTCGTATGCGCTGGCGCTTACCAACGTGGGCTGACCGCCGTCCGCCAAGTCGAGAAGCGTTTGTACTTTGGCTACGGCCTGTTCGTCGATCAATGCCCTCACAAGCCGCGTGGCGGCCGAGGCGTCGCCAGACTTTGCTGCCGCGTAGTCCGGGTGCTGCTTGGTAGCCGGTTCTGAGGCCAGTAACACAGCGTCAGGAAAATCCTTCCAAACCGCCCTTGGCGGTTGCTTCATCTCCTTAAGTTCGACCTTGGCTCGCTCGATCTCGCCCCGCAGATCGTGATATGCCAGCCATTGGTTGCGCCCACCCGACCTGCTGAGATAGGCAAGGCGGCCAGTGGACGGAACGCGCAGACGACACTCCGCGATGCCGTTCGTCGGCATCAAGCTGGCCTGCACATCGCCGTGCTCCTCAATCCAGGCTTGGACCAAGGAAGCTGAGTGGCCAACATGGGTCACTTTGGTCGCCAAGCGCCGCAGAGCGGACGCATGATCATTAAGCGCGTGAGGCCAGATGAGATGCACCACGGGGTTGTGCGGAACGGCAACGGGGAACCCGCGGGGCTGCCGATTGCGGCCAATCGGCAGATATCCTGCGGGCCTTGGCTTCCATTTCCCGCTTTTTTTCTCGACTGGCGCTGATTCGTCGTTGACGGGTACATAGCTCACCACGGCAGTACGATAACTCGCCTTCGTTGCGCCCACGCATGGGGGAGGCAATTCTTCCAGCCACCGCAATGCCTCACCCTCGGCGTTGTCCTCTCCAGTTTCGAACCATGCCGCAGCCAAGGCCATGAAGACCCGGTCGGGATGCGGCGGCCATTCGGCCTGCTGCTTTCGGGCGCCGTCGGATGCGGCCATTGACCAGCCATTAAGGTAGCGAATGCCAAGGGCGAACACTAGCCCTGCTCTGCACCGTCTTCGCTTGCCAGCTTTTGGCTTCGGTGCACCAAATCCACCAAATCCGGCGAAGGGGTAAGTTCCAGAACGCCTTCCCAAGGCAGGTCAACCTCCTTTGCGGCTTTGATCGCATCGTTTAGCAAAGTTAGAGCCGCGCCCGCATCAAGGGTGAACTCGGCGGGTGCCTCCCCTGGACGGTCGAGGAGTTGCCAAACGGACGGCCCTTCTGCGAACAAGTGGCATCGAGAACGGAGATCAACATCCTCGCGAGCCATCGAGCCCGCCGCCAAGCCAAGAGCGGCGAGCGTTGTTCGTGCCACCAGATCGATCTCCAGATCGGACTTGACCCCGTTGAGCGGAAATCGAAGACGCCGCAGGACGGCGAGCGACAGAGTCGTTGTCTGTTGTGCGTATGAAATCGTGAATCCACCGTCGGAAACGTCAGGCTTAATGTTCCCATGCACGGCAGCAGACGGCTTTCCCCGTGTTTTCGAGTTCTTTCCGAATAGTTTTGGTTTGGAGTTTTCCAAGGTGGCGAGCGACGAAGAAAGAGTCCAATTTGGCTTGCCGTCATCCTCCGAAGCTCGCTCATAGAGCGGCCCCGCACCGAGCCTGATCTGCGCCGGGTCCATCCGGCTCTTCGTCTTCACACCTGCCACAGCGTCGTAGCCAATAATCTCCGAGACCAGCGCTCGCTGAAACTTGGCGCCAAGTCCGCCCCGGGGGCCAGTTGAATCCCAAAGGCCGAAGACGAGAGCCGTGGGACACAGGCCGAACAACCCGGCGGCATTGCGATAGTCCGCCAAATCCAGCACACGGCCCTTGATTGAGTTCCGGAACTTCGTGCCGTCGAGCAAGCTGTCGCGGAACAGAGCGTCCGCCAGCCGATGCGGCGCTTCCAAGCTGGTTACGGAAAACTTCTTCGGCAGATCAGGGTCGTTAAAGTGCGCGACGACTAGGGGCAGCGCCACCAGTTTCGCTCGATGCGCCTCCAACAGGGCGAGCTCCATCCGATTGGCTTGGGATTGCACGGAATCGAGCAAGACGCAATCGCGCCTCTCGCCGGTGTCCGGGTCGATTCGCTTCTCGACGGCGTACTCGCCACCTTCGTAGGTCGGTGGAAACACCTTGTCGCCTGGACCACCCACAGGCTGATAGCGGGTGATGCAGCGAAAGGCTGCCGCAGTTCCGGCCACGGCATTCCGCAACCTGTTCAAGTCGAGATTCATCGCTTTCTCCATGATTGGTGTGGTTTATGAGATCGAACGCCTGTTCAATCGAGGGGTTGCGCTGGAGCAAAGTTGCTGTAGTACTGATTCGGGCGAATCACCTCGGCGCTGAAAACCTCCCTAATTCCTCTAGCCACAAGCGCACGGCGGTCCAACGGCGTCCGGCGGATCTCTCTGAGGGCCAGCAGCGACCGCATCGTCACCGCTGTCACCCATGTAGTCCAAATCGGCCAAGCAAAGTACTTGCGCCCGTCTATATCCTGAAAGCCGGTGGTTTGTACCTTACTTTCAACCAAGGCACAGGGTAGGCAACGAAGCGCTTCGAAAGCCAAACTGTTCGCGCCCGCCATGGTGCCTAGCCGCGATGTGCTCGGATTACGCCAGCGCAGGGCGTAGGACTGGTTCTCAATCGGATCCCACCGCAGGCTGTATCCCTCGTCCCGATAGTCCCACGGCCTGAACAGCGTTCGTTCCAAGGCAAGACGGTCGCACCCTTCCTGGATGACTTTGGCATAGTGCAGCAATCCTTGCCCGGAAGAATCACCACTGCGCACCATCTTGAAAGCCGTGCATTGGAAGTCACCGGACTTCGGATCGGGGTACAGATCGCTACCCAAGCCTGCCAGAAGGTCCGCCTCAAGACGCGCTGTTTGGTCACCGGCTCTTTCCGTAAGGGCATCCCTGAATCGACCGGCGGCAAATGGAAATTTGTTGGATATCTTCTTGCCCTCTGCCAGCCCTCCAACTTGTAGAGATGCAACAGGAGCATCCTTGAGCAGCTTTTCCATCACATCGCATAGGTCGGATTCACTGCCATCGAACCCCTGCAGTGAGGGTCGCCACCCCTGTGCCGTTTCCTCCCAGCGCATGCGGACAATGCGTTTGCCATCATTTGTCCGTGCGTCCAAGAGCGTCAGCGTCCCCACCGCCGCCAGAAACCCCAGCGGATTGGCGCCATCCAAGCCTCGGAGCGGCAGTCTGCGATCGTCATTGTTCTGCGACATTTGCCTCCTCCCAAGCGCTGCGGCGCCAGTCAGCTAGGCGCAGCAGGGCTTCAAGCCACGCCAAGCCCCACCAACCGTAGCGGCGCGTCAATCGCCAGTAGCGTTCCGCAATGCCGGAGTCCAGACGTTCGAGGTGGGGCGGGCCGTGCCAGCACAGGCGATGACCGTCAAGCCGAAACTCGGTTTTTATTTCCTCATCCTCCAAAACGACGGGGGCGAAGGGGCGGCAATGGCCATGATGGCTCGCCACCAGATGCAGTACCAAGTCACGCAGGTCGGCGTCTTCGGGCAGGAATGTGGGCGCAGCCTCGGCCAGCCGCACTGACAGCAATTCATGCCTTGCGCCTTTCGGATAGCGAGCGGAGTCGCGAGCTTTTTGCCATGCGGCCCGCGTCTGGGGCATTTGGGCGGACTTGGCTAGCGGGACCCCTCCCGGCAGTGGGGAGCCACCCCCCAGCATCGACTGAAAACGGGGGTCGGCCTTGCCGAGATCATGCAGCTTGCCCGCGCAGGACAGGGCCTCCGTCAACGCTTCCGACAGTCCACAGCTCTCGGCATGGCTGCGTGCAAAGCCGCTGACGCCAAGCAGGTGCGCCCGCAGGGGCACCGGACTGCCGTTCCGATGCGAGATGCCGGATGCCGTCGCATCGTCTTCGTCGCTGAACGAATCGGCTTCGCCGGCGAGCGCTTCGACACGACGCCGGCCCGCCACCACCAAGCAGGGGCCGCCCATCACCTGACATGCGCGTCGCAGGCTTGCCAGGCTTGAGAACTCGCGTCGAAGCTCACTCGCTACGTCTGGCAACCACTCCCACCCCTTCGGCGCATCAGACACTGCGAGGTCTTGCTGCAGGTCACCAATCGCTTCGGCAATCCCGTCCGGATCTTCCTCGTAGCGTTCCTCGACACTAGCCAGTAGCGCCAACGCCGAGAGCTTGGCCTGCACCTCATCGGGCCATGCGGAGACCAAAGACTTGTGCAGTCGAAGGATCGGCTTGGCACACGCAAGGCGATGCGAACGATCGCCAACATCCAAGAGGTTAGGGTCCGCACTCAGTGCGAGCGTTAAATCGCCTAGCTGGCTCCAAGCGCCTGGGTGATTCGTTGGAATCACGATCACGTCGCCCGGGCGAATGTCCCCCGGTGTCGAGGTGACGTCTTCGTGACCCGTCTCCCGACCACGCCAGCGCACAACGGAGCGGTCCGCCGCGTCGTTGGCCTCAGGCTCCCCAAGCACCGAAGAGCCGACGGACTGGCCATCCTTGGTGTGAAGCACATCCGCGCTGGGGTCCTCGATGTCGCCGTTCTCTGCCAACCACCGCTTGAACACACCGATTGGCACGGGGAGCGTTTCCAAACTGTTCGGGGGACAAAGGCGCAGGACTTCCAGCGCGGCTTCCTTCCGGCCAGCCAGATCGAGGTCGGCGCGCCAGCACACCTGCACATCCGGCGCACCTTGCTGCGGACCCCGTAGGAACGGCACCACATCCGGCGATGGCTGCGGCACAGGCGCCGTTTGCGCCCAGCAATCGACATGGGCTGGCAGCATCACCGGTGCCGAAGGCGACGGCGCGTTTAGTTCAGAAAGAGAGTCCTGTTGCGAACGGAGCCGCTCATCCATCGCTGCGATTTTGAAGTCGATGACGTTTTTGGCGTCGCACTGATCCAACAACCACTTCCAAGTGGCGGTGATAGCGTTGCCGTAAACGGGATCCGTTTCGTCCCCGCGCTTAGGTTTGGCTTGGTCAGCGCGTATGACGATCTTCGCCCGGGCCTTGATGCGGCGGCCCATCCGGTTCAGGCGCCCGAACCGCTGCCGCAAGGCGTCAAGGCTCGCGCATTCGGTCACGAGGCCGTCGAAGTCCAGATCGGCGCCCACTTCAAGCGTCTGGGTGGCAACCACGAAGACCGGGCGTTCCAACCCTCGATGGGTTGCGTCGGAAGAGTAAAGACAGTGTTCTTCAAGGCGTCGGGAGACAGCTTCACGGTCAACCGCGCGCATGCGGCCGGTTAGCAGGATCGCATCACCTTCGCCCTCTTGCTTCAGTAATCGATACGTTGCCCGGGCCGTCGCCACCCGGTTGGTGAAAATGACGATGGCTCGCCGTTCCTCGTTTACCAGTTCCAGCGCGACTGCTGCCAGTTCCTGGGCAAGGCCACCGAATTCGGTCGGACTCTCGACCTTGATGGGTGGCCGCAGCGATGCAGGCTTTTCCGCCAACTGGCGCTGGCCGAGCGGGTGGCTAGGATCCCGGCCCTGGCTCGACTCGTCTCGAAACACATCAATCGCACCAGAGGGCAGCGTAGCGGACATGACGACCGCGTGGAAGCAGCGTTGGAGTGGCTGCTCTGCCCACTCCCGGTACTTTCCAACGGCGCGCAACGTTTCGAGAAGTGGCTGTGCACAGTGGGCCTCGTCCAGCAGAATGAGGCTGTCATTGGCGATCAAACCCGCAGCGACGGGCCAGACTCCCGGCCGGCGTCCGTAGCCGCGGAACAGCAGCCTCGATCCGACCTGATCGACCGTCGATGCCACAACGGTGGGCTGCAACGGGTTCCGCAACCAAGCTTCCGAGCGGTACATCCCGCCGCGCAGTGCATGCACAGCAAGGGGATGCTCGTCCCCGGAGGCCACCCTACTGCCCCCCGTAGCGAGGCATAGAAGGCTATCCGCCACGGTCTTGAGGATGCCGTTCGGCGAACTCGCCAGCTTGTTCGCCAACCGCTTTGCGCGAGCATGCGCTTCATCCACGATGATGCGCCGATCAACCACGAAAAAGATGCGGCGTGGCGCTGTGACTGCCGCCCCAGATGCCGTTTCAGACGCTTGGGCAGCCAAGGCGAAAAGCGCGATGTCGATGCAGGCGGTTTTGCCAGACCCGGTTGGCAGGTCGATGACTTCCGGCCAAGGGTTGGCGGAGCCCAGAACGCGGGTGGCCAATTCCTCCTGCCACGCAAATGGAGCCACGCCCCACAACGCCTTGAAGAAGGCGTTGAAGTCGGAATGGTTCAACTCAGCGGACATGAAGGCGCATAGTATCCCAGCGCTGTGTCAAATCCCGGCACAACCGATCGGCAATTCTCACTTTGGTGCAAGTCAGGCGTACGGTTCCCAATCGAGGGCAAGATGCCCTCGCTCCGGAGCGGGATTCCTCGGGGCGACAGCGTCCTGCCCTCATAAATCCCAGCGATGGAGAGCGCTTTCGGCACCGTAGCGCAACCGACCAGTCAAGATGAGGGTTGCTGACAACCGATGGGCAAGTTCCGGCAGGGCGCCGACTCCGGTATATTCCCGGCCTTCGCAGCCACAGGATCACGCCATGAACACCAACCGCCAGTGGACTCTCGCCAAGCGCCCCTTCGGCATGGTCGGCCCCGACAACTTCGAGTATCGGGAGACGCCGATTCCCACGCCCGGCGACGGCGAGGTGCTGGTGCGCAATCTCTACCTATCTTTCGACCCCACCCAGCGGGGTTGGATGGAGGACCGGGAGAGCTATATGCCGCCGGTCCAGTTGGACGAGCCGATGCGGGCCGGATCGGTTGGCCAGGTGGCGGAGTCCAACCATCCCGATTTCAACACCGGGGAACTGGTGCAGACCTTGGGCAATTGGCAGGACTTCGTGGTGGTGAAGCCCGCCCAGGGGCTGCCGGGGCTCACCAAGCTGCCCCCCGGCGTCGACCCCGAGCTGATGCTCTCCGTGCTGGGCACCACGGGCCTCACGGCGTACTGGGGCCTGCTGGACCTGGGCAACCCGCAGAGCGGCGAGACCGTGCTGGTGTCGGGCGCCGCTGGCGCCACCGGTTCGGTCGCGGGGCAGATCGCCCGCATCAAGGGCTGCCGGGTGGTCGGCATCGCCGGCGGACCGGACAAGTGCGCTTGGCTCACCGACGAGGCCCGCTTCGACGGCGCCATCGACTACAAGAGCGAGGACGTGGACGCCCGCATCGGCGAACTCTGTCCCAATCGCGTGGACGTATTCTTCGACAATGTGGGCGGCGGCATTCTCGAAGCGGCGCTCAACCACATCAACATGCGCGCCCGGGTGGTGCTCTGCGGCGGCATTTCAAGCTACAACGCCACCGAACCCGTGCCCGGCCCCGCCAACCTGATGAACCTGGTGATCAATCGCGCCCGCATGGAGGGCTTCATCATCATCGACTACTTCGACCGCATGGCCCAGGCGGCCAACGACCTGATGGGCTGGATTCAATCCGGTGAATTGATCTATCAGAACGACATCCAGGAGGGCTTCGAGAACATCCCGCAAACCCTGACTAGGCTGTTCACTGGGCAGAATCGCGGCAAGCAACTGCTGAAAATCGCCGACCCGAGTTGAGGGGACGTTCGGGCCTCGGGCGCCTCTCTCCCGCTGGCAGCTTCCAAGACTCCAATCGAGGGCAAGATGCCCTCGCTCCGGGGGATGACGCTGGGTTCGGGCGTGGACCCTTGGAGCGAGGGCGTCCCGCCCTCGGACGGCGCGTAGCGCTGTGGCTCAACCGTCTTCGGCAAGCGCCCCGATTTCGTCCGGCGTCAAGCCCAAGCTGGAGAGAATCTGCTCGTTGTGTTCGCCGAGCCGTGCCGCTCGGGTGCGCACGCGAGTGGGGGTGCGGGAGAACTTTAGCGGCGGCGAGGTCAACGGAACGCTTCTGCCATCGGCGAGTTCGGTTTCGGTCAGCATTGACCGGGAGGCGACGTGCTCCTCCTTCGCCAATTCGGCGTAGGTGTTGATGCGGGTGGCGGGCAGGCCCAATTCGCCGAACTCCGCCACCACTTCCGCCGTCGTTCGCGCCGCGCAGTAATCCGCCAGCAACCCATCCACCTCATCGCGCCGCTGCAGCCGGTCCAGGGTGGTGAGCGCCGCAAGATCGGCGCGGCCGAGCCGCTCGGCCAGCCGCCGCCAATGGGAGTCGAGCAGCACACCCGCGTACACGCGCCCGTCGCTGCAGGCGTAACTGTTTGACGGCGCGGCCAGATTGAACTGGTTGCCCCACCGTTCGAGGGGCACGCCAAGGGCGCCAGCGGTCGGGTTGCCATTGCTTTGGAACATCAGGCAATCCACCAGCGCCACGTCCACATGCTGCCCCTCCCCGGTTTGGTCGCGATGGCGCAGCGCCGCCATGGCACCGAGGGCGCCGTGCAGCCCGGCCACGTCGTCGCCGAGCCAGGTGGGCGCCTTGGTCGGCTCGCCCTCCGGCTCGCCGTTCAACGACGCCCATCCGCAATAGGCTTGGGCGAGGGGGTCGTAGCCGGCCCGCGCCGACAGGGTGCCAAACTGGCCGAACCCGGAAATCGACACGTAGATGAGATCCGGCTTGGCCTTGGTGAGATCGTCGTAGCCGAGCCCCCAGTCCGAGAGCACACCAGGGCGAAAGTTTTCGATGAAGATGTCGGCAGTGGCGATCAGCTTGAGGAAGGCCTCCCGCCCCGCCGGTTGGCGCAGGTCCAAGGTCAGGTTGCGCTTGTTGCGGTTGACGGTCTCGTGGGCCACCGTGAGGCTGGAGTCCGGCACCATTGGCGGCATGCGCCGCGCCACCTCCCCGCCGGGCAGCTCCACCTTCACCGCGTCCGCGCCAAAGTCGGCCAGCACGCACGCCGCCATGGGGCCGGCCCAGGTGGTGGTGGCCTCGACCACCTTGACCCCGTGCAGGGGTCCGTCGAGGTCGCTGCGGGCATTGGCAAAAAAGTCGTTGTTGTTCATGCAGCCTCCGGAAAGTTCTAATCTAGGGCACGATGACGGTGGAGCCGGTGGTGGCGCGGGCTTCGAGGTCCCGATGGGCCTGCACCAAGTCCGCCAACGGATAGCGCTGGTTGATGTGAATGGCCACTGCGTCGTCCATCATCAGGCGGAACAACTGGTCGGCCATGGCTTGCTGATTCTCCGGCGTGGCCGCATAGGCCGCCAGCGAGGGACGCGTGAAGAACAGGGAACCGCGCTGCATCAAGTCCTGGGGCTGAACCGCAGGGGCCAACCCCGACGCATTGCCGTAGTTGACGAACATCCCCAAGGGCGCCAATGAGTCGAGGCTCGCCTGGTAGGTGTCTTTGCCCACTGCGTCATAGACCACGTCGACGCCTCGGCCATCGGTGAGTGCCTTCACCCGCGCCACCACATCCTCCTCCCGATACAGGATCACATGGTCGGCGCCATTGCGCAGGGCGAGTTCCCCCTTCTCGGCGCTGCCCGCGGCGCCGATGACGGTGGCGCCGATGTGCCGCGCCCACTGGCACAGGATGAGCCCCACCCCACCGGCTGCGGCATGCACCAAGGCGCTGTGCCCCGCGCGCAGGGCGAAGGTTCGCGTGACCAAGTAGCAGGCGGTCAGCCCCTTGAGCAGGCTGGCGGCGACCTGGTCGTCGGCCACCCCAGCGGGCAGCTTCACCAGGCGGCTGGACGGCACTAGGCTCGCTTCGGCGTAGGCGCCTAAGTTGCCGGCATAGGCCACCCGCTCGCCTACGCTTAAGTCCACACCCGCGCCGACGGCGTCCACCACCCCGGCGGCCTCGACGCCCAAGCGGGTCGGCAGCGGCAGCGGATACAGGCCGCTGCGGTGATAGGTGTCGATGAAGTTCAGCCCGATGGCGGTGTGGCGAACAAGGACCTCACCGGGGCCGGGGGCGCCCAAATCGTCCTGCTCCCACTGCATCACCTCCGGGCCGCCCGCTTGGTGCATTCGGTAAACGCCAGTCACTTATCCCCTCCTTTAAGCCTCTGAATCAAGGCTACAAACTTCCAAACAACAGTCTAAGGGCGGCGCCGGGATCATCCGCCCGCATAAAGGCCTCACCGACCAGGAACGCACCCACGCCCCGTTCGCGCATCATGCGCACTTGGCCGCTGTCATGGAAGCCGCTTTCGGTCACCACCCGGACGCCATCCGGAATCTGCCCAAGCAGGTCCAAGGTGGTCTCCAGGCGCGTCTCGAAGGTCTTGAGGTTGCGGTTGTTGATGCCCACGAGCCGTGGATTCAGCTTGAGCGCCGTTTCGAGCTCCCCGGCGTCATGCACTTCGATCAAGGCATCGAGGCCCAAGTCCCGCGCCTGCCGGTAAAGCGCCTCGAGTTGCGCGGCATCGAGCGCGCCGGCGATCAGCAGCACGCAGTCCGCGCCGAGCGCCCGGGACTCCAGGATCTGATAGTCATTGATCATGAAATCCTTGCGCAGCACGGGGAGGGCGGTGGCCTGCCGGGCGGCCTGCAAGTGCTGGTCCGCGCCCTGGAAGAAGGCCTCGTCGGTCAGCACCGACAGGCAGGCGGCGCCCGCCGCCTCGTATTGCGGTGCGATGGCAGCGGGGTCGTAGCCGGCCCGGATCAGGCCCTTGCTCGGCGACGCCTTCTTGAGCTCCGCGATCACTGCTGGTTGGCCCGCACCGATCCTGCGGTCGAGGGCCTCGGCGAAGCCTCGCGGCGCGGATTGCCGATCGGCCTTCGCCTGAAGTTCCACAACGCTCCGCTGCCGCCGGCGTTCGGCGACCTCATCGCGCTTGTGAGCGATGATTCGGTCCAGAACGGTCATCAGCGCGCTGCCTTAGTGCCTCGTCAAGCGTCATACGTCGCATCAGAGCGACGGCGGCGCGTCAGCGCGAGGCGCGGCCCGCAGGGAATGCCTGGCCGCATTGCCAAGGGCTGCAACGAAGCGATGGCGCGCCGCCGCCGCTCCCGAAGGGCGTCCGCCCCTTGGCCCGTGGCCGCGTTGCGCCCCTTGCCAATGGGGCTGGCCATTACCTGCGGGCCGCGCCTTGCCACGAACCAAGGGACGAAGGCTGATGCGACGTATGACGCTTGACGAGGCACTATTCGTCGCCAGCCCGGCCCATCATTCGGCTGACTCGTGCCAACTCGTCCAGCCGCTCCTTGGCCAGCCCAGCGGCAATGGCATCCTGCGCCATCTCGACGCCAGCAGCGTGGTCGAGGGCGATCCCGGCGGCGTAGATGGCGGCGCCGGCGTTCAGGGCGACGATGTCGGCCGCCGCCGAATCCGGCCGGGTCAGGGATTCACGAACCAACGACAGGCTGGACTCGGTGGAGTCCGCACGCAGCCCGGCCGCATCGCGGCGGGTTAGGCCGAAGTCCTCAGGGACCACTTCGTATTGCTCAATGCGCCCACCCTTTAGTTCGCAAACTTGGCTGGGGCCGTCTATGGCCAACTCATCCAGCCCCTCGGCATGGACGATGAGCACCTGCTCACTGCCGAGGCGCTCGGCCACCTCCGCCAGCGGGCGCAGCCAATCGGGGCTGAACACGCCGATCACCTGCCGGCGGGCGCCCGCTGGGTTGGTGAGCGGCCCGAGCACGTTCATCAAGGTGCGAAAGCCGAGCGCCTGGCGCACTGGTGCCGCGTGGCGCATGGCGCCGTGGTGGCGCTGGGCAAACAAAAAGCCGATGCCGATCTCGCGAATGCAGTGGGCGATCTGCGCCGGGGTCAACTCCAAGTTCACGCCTGCGGCTTCGAGCACGTCGGCGCTGCCGCTGAACCCGGTCATCTTGCGGTTGCCGTGCTTGGCGACCCGCGCCCCGGCGGCAGCGGCCACGAAGCCCGCAGCAGTGGAAATGTTGAAGAGCTTGGCACCGCTGCCGCCAGTGCCGCAAGTATCGACCAGATGCTCGGCCTCCACCTCCACCCGCAGCGAAAGCGCCCGCATGGCCTCGGCGGCGCCCGCGACTTCGGCGGGGGTCTCGCCCTTCATGCGCAATGCCGTCAGCAGGGCTCCGGTTTGCGCTGGAGCGGCGTCACCCGACATCACTTGCCGAAACACGGCGTTGGCATCCTCTTGGCTGAGCGAGCGCCCCGCCACCAGTGCCGCCAAGGCGGTTTGCATGTCCATGCCCTCAAGCTCCCGGATGTTCAAGAGTAAGAAAGTTGCGCAGCAGATCATGCCCGGATTCGGTGAAGATCGACTCCGGGTGGAACTGCACGCCCTCGATGGGGAATTGGCGGTGCCGGCAGCCCATCAGTTCGTGGACCGCGCCGTCGCGCTCTGTCCAAGCGGTCATTTCCAGGCAACTCGGCAACGAATCCCGCGCCACCACCAAGGAGTGGTAGCGGGTAGCCTGCAGCGGCACCGGCAAGCCCGCGAATACGCCTTCCTCCTCGTGGTGGACCAGCGAGGTCTTGCCGTGCATGACGGCTTCGGCGCGCACCACGTCGCCGCCGAAGGCTTGGCCAATGCACTGATGGCCCAAGCAGATGCCGAGCAGCGGCAGGCGCGGCCCGAAGGTGCGCACCACGTCCAGGCAGACGCCCGCCTCGTTGGGCGTGCATGGGCCCGGTGAGAGCACGATGCGCTCCGGGGCCATGGCCTCGATGTCAGCCAGGCTGATCTCGTCATTGCGATGCACGGCCACTTCCGCGCCCAGTTCGCCCAGATACTGCGCCACGTTGTAGGTGAAGGAATCGTAATTGTCGATCAGCAGCAGCATGGCGCACTCAAACTATAAAGATTTCGAGGGCGAGACGCCCTCGCTCCGGGAGTCTCGCAAGGATCGGGCGTGGTGCCTTGGAGCGAGGGCATCTTGCCCTCGATAGGAGACCATTGTGGCCTGTCGCTCCGGGGGCTCCACTGGAGCGAGGGCATCTTGCCTTCGATAGGGAACCACGGATGCCGGTTGCGTCGGGCTGGATCATTGCAGGCGGCGCTCCAGGCGCGCGAGCATCTGTTGGGTGGTCTTGAGCTCGCGCAGGATCTCCTCCCGGCCGGGCGTCGTCTCCAGCTCGCGCAGGCGTTCCTGCTTGGCCTCGTCCAGGTTGTTCAACACCACGGCGATGAACAGGTTGATCACCACGAAGGTGCCCAACACGACGAAGCTCACGAAATAAGCCCAAGCCCAGGTATAGGTGGCCATGGCGGCGTACATGATGTCGGTCCAGTCCTCCAAGGTGACGATGCGGAACAGGGACAGCAGCGAGATGCCGAGATTGCGCCAATGGGTGGGGTCCGCCTCGTGGAACAGGTGGTAGCCCGCCACCCCGTACACGTAGAAGATGATCGACATCAGGATGATCACATGGCCCATGCTGGGAATCGAGCGCACCAACGTGGCCACGATCAGGCGCAGCTCCGGCAGGGCGGACACCAGCCGCAGCACCCGCATCAGGCGGGCAAGGCGGGCCAGGGTGGCCAACTGGCCGGTCGCCGGCAGCAGGCTGATGACGACGATGGTGAAGTCGAAGAGGTTCCAGCCATCCTTGAAGTAGCGGCTCGGATGCGGATGCTCGGCGGCGATCTTGATGATGGCTTCGACGACAAAGATCGCCAGGAAGAGTTGATTCAAGGCGGCGAACAGCCCGGCATAGGTCTCGCGCAGCACCGCCGAGGTATCCAAGCCGATGACGACGCCGTTGGCGATGATGACTGCCGTGATGCCGTGCTGGAACCAGCCGCTGCCGGTGATGCGGCGCAGAAAATTAGTCATGGCGCAACCGCCTCCAGGCCCTTCAGCCCCGCCTCCGCCAACGCGGCGGCGCGGAAGATGGCCCGGCCCTTGTTCATGCTCTCCTTCCACTCCAGCCGTGGGCTGGAGTCGGCGACGATGCCGCCGCCGGCCTCTATGTACAGGGTGCCGTCCTTCACCACGGCCGTGCGGATGGCGATGGCCGTGTCCATGTTGCCGTTCCAGCCGAGATAGCCCACCGCCCCGCCGTAGATGCCCCGCTTGACGGGCTCGAGTTCATCGATGATCTCCATGGCGCGGATTTTCGGTGCCCCGGACAGGGTGCCCACCGGCAGCGTCGCCCGCAGCACGTCCATGGCCGTCTTGCCGGGCCGAAGCCTTCCGGTGACGTTGCTGGAGATGTGCATGACGTGGGAGTAGCGCTCGATGGCGAACTTCTCGGTCACCTCAACCGAGCCGATCTCCGCCACCCGGCCCACGTCGTTGCGGCCGAGGTCGATCAGCATCAGGTGCTCCGCGATCTCCTTGGGATCACTGGCCAGCTCCTCCTCCATGGCCTGATCCTCTTCCGGCGTGCGGCCACGCCGCCGGGTACCGGCCAGGGGCCGGTTGATGACGGTGCCGTCCTCCAGGCGGGCCAGGATCTCCGGCGAGGAACTGACGATCTGAAAGTCCTCCAGGTCCATGAAGTACATGTAGGGCGAAGGGTTGAGGTGGCGCAGCGCCCGGTACAGGTTGATCGGGTCCGCGCCAAAGGGAATGGACATGCGCTGCGCCAGCACCACCTGCATGACGTCGCCGGCCTGGGTGTAGTCGCGGATCCTCTCGACCGCCGCCTTGAACGGCGCCTCGCCGAACTCGGAGACGAAGTCGCTCTCCAGCACCTCGGCGTTGGCGCCGCTCTCGGCGATGGGCGGCACCGCGCCCTTCAGTTTCCGGGCCAAGGCGTTCAAACGTGCCATGGTGCGTTCGCGGATGCCCGATTCACCCGGATCCACCAAGCTGATCAATTGCATGCTCGCCTTCAGGTTGTCGAAGATGAGCAGTTCCTCCGAGACCATCAAGACGATGTCCGGCGTGCCAACGGGGTCCGGGGGAGCGCTGTCGGCGAGCCGTTTTTCGATGTAGCGAACGCAATCGTAGCCAAAGTAGCCCACCAAGCCCCCATGGAACCGCGGCAGGCCCGGCACCGGGGCGACCCGGTACCGGGCTTGAAAGGTCTCGACGAAAGCCAGCGGATCCTCGACCTCCGCCTGCTCCACGCATTCGCCGTCGGTGACGATCTCCACCCGGTGGCCAGACACCTTGAGCACGGTGCGCGCCGGCAGGCCGATGATGGAGTACCGCCCCCAGGTCTCCCCGCCGTGGGCCGATTCCAGCAGATAGGACCAAGGCCCCCGGGCGATCTTCAGGTAGGCGGACAGCGGCGTGTCCAAATCAGCCAGTATTTCCAGCGCCAGCGGCACCCGGTTGTATCCTTGGGTGGCCAGGTTGGCCAAGTCGTCAGCAGTCATGGGCAGGTCTCGTGAGTGGTTGGGTTCGCCGGCCGGTGCG
>JAPPIX010000013.1 GCA_028820495.1 Gammaproteobacteria bacterium
ACCACGTTCGACACGAGGCGCGGGCCTTCGTCGAGGTCGATCCAGGCAACGGCGTAGGGCGCCATGCTGCGGAAGAACGGATGGTAGCTCTGGCGCACGATGCTGTAGGTGTACACCGTGCCCACCCCGGCGGATTCCTTCCACACCAGATTGGAACCGAGGCTGCCTGGGCAATGGCGGCGCGGATAGAACACCACCGTGCCGCTGTCAGCGCATTGCTGGTAGATCAGCCGTTTTTCCTTGGTCGCCTGCCAGAAGGCTTGGGTGTCCAAGTCGCGCAGGTTCGGCAATGGACGGGTTGGATTGGCCATTCTTTAGTCCCTCCCCAGGATGACAGTGCCGGCGCAGTGGCGGCTGCCCAGCATGCCGCCGTTGCCGTGGGCGACGGCGAGGCGGGCCCCCTCGACTTGGGAGCAGGACTCGCCGCGCAACTGGCGCGCCGCTTCAATCAGCAGGAAGATGCCGCGCATGCCCGGATGGTTGGAAGACAGTCCGCCGCCATCCGTGTTCAGCGCCGGGCCGTCGCTCGGGCGGTCGAAGCGCAGGCGGCCACCGCTGACCCAAGGGCCGCCCTCTCCTTTGGCGCAGAAGCCGAGGTCTTCAAGGATGGTGAGCACGGTGATGCTGAACGAGTCGTAGATCATGGCGATGTCGATCTCGTCCGACCGAACGCCGGCCTCGCCAAAGGCCGTTGGGCCGGATTGGGCGGCGGCGCTGGTGGTGATGTCGCCGCCGTTTTCCGGATAGCCCGTGGCCTCGCCGGCACCGAGCAGCCAGACCGGCGGCTTGGCGCAGTCGCGGGCCACATCAGCAGAGGCGATCACCACCGCGCCGCCGCCATCGGAGATCATGCAGCACTCCAGTAGGTGCAGCGGATCGGCAATCATCCGGGAGCCCACCACGTCGGCCACCGTGGTTTCCCGAATGTCGAGAAACTCCAGGTCCTCCATGGCCTTGACCGCCTCGGGGTTGCGCATGGCGTGATAGCGGGTGGCCACCGATATCTCGGCAAGCTGTTCGCTGGTGGTGCCGTAGTCGAACATGTGCCGCTGGGCCACCATGGCGTAGTTGGCCACCAAGGTCATGCCGGCGAAGCTGTCCATGTTGTCGGCAGGGTGCCCGCCACCGCCTCGACCGCCAACGCCGATGGCTTGGGCGTTGCTGTGGGCGGTGGAGCCGTAGGTGAGCAGGGCCACCCGCGCCCTGCCCGCAGCCAGGTCGCGCTTGGCGTGGGCGGCATGGTATTCATAGGATGATCCGCCGACGGCCGTGGTGTCGATGACCTTGGGCTTGAGCCCGAAGTACTCGGCGATGTTGAGGCCGGCCATGCCGCCGCCCTCCCCCGCATCGTAGATGGCATCGACATCGCGAAGCTCAAGCCCCGCGTCCTCAAGTGCCCGGGCGGCACACTCCGCCTTGATCTGCAACGGGCTTAACGCGCCTTTCACGTCCCGGGAGGAGAATTCATGAATGCCGACGATGGCGGCGTCTCTTGTTTGGGAAGCCAAGCTCAATCCTTATATTTTAATTTAGAAATAGTTCTTATTTGTTTGATATTTAAGAAATTACCTTATACAGGGGAAACTACAACACCCGCATCCACAAGCGAGCGAATCTCCGCTGCAGAGTAACCAAGGCTGCGCAGCACCGGCTCCGAATGCTCCCCCAGGATTGGCGCGGGGGCCTCCACATCCGCCGGGGTATCCTCAAAGTGGGCTGCTGGCCGAGCCAAGCGCACTTGGCCGTAGCCGTCGAAATCGTAGATGCCCACCGTATCGTTGGCAATGATCTGCTCATGGTCCAGCAAATCCAGCCGGGTCAGCAGGGGCGCTGAGGGCACGCCTTCGGCGTCCAAGCGGGCGAGAATTTCGTCGCGGTCCCAGTGCTTGAGTTGTTCGGCGGTCATTGCCTTGCGCTCGCCGGCATTGCGAAAGCGGGCCGAGGTGGTAGCGAAGCGCGGATCGTCGATCCAGTCTGCCTTGCGCAAGGCGGTGCACAGCCCGCGCCATTCCTTGTCGCTGATGGCCCCAGCGGTGATGTAGCCGTTCTTGGTCTCATAGATCAAGTCCATGGTGCCTTGGTACTTGGTGACGTCCACCTCATCGCCCACGTAAACCAGCCCACCCATGCCTTCCGGCCAGAAAAACGCGATCATGGTGTCCAGCATGGAGAGCCGAATGTGCTGGCCCTCGCCACGCTTCTCGCGGGCATAGAGAGCCGATGAGATGGCTTGGGCGGCGGTGACCGCCGTCACCTTGTCGGCAATGATGATGCGGAACATGCGCGGCCGCTTGGTGTCCCGGTCGGCCTGAATGTCGGTGGCCCCGGAAAGCGCCTGAATCACCGGGTCGTACACCCGCTGATGGGCGTAGGGGCCATGCTCCCCGAAGCCGCTGATGGAAACGTAGATGAGCCGCGGATTGGCGCTGCGCATGGCTTTAGCGCCTAGCCCCAAGCGATCCATGGCGCCCGGTCGGAAGTTCTGCAGCACCACGTCGGCCGAGGCGATCAGCGCCTGCACCGGCGCCAAGGCCTCCGGCTTCTTCAGATCGACGCACAGCGAGCGTTTGCCCCGGTTGCAGGCAAAGAAGCCGGGCGGCAGGCCGTTGCGGCCCGTGGCGATGCGCCGCATCTCATCGCCGGCGGGGGACTCCACCTTGATGACCTCGGCACCCTGGTCGGCCAGCATGGCCGCTGCCACAGGGCCCGATACCATGGTGGTGAAGTCCACCACCCGCACGCCGTCGAGCGGGCCAGCCATCAGGCCACCCTTCCGCGGAAAGAGTTCCCAACCTCCCGATGGAAAGCGCCTTCCGTCATCCCAATCGAGGGCGGGACGCCCTCGCTCCGGGTGGGATCCTTGGAGCGAGGGCGTCCCCCCTCGGAGGACGCACGCTCCTGGCGGTTTCCTTGGAGCGAGGGCGTCCCGCCCTCGGACGGCGCGCAGCGCCTCGCTGTTCCGTAGCAGCATCAAGGCCCGCAAAGCGGCCCGCGGCGACCAGACAAGGCGCAGCCACGGCCAAGCCGTTCGACGGTCGATTGCGAATCCAAAGCGCCATGCCATCTCCAACAGGAGCGGGAAAGTGGGGTAGCATACATCCGCCTTGACACTCCGCGCCAATCCATCACACCCATTAATCACACAGGACACTAAGATGGCCACAGCCCAATCGGCGGGCGCCGCGATTTACTACGAGACCAGTGGCGAAGGTCCGGCACTGTTGTTCGCCCATGGTGCGGGCGGCAACGCCGCCATCTGGTTTCAGCAAACCGCCCACTTCGCCGGCCGCTTCAACTGCATCGCCTTCGACCATCGCGGCTTCGCCCGCTCGCCGGCACCGCCAAGCACCCTGACAGCGGACCAGTTCCGGGACGATGCGCTGGCCGTTCTGGATGCCGCAGGCGTGGACCGCGCCCATGTGGTGGCCCAATCCATGGGCGGCTACACCGCGCTGCGCTTGGCGCTCGATGCCCCTGACCGAGTGGCCTCGGCGACCCTCTCCGGCACCTCTGGTGGCCTGCCCAACGAGCAGCCGAGCGAGGCGCTCAAAGCGTTGGTCTCCGGCCACGACCGTGGCAACACCAGTTCTGGCATCGCCGCCACCATGGCCCAGGCCACCAAGGCGGACCCGCCCAAGATGGCCCTCTACGCCGCAATCTCCGCCTTTAACGCTGAATTTTCGTTCGCCAAACTGGCGGGCCTAGTCGGAGGCGGCGGGCCCAGCCTGGCCGATGCGGGCCGCATCGCCTGCCCGGTGCTATTCGTCGCCGGCCGGGAGGATCCGCTGTTTCCGCCGAGCCTGCTGACCTCCTACGTGCCGCACTTCCCGAATGCCCGCATTACGGTGGTGGAGGACGCTGGCCATTCGCCCTACTACGAGCAGCCCGAAGTCTTCAACGCGCTGCTGGACGAGTTTTTGGATGGACAGGTGGGCTAAGCGATGGGCAGAACGATCAGCGATGCGGTGCGCGACCTCTGCCTGGCCCTGCCGGAAGCCGAGGAGAAGCCTTCCAGGGGCTCCCCGGATTTTCGGGTGGGCAGCAAGACCTTCGCCACCTACGTCATCAACCATCACGGCGACGGACATGTGGCCTTGTGGCTGAACGCACCGGATGGCGCCCAGGCCTTCTACACGGAAAACGAACCGGAACACTACTTCGTGCCGCCCTACGTCGGCCCCAGAGGTTGGCTAGGAGTGCATCTCGATCGGGGTCTGCGCTGGACCACCATCGCCGACCGGGTGCGTGAGGCCTACGAGAAACTGGCGCCCGAAAGCTTCAAGGCCCGGCTGGCTGAAACGCCCGAGGTCGAACCGCCCAGCGAACCGCTGCCACTTGAGGAATTCGACCCCATGGCGAGCCCCCGTGCCCAGGAGGTGCTCGGGATGCTTCGGGACATCTGCCTGGCACTGCCGGAAACCAC
>JAPPIX010000057.1 GCA_028820495.1 Gammaproteobacteria bacterium
ACCGTCCACCTTGCCATTCCGACCTTCGCCGGGCACGTCCTGGGCGAAGCCCCGGGGCCGCTGCCCGAACCCGCCCGCGCATTGGAGCCTTGACTGCGGCAGGCTAGCCGCCCGCCTTTTTGCGGAAGTGATGCAAGTGCGAATTCAGCCTGCAATGGCAGGCCAAACCACAACGGAAAGCGCAAGGGCAATGGGCGGGATTAACGTGTTCGAAGAAGTCGTCAATACGGCCCGCGTTCCGAACCCTTTGGGGACGAGCTTCGGCGTTCCTACCGGGCGGCGCGCCGGCGGCGCGGCAGTGTTTGACTCGATCCCTGTCTTGCGAACATCATCGGCACTGGCGTCGCGGTCATCGCAGTGGTGGCGTTCTGCTCCAAGGTCGGTTGGGTCGCGCGGCCCATGCCAAGTGGCTGCTGGTTCCCGTCGTGTTGCTCTTGGCGGTCCATGCCGCCTCCCCGTGGAAGGAGTACCGATTCGTCTTGGCAACGGTCCCTTTCTGGCTTGTTGGGCTGGCGTCCGTTTTTGCCGTTCTCCGGTCGCGCAGGCAAGTGGCGCTGGCGGTGGTCACGGGCGTGTGGTTCGTTGAGGTCACCGCTCTTGGAATGTTGGCCTGGGTTTCCAGTCACGTTGGCTGAACGGCAGGGATGGCGGCTCGTCACCACCGGCACGGGAAAGCCACCGCCTCTCCAGCTCGCGCTTGATCCGGCTGCGGTCTCCGGGTTTTGGGGCGACTTGGCTCGGCAGTTTTTCGAAGCAGGTCCCGAAGAGCTTCCGTGGCCGGGGAAACTCTGGCGGCTATGGAAGGGCGATGCCGCAGGGCAGGCCCTGCTGCCTGCATTTCGCCTGCGGGCGCCGGGTGACCCGGCGGCGCCGGCGTTTCGGGTCGCGCTGCCGCCAGTCTGTGGCGTCGGCAGTCGCCCGGGTTCGGCGAGCCCGCTGCCGCCGTGATCGTTTTTTTCACCCCCCAAGCCATGACCTTTGCCGCCTCCCGGCGTTAAGCGTACACTCACCGCCGTCATGGCGTTGATCGATCCGAACTACATCGACCGCGGCGAGTTGCGCGAACAGGATATGGTGTCCTTGCAGGAGTATCTGGCCGCCTCAGACCGGGCAATTCCTGACCGTCGGCGCGGCATGCCGTTTTTTTCGGGGCGCGAGGCGGAACTCGGAGCCTTCAGATGTCCAATGATTGAGCGGATGGTTCGGGTATTGGCGGTGGCTCCTCGCCCATGACATAGCCGGCGAAGGTCGGGATGGCCAATTGAAGGTGCCCGTCGTCACTTTCGACGAATAGGCCGCTGCGCTGCGCTGCATTAAGGAAGTCGGTGGCATGGGAGGCGGGTAACGAAAGGGGTGGGGAGGTTAACGCATCGCCGATGTCCTGCAGAGGCAATCCGCCTTCGGCGTTGCGTAGCATCGGGATGATGTGCTTTGCGTAGCTGCGGTAGTTGAAGTTGCTTGCGCTTAGGCCTTTTATGCGTTGGCCATAATATGCCTTGCGTTGGGCGTCACCTTGTCGGATCGCGATGGAAAGGCAGTCATCGTCCGGTGCGCCGAGATCGTCCGCCACCCCGGCATGTTGCCTGATTGTGGTTAAGGCGCTGTTCAAGTAACAGGCAAGGTGTTGCGGCCAATTGGCGCTTCGTTCCAGGATCGCGGACTTCCAGCACCCAGTGTCTTCAACGCCGTAGCGGGTGAAGCAGCGGTCAACCACCATCTCGGAACTCGTTGGGTCGAGGCTGGACAGGCGCGCTGAATGATTGAAGGAGGTTCTTGACACGCCCACATTCGCGAGCGCATTCGAAGTGCCGGGCAACCCGAAGGCGCAAAACGTCATCGGGAGGTTGACCGCACCTAAGTGCAGCGATGAGAGTAGGTGGGGGTCTGTGTTGGGGGTGGCGGATGATATGTGCTGCGCCTCATCAAGCATGAGCACGATTTGCCAATCGGACCATTGGCTTTGGCGGAGGGCCGCGACTTCAATTAGGCTCGCGGGGTTGGGATCGCTTTTGGCGCCGATGTGGAAGCCGAATGCGGAAACGCCCCTGTCAAGGATTGTTCTCGCGATGTCCCTTGCGCTTTCCGGTTCTGGACTTTTGACGATGGCCTTGAGACGTTGGGCGAGGGCGGAATATCCTTCATCGTCCTTCGCGTGAATCAAGGCTTTGGAGAGATGCAGGGCAATGGCCTCATCCACGGCGGACATCAGGCTTTTGGGCTGCATGGCGGAGCCTGCGTTCATGAAGACGGGCAGCCAAGCTCTTGGTTGGGTGCCAATCGCGGGCAGGGATCTCAACTCTTCGATGAACTGGCACAGGAGTGCGCTTTTGCCGGCACCTGGCGGGCCTTCGACAACAATGGTGGCGTTGGCCATCTTGCCTCGGGCAATGGCATTGACGGTGGTGCGGAACATTTTGATTTCAGCCTCTCGCCCCGAGAAGAAGGGCTGGCCGCCTAATGTGCTTGTGTCAGCCCGGTCGGCATTGTCGAGAAAGCTCGCCAAGGGCACGTTGTCCTGCTTACGCAGGTCGCCCATGTCAACGTAGTTCGGGTCCACGATGCTCACCGCGGGGAGTTTAGCCGCTTTTGTTGATGGCGGGAAATCGCTATGGAAGCAGCGCTGTGCAGCCCCAATAAAGTGGCGCTTCGCGGCTCATCCGCCAACTTCACGAATTGGCATGGCAAGCCGCCCCAGGCCCATGGCCTTTGCCGCCTCCCGGCGTTAAGCGTACACTCACCGCCGTCATGGCGTTGATCGATCCGAACTACATCGACCGCGGCGAGTTGCGCGAACAGGATATGGTGTCCTTGCAGGAGTATCTGGCCGCCTCAGACCGGGCAATTCCTGACCGTCGGCGCGGCATGCCGTTTTTTTCGGGGCGCGAGGCGGAACTCGGAGCCTTCCGGCACATGGTCAACGGCATTGCCCTAAAGCGCAAGGCCAATGCAACCATTGCCATTGAGGGACCGCCCGGCGCGGGCAAAAGCGCCCTGCTTTGCCAGTTCATGGAGGAACTGCGCCAGCTTCCACCTGTTGGCGACCCGCCACGGCGCTGGCTGCCGGTCTTCATGGACGGCGCATCCGCCATGTCCCCTGACGAAATCATGCGAACGGCGGACAAGGCCATTGCCCGCCAATTGGCCAAGGACGTGCTCGACAGTCCCCCGGACCAGGAAGGCGCCAAATTCAGCGCGCTCATTGAGTTCGTCGGTGGCCGGGGCCGCATTGAAAGCGCCAAGTCAGTTGCCAAGGAGGTGCTTGACCGAGGCGGCAGCGCATTCGGGATTGGCGTCGGGGCCAAGAACCGGTCTCCGCCGGCATCGCTGGCCCAGCTTGCCGACCTGCGCGAACGCGTTTGGAGCAAGTGGCAGATCATGCTCATGGTTGATGAGGCCCAACGCATTACCATGCAGCCCCTTGGGTCGCATGCAGGCACGCTCTCCAGCATTCACCAAGGCGCGACGCCCCTGAACCTGACCTTCTGCGCCTTCGGCCTGCCCGGCACTTTTTCCGCGCTGGCCGAAGCTGGAGTGTCCAGAGCCGCTTCTGACAGAAGCATTGACCTTCGTGGCCTTGATGGGACCAGTTCAGCGAAGGTGATTAAACGCTGCTTCGCGCGCTACGGCGTCATTGATGACGGGTCGTGGCAGGAAGCCATCCTGGAGCGCAGCGCCAATTGGCCGCAGCACCTCTCCGCCTACTTGACCGCCGCGCTTTCCGTCATGCGGGAGCATGCCGGCAGCGATGAGGGCTTTGGCTCGCCCCCCGAAGACAGCCTTGCGCAGGCCATTGAAGCCGGGGACCGTTCACGTTCCAGTTACTACCGCCGTCGAATCCAACGGCTCATCGAAAGCAGCGGCGGAAGGCATATGAAGTACGCCAAGCACCTCATTCCCATATTGCGCGGCGCCGGTGGCCACCTCCCTGAGGACGAGATCAACGATGCGCTGGCATCTCCCCCGTTGCGCTTGAACGAAACTCACATCGAAGCCTTCCTTGAAGCGGCTAAGCATAGCGGCCTGCTTGCTCCGGGAGATTACGCCACGCTTCACCTTGCCATCCCGACATTCGCCGGACACATTCTAGGCGAGGAGCCGCCGCTGCCTGAGCGGGCCAGCGCATTGGAGCCTTGACAGCGGGAAACACCGGGGCAAAAGCCACTTTCCCCGAATCTCAATGGGTTCAAGAACCTGCCTTGCGAACATCTTCTGGCCGGTTTCCATGTCGGTCAGCTTAAGCCGGGCATGAACGCTTGGTCAAGGGAGCCTGTTGGCCGTTGTGCGAGATGTCTGAGGCCGCCATAAGCCTTCCGCCAAGGATGGGCAATCTCGCACAAAACGCGGCGCTTCCGGCCTACAGAAATTTCGTGATTCCCTTGCCAACATCACCCGTCCCGAAGCCAACGGAACGGGCCGAT
>JAPPIX010000279.1 GCA_028820495.1 Gammaproteobacteria bacterium
CGTCGGCGCGCAGATCCCGCATGCGGCGCTCAGGGTTTACGTCATGGGCCAGCGTGGCGCCGATCGTGAGCCGGCAACTCCTAAGGAGATTGCCGAGATGCGTCGCATCGTCGCAGAAGGCGTGAAAGCCGGTGCTCTCGGCGTATCCACTTCGCGTTTCCTCAATCACCGCAGCAGCAAGGGTGAGCATACGCCATCGCTGACGGCGGGCTACGATGAGTTGCTTGGTCTTGCGCATGGCTTGAAGGATGCAGGTCGCGGTGTCTTCGAGATGGTTTCCGAACTCGAAGATCTCGACGAGGAGTTCAGCTTCTTCCGTGGCATGGTCTCCGAGAGCGGACGGCCGATGTCCGTGTCATTGGCCCAGGGGCTGAACGCTTGCGGTTGGCGTGCGGTGCTCGGCAAGATTGAGCAGGCCAACGCGGACGGCCTGGTCATGCGCGGGCAGGTTGCGCCGCGCCCGATCGGGGTTTTGATGGGGCTCACAACGACGATATGCCCGTTCTCAACGCGCAGGGCCTACAAGGAAGTCGCCGCCTTGCCGGTGGCGGAGCGCATCGAGGCCATGCGCGACCCTGTGCGACGGGCGGCGATCCTCGCAGACGAGCCGTCGCCGGGCTTTGCGGTCATGCAGCAGAAGATGGACGGTGGGCGCAAGGTGTGGCTCTTGGGTGATCCACCGAACTATGAGCCAGCGCCGGAAAGCAGCATGGCGGCACGTGCGGCGGCCGCAGGCCAGGATGCGTGGTCGTACATCTACGATCGCCTGATCGAAAACGGCGGCAGAAACATTTTCTATTCCCCGTTCGCCAACTACGAGGACAACAACCTCGACTGCTGCCGCGAGATGATCCTGCACGACAACACCGTGATGGGGCTGGGCGACGGCGGGGCGCACGTTGGCACCATCTGCGACGCCAGCTTCATCACCACGCTGTTCACGCACTGGGGCCGCGACCGCAACCGGGGCGAACGCATCGATCTGCCGACGCTAGTGAAAAACCAGACGCATGACACCGCGCGGGCGGTGGACCTCCACGACCGAGGTGTCGTCGCGCCTGGGATGAAGGCGGACCTCAACGTGATTGATTTCGACAACCTCAACATGAGTGCCCCGGAAATGGTGCGGGACCTGCCCGCCGGTGGTTGGCGCTTCGAGCAAAGGACCAGCGGATACCTCGCCACCGTGGTCAGCGGCGAGGTCACCTACCGCAACGGAGAGGCCACGGATGCGTTGCCCGGCCGGCTGATAGGCCAAGGCTGAACGAATCCCTGCAGGTGACCTTGCTCGAAGCTTATAGAGCGCTTGATCTCACTGACGTTCGAGGTCAGTTGGGCGGCATGGTGCTGGCTGACCTGGGCGCCGATGTCATAAGGGTCGAACCACCCGGCGGCAGTGAAGCCCGCCGTTTCGGTCCCTTCGCTGATGATGGACCTGACGGACCGTGCAGCCTGAGTTTTGCCGCGTACAACCGCAACAAACGATCCATTGCACTGGATCTTGCGTCCGACGGGGGTCGGGCGACGTTCCTCGACCTGGTTCGCGGTTCGGACATAGTGTTGGATTCCGGCCCGCCGGCTTTGCTGGACGAGGTGGGTTTGAACCATGAAGTGCTTCGCGAAGCGAATCCTCAACTCGTCCAAGTGAGGGTCACGCCCTATGGGAACGACGGACCTCACGCAGATTTGCCTGCTGCTGATCTAAGCGTTGCGGCCATGAGTGGCCAGATGTCACTGCAAGGGGACTCAGACAGGCCGCCGGTAAGAATCAGCGTACCCCAGGTATGGCGGCATGCAGGCGCCGAAGCCGCGGTTGCGGCACTTGTCGGGCATGCGCGCATGCGGACCACGGGCGAGGGCGTGTTTGTTGATGTTTCCGCCCAGGCGGCGATGACCTGGACCATGCTGCAAGGCATGACTGCCGCAGCAATCCAGGGTTATGACTACGAGCGTGATGGCTCCCTCGCGCAGATTGGGCGTCGCAGGATCCCGATCGTGCATCCGGCAAAAGACGGCCATGTGGCTGGACCGGTGATCTGGCAACAGCTTGAGAAATTGGTTCCTTGGATGAAAGAGGAGGGAGCCATTGATGATGCTTGGCTCGCCAGGGAGCAATGGGAGGACTACGACTACCGTCTGTTTCGAGGTGACGGGTTTGCGATTGAACCGGATGAACTCAGCGACAAGGTCGATGCGTTCCTGGCAGGGCAGACAAAAGAAACCATCTTTGCAAGAGGCCTGGAACTTGGGGTGACTCTGGCACCGATCATGTCGATTGAGGAACTGGTGAAGTTCCCGCAACTGCAGGCCCGCGACTACTTCCAGGAAGTGAAATTGCCCAACGGTGCTTCATGCCAGACGCCCGGCGCCTTCGCGAAATGTCCGAACGGGCCTTCGAGCACTAATCCTTCTCTGGCATCCATTGGCGAACACACCGCTGAAGTTCTAGAGGAGCTAGCCAGTCAACCGAGGCAACCAGTTCGCCAGACGAGGCCCACACCATCTCCGGCTCTGCCCTTCGAAGGGCTAAGGGTGGCGGACTTCAGTTGGGTGGGTGTCGGCCCCATGACTGGCAAATGCCTGGCAGACCACGGCGCGGATGTTATCCGGATTGAGTCGACGACGCGGGCAGATGCGCTACGTACGGCAGGTCCGTACAAGGACAATGTCGATGGCTGGAACCGCTCTCAGTTTTTTGGGGAATTCAATACATCCAAGCGCAGCCTGAAGCTTAACCTCGGTCACGAGCGTGCTGGCGAAGTGACGAAACAAGTCCTGGAGTGGGCGGACGTCGTCATTGAGAGCTTTACGCCGGGCACCGTCAATCGGCTGGGAATCGGTTACGAGGATGCAAAAAAAGCGAATCCGGGCGTGGTTTTTGTCAGCACTTGCCTGGCAGGGCAGACCGGGCCGCTCGCGCATATGGCCGGATACGGCTACCACGCCGCAGCCCTGGCGGGATTTTACCGGCTCACCGGCTGGCCGGACCGAGCATCCTGTGGCCCCTGGAACGCCTACACGGACACCATTGCACCGCGATTCCTTACCGCAACGTTGCTTGCTGCCATTGATCATCACCGGCGAACCGGTGAGGGCCAGTACATTGACCTCAGCCAGATGGAAGCCGCGCTTCACTTTTTGGCGCCTGAAATCCTTGAAGTACAGGCGACTGGCCGAAGCTTCACGCGTAGTGGCAATCGCTCGCGAGATGCTGCCCCACAGGGCGCCTATCCCTGCGTGGGTGAAGATGAATGGATTGCGATTGCGGTCGAAAACGATGCGCAGTGGCGCGCCCTGCGAGGCGTGTTGGGTGACCCTGATTGGGCGCGTTCAGAAAAATACAACACGGCTGCCGGGCGTATCGAGGCACATGACCTGATTGATGAAAACCTGGCGGACTGGACGCGGGAGCAGGCGCCGACCAATGCCATGGCGCAGTTAACCAGTGCAGGAATCCCAGCCGGGCATGTTCAACGAAGCAGCGATCTACTCAAGGACCCTCAGTACGAACATCGCGCCTTTCACCGGTACTTGGAGCACGGCGAGATGGGTTTGGTGCCCTACAGTGGCCATCAGTACCGAGTAAGCGGATATGATCACGGACCTCGCGCACCAGCACCGCTGATCGGCGGGGACAGTTTTGAGATATTGACGGGGTCGCTTGGCCTCGACGATGAGCAGGTTGCGGACCTGATGGCGGATCAGGTGATCGAGTGACGCGCTTGTAACAAACAATGGACATACACATGGACCAACCCATAAAGAACAGAGTCATAGTCGTTACAGGTGCAGGCGGGGGCTTCGGTCAACTGATCAGCCAGAAATGCGCAGTACTTGGCGCCAGAATTGTCTGCGCAGACATCAATGAAGAAGGACTGGACCAAACCATCACAAACATCACAGAAGCGGGCGGGCAGGGCATCTCGCAGCGAACGGATGTCACCAGCTACTCCGATTTGCAAGCGCTTGCCGCAAAGGCAGTCAACGAGTTTGGTGCCATAGACGTCATGGTAAACAATGCCGGTACGATGCCGCTTGCTTTCTACAGTGACCATGCGCAGGCAATGGCCGCATGGACTCGCTGCATCGATATCAACATCAAGGGTGTGCTGCATGGCATTGCTGCAGTGCACGACCAGATGATCAGTCAGGGCCGCGGCCATGTGGTCAATATCTCGTCCATCTATGGCAACTTTCCCGTAGTGGGCGCAGCAGTCTATGGTGCGAGTAAAGCCGCCGTTAACTTCCTCTCCGAGTCACTCAGAGTGGAGGCCCAGGGCAAGATTAAGGTGACCATCGTTAGACCCACCGGCGTCCCCATGACTGGGCTGGTCGGTACTATTGTCAATCAGGAAGCCATTGTTGGCATCACCGGGCAGAATGCCGAAGCAACCGGCGCACGATATGC
>JAPPIX010000264.1 GCA_028820495.1 Gammaproteobacteria bacterium
GAAAGCAATCCTTAGCTTTGCCCTCAAACTGTCCAAACGCACCCGACCCCTTCACGCAACGTGCAGCTACCGGAGGTGAACGCACTGGCGGCTTCGCTAGCGGTGATGGAGTGGCGGCGGCGGACACTGCAGTACGTGACCGATACGGCAGCATCGCCGCTCCACAAGTTCCGCTTGGAGAGCGCAAAGGTTCGTCATGTCAAGTAATGCGAGGTCGGTGGAGCGATTGCGCCCGATCTTCGTTGAAGTGATGCCAGCGCTCGATGCGATCCAGCTTGGCGAGATTTGGATTAGTCACAAGCACCGGACGGTGAACCTGCGTTGTCCGTGCGGCTGTGGTGACCTGACAGTTTTGTCGTTGCATCCGAGCCGTTGGCATGTGCACTTCAATGGCAAGGCGGTGTCCTTGGCGGGGCCGACCGGGGGTTCGGTGTGGGCGAATTCGGGGTGTGGAAGCCACTACTTGATCCGGGATAACGCGGTGATCTGGTTGGATCAGATCGCCCCGAACCGTCACGCCGATTACGCGATCAGGGAACGTGCGAGGCTGCTGCGCGGAGAGACGACGCAAAGGAGTCTGTGGGGCCAGCTACGGCGTGGATGGTCTCGGATGAGGAAGAAGTGGTTTTGGTAGTCCCGGTAACGTAATCAGGAGTTTCGAGCGCAGTGGCTAGTTTGGAGCAATTCAGCGGAGGCGAGACAGCTTGGTGAGAGGGTCGTCCGACCGCGGTCCGAATTGCGCTCTGGGTTAGCGTCATTGCTCGGCGCGGATCAAGGAAAAGGCTTTTGACCGGACAGTCGTGCTATGTGCCGATCCTTAGGATCGGGACCTCGGCGGAACAGTGCGTTCGGAACAAAACGGGGTTCTCACCAATTGTTAGGAGGCTTTTGTGGAAATCTATGAATCAGCCGTGGCTGGAGTGCTGAGGTTTGTCGGGCTGCCGAGTGCGCTTCTTGCCCTTGCGGTGCTGCTTGTGAAGCTCAGAAAGGAAGTGCCGTTTGTCAGGATTACGGAGGCACAGCAGCTGGAAGCTGCAGGTTTGTTCCGACGCGCTGGGACAGTGGATGGTTCTGGAGAGTTGCATCCCTATGAGAAGGGTGTTCTGTATCGAATTCTCGCAAAATCCAAGTTTGTGTCCATGCGTGAGATGGACTTGTTGCTCGAATTGCCGGATCCGTACCAACACATCGAACGTTTGACCACGACGAAGCGCTTTTTTGATTGGAGGGAGATGCCGGGCGAGCCGGTGTTCCGGTTTGTTCGGCGCTACCGTCGGGCTTGGTGCAGAAGGATTGCGCGGTGGGTGGTGACGGGAGCGTATGTCGCATTCGCGTGCCTAGCTATCCTCCCGGTGCTTGCTCAGGGTTTGTACCACATGCTCTACGTACCGCATGAGGTCTCGTTTGAGGAATTCTCCAGAATTTCTGGCGACCTGCTTATCCTGCTGGTGTTCACGCTCCCTTTCTTCGGGTTTCTATCGGGGAGTTGCCTGCTGTGGCTTTGGCGGATGCGGCGTGCGGAGGCTCTGATCGATGCCTTGGGCGAGTTTGCGGCAAAAGGCAAGGCCAAGGCTCCAATGAACCACGAGTGAATGGCTTTTGCGTGGGTGGATTTGCTTTAGAACAGTTCGGCCTGATCGCGATTAGAGCGCGACGGGAGGAACCCGGCCAGTTCCGAAAGGCCCTCGACCGGAACGTTACCCAGTTCCTTGGGCTCAAGCTTGTGGAGGCCGCCGCCGTAGACCCGGCCCTCCCCGAGCAGGTCGGCGGGGTGAATGGCATTGAGATACTCCCACACCTGCCGCATCAGGGCTGACCGTTTGGCCGCGACCTCGGCGAGTTGCGGTTTTGGGTACAGCATCAGGTAAACGTTGGCGGCAGTCGCCCGGGAATTGTTCAGGATGAAGCGGAACGGCCGCCCCCTTTTTGTGTCGCTGCGGCCGAGGTAGGTGCAGACGAGCGGAGCGGCAGGACGGTTCTCCTGGGCGTACCAAGGTCTGCGGTGACGGCAGAGATAACGCTTGGCGACGCGTCTGGACTTGCCCTCTTCAAGGTATTCCCAAAGCGCGGGGTGCTGGGTTTCGATGTCGCTTTCCGTCAAGCGGCAGTCGAGCAGGTAGAGCCTGCGCTCCAGCAGCGGGTTGCCGTCGCTGTCTGCCGATATCTCATCGTCGTATACGTAGCGCGGGCTCGGAAGGATGGGCCGGAAGGCCTCGTAGGGCAGTTTTCGGCGTTCGACTTCGTCGGCGGACAAGATGAAGTAGCTGTTGTCGCCGGTGGCCAAGCCGCGCTTGATGGCGAAGTAGTCGGACAGCACCGGCGCATCGGCAATTGCGCCCGTATCCGCCTTGGGGTAACGGGTCCACTTGCGGTCGCGGCGCAACGCGGGGGCTGGGACGGAGCGCTCAATCGCCGGACAGGCCAGGGAGCCTCCGTAGGTGAAGCGGACTTCGTGGGAGGGATTGGGGGACGCCTTGCGGAACCAGACCACGGCCGAGGAGACAAGGGCGTCGCCGAACTGCACGTCGTTTGGATCAAAGCGATGGATGTGCAGGAGGTCCACGGTGTCGAGAAGATACTGCTTGATCGCGAGCCCGTAGTTGACATCCATGAATTCGCTGGGAATCAGCCAGCCGGCGAGGCCCCCATCAGCCATCCAGCGATGGCTCAACCCGAGAAAGTAGCAGTACAGGCCGGCGAGTCCGCTCAACTCAAGGCCGCAAGCCGACCGGGTGAGCTGGCGCAGCCGGTGCTTGTCACCGTTGACGATGTGGTGGTGGCGCACGTAGGGCGGGTTGCAGATGAGCAGGTTGAATGCCTCTGCGGACGGCGGCGACGGAGCGTGGGTGAAATCGGCCTGTCGGATGTCGAGGCCCGTGGACTGCCATAGTGCCGCAGCCGGCGTCGCGTAGTGCGGATCGATTTCGTAGCCGACGGCGGCGTCGATGCGTTCCTCGGGGAACACCTCGAGAAGCGCCGAGTAGAAAGACCCCGTGCCGATGGCGGGATCGAGGAAGCGTAGTCCGGTGTCGGCGCCCATCTGGTGCTTCGCGTAGCCGAGGATGTCCCTGGCAAGCGCGGTTGGAGTCGCGAACTGTCCCATGCGGTTTCTTTCGGCCTGGGTCTTTGCGGCGTCGAGATTCTGCTGAAGCTCGAGCCGTCGCGTTTCGATGAAGGTTTCCTGGCGCGTACTCATCTACAGGCCAAACCCGGCAAGGTCGTCGATGCGGTGCTCCCAAACCCAGTCGATGCCCTCGGCCGCCTCGTAGCCGAGGTAGCCGCTGTCGAAGTAGCCGCAGAGGAAGAGGTTGAAGCGAACGTCGTCGCCGTGGGTGTGGCGCAACTGGCCCATCTTGGTCGCCTCCTCCTTGCGCCGCTTGTTGACATTGGTGAAGTCACCCGCCGACTTCGCTTCCAGGAGCAGGGGGAAGTCGCCCGGCTTGGCAGCCTTGGGCATGACCACGGCGTCGACGGGAATGTTGATCTTTCGATTCGAGCCCTCTTGATCGACGGGCACAATCAACCGAAAGGAGTAGGTGCCGGGGCGCATGCGGTCATACGTGATTCCGTCTTGCGCGGGCTCGTATCCCTTGGCGTCGAGCCACGATCCAATCGCCTTGAGTTGGCGCTTCTCCTGTGCGTTGCGGATGATGGGATTGGCAACGGCGCCGCACAGCCGGTCGGCCACAATGGTGGCGGCACGGTAGCGCTCCAGTGTGCTTGGCGGCTTTTTTCCGCGTCCCAACCAGACGAAGATGTCGGGGTCGGCCATCTTCTTGATGGTGTCACCGATCATGCGGAGTTGGTCGTCCACCTGCTCGCTGGGCATACGCGGCGGGAGCCTGTGTTTTCTCTCCATCGAGTTGACCAGCGTCTTTGATACGCCGGACAGGCCAACCAGGCGGTCCACGGCGAGCGGCGGACAGGCCGACATGCGCAGCGTGGGCAGGATGGCCGGATTGGACTTGAGCACCGCCACGCTGATGTCCGTGAGGTATCGAGTTGCAGTGAGCGTCGCTTGGACATCGCTGGTCGTGCGGATGCGCGTGTCCCTGTAGGCTGCCGGGGCGAACTGGCTGCCGGGGCGAACTGAAGGAACCACTCGTTGTACATGTCCACCGAGCGGGCAATGTCCTGCTTCCAGCGGTCGGGCTTGTTGCGGTTAACGTCCATGCGATGGCGACGGGAGAACGGAGGGCGCGTCGGGCGTGGCGGAGCCGCCCGCCAGGAGAGGCGTTGCCGCAGCGCGTATGGGTTCCGAGCGGGACATCTAGCCGGTTCCGGTGCAGACAGCAGACATTGTTGTCGAGTAACTACTCGCACCCCTCGCTGTTGGTTGACGCCTGAAGGGCGGGTTTCGCATGGCTTGACATTATAGCCAGCCGG
>JAPPIX010000277.1:0-19055 GCA_028820495.1 Gammaproteobacteria bacterium
AGACCCACGAACTCGCCTTCATCGATGCGCCGGTCCCGGTCGTGGTCCAGAAACACGACGGCGCCTTCATGCCAACGGTTCGCGCCTAGGCATCGTGGTCCTTGACCGGGGCACAGGGTGGCTGGCGCGTTGTGGGCGATGGCCAGATGACGGGTGGCGCGCACCGCGCCGAGCATGGCGTTGATCCGCGCCGCGGCACGGTGGTCGGCACCGAGCTCAACGAAGGCGGGCAGGGCGGTGCCCATCAGCACGCCGGCAACGGCCAGAGTGACGAGCAGTTCGAGCAATGACGCGCCGAGGCAACCGAAACGCAGTGCCGCTTGAGGCCGGTTGGCCGGGTGGTGTTGTTGCTGGATTTTCATGCTGGGGAGACTACGCCGCTCCCCAATCGGCAACCAAGAGCGATTCTCCCAAAGCGGTGTGGGAAATCGGCCCGACGAAACCGCAATTTGACACTGCCAGCGGCTTACTCTAAAAGGGATGGGCCTTCAGCTTGCCCCATTGCGGCATGCCACTGTGGGTTGCCGCCATTCGTTATCTTGAGGAGAGGAAATCCAGATGAGAGTTGTTTCAATCATGAGTTTTGCAATTGGGAGAGCTAGCTTGGCGGGCGCCTTGGCGCTGCTGGCCTTCGGCTTCACCCTTGCCGTGCAGGCACCCCCCGGGGTGGCCGCGGAGCAGGATGCGTCCGGCCTGATCGAGGAGATCGTGGTCACCTCCCGGCGCCGCCAGGAATCGCAGCAGGACGTGCCGTTGTCGGTGACCGCTTTCGGCGCGGAGCAGATCGAGCAGATCAAGCCGCAAACGCTGCGGGACTTCGACGGCTTCATCCCGAACATGTACATCGGCATGAACACCGCCGGTCCCGGCGCCAGCGCCCTGTACATCCGCGGCGTCGGCTACGCTGACATCGAAAAGACCCAGAGCCCGCAGGTTGGCGTCATCGTCGATGGCATCCAGATGGGCTCCAGCACCGGCCAGTTGATCGATACCTTCGATGTGGAGAGCATCGAGGTTAACCGGGGTCCCCAGGGCGTGCTGTTTGGCAAGAACACCATCGGCGGCAACGTGGTCGTCAACCGGGTGCGGCCGCAGTTCAACGAGGTCGGGGCGCGGCTGTCCGCCGAGATCGGCAACTTCGACTCCCGCATCATCAAGGGCCGGGTCAACATCCCGCTGATCGACGACACCTTGGCGCTCAAGGTGGGCGCCATTTCCCGCGAACGCGACGGCTTCTACCACAACGTGACGTTGGACGATTCGGCTGGCGACATCGATTTTGCCTCTTACACGGCGGCGTTGCGCTGGGCGCCGACGGACAGCTTCGATGCCATCCTCACCTACGACCGCCTCCGCGACCGGGGCCAGATACCGCCCCAGGACCCGCGCTTCAACGGCGACGATCCCTTTGAGAACCTTGCAGACAAGAAGGAGCCGGTCAGGTACGACGTGGATCAAGTGGGGCTGCGGGCAGAGTGGGACTTGGGCAACGGCTACGTCATCAACTCCATCACCGGCTACCATTCCGGCGACGACAAGGTCAACCAGGACTTCGACGGCGCCGCCATCGACGGCGGCGCGTCGCCGTTCGCCCAACTGCATACCCTGCGCGACCAGCAGTACGACGTCTTCACCCAGGAAATACGGCTTTCCGGAGACTTCACGGACTCCATGGACTTCATGGCGGGTGTTTACTACTTCGATTCGGAACTGGAATTCCAGCAGAACACCAACAACGTGCTGCAAATACCTTTCGGTCTGCCGCCAGGCGTGCCCTGTGCCGCTGTCATTCCGATACTGCGGGACAACCCTAGCCTCGGCAATGTGCTCTGCCAGTTCCCGAATGCACGCAGCATCCAGCGGGCTGGAGAGGACGTGCAATCCGTGGCGGTGTTCGGGGCCGTCAATTGGCGCCCGGTGGAGAATTTGGAGCTCAGCTTCGGCGCCCGCTACATCGACGAGGAGAAAGACGCCTTCAACTCCTACTTCGACTATTCGACAGGCACCTTTGATACCGGCCCGATCAGCCAAGAACATAATTTTGCCGGGCTGCCGGAGCGGCCTGGGGCGGCCTACGAAGGCAGCGATTCCTGGGATGACGTCATCCTGCTGGCCTCCGCCACCTGGGCCATCACCGACGTCAACACCGCCTACGTCAGCTACTCGGAAGGCTTCCGTAGCGGCGGCTTCAGCATTCGCTCCGCCCGCTCCGCCAGCGAAGCCCCCTTTGATCCGGAAGATGCGTTCCAGATTGAGGTGGGCCTGAAGAACGAGTTTTTCGACCGGCGGCTACGCCTCAACCTCGCCTATTTCCACTTGGAACGCGATGGCGCCCAATTCAGTTCCATTATCCCGTTGCCGCCGGGCTCCATCCCGGGCACCACCACCATCATCAACAACGGCGGCACCACTGAGTACTCCGGGGTGGAGCTGGAGTCGCAGTGGCTCATCAACGAGGACTTCACCCTGGTGGTCAACGGCGGCATCTTGGATGTCAAGAACCAATCGTTCACCATCGACTGCGGCATCTTGGACGGCTGCGCCACTGGCGTACCCGGAGTGACGGATCCCCCAGGCACCTTGCGCACCTTGGGCGGCAACTCGGATTCCCGGCAACCCGAATGGAACGTCAGCGTTACGCTGGCCTTTGCCCGGCAGATGGGTCCCGGCACGTTCGCGGCCAATGTCGGTTGGAAGAAGGTGGGCGACTTCCTGCTGGTCAACACCGGCGGCGGCGCCGATCAGCGCCTCTATGAAGGCGGTTACTTCGGCCTCGATGCCCGGGTGGCCTACGAGTGGACCCTGGACAACGGCAACACGCTGGCCATTTCAGCCTTCGGCAAGAACCTGACCGACGAGGAGTGGCGCGAACAGGCCCTGTTCCTGGGCGGCTTCCGGACCGGCTTCCAAGGTTGGGGCGCGCCGCAGACCTACGCGGTTGAGCTATCGTACTCAATGTAGGTTGGGGCAGCGCCCCTTCGGCAAGCCGCTTAAGTTCGCGCCGTTGACGATGCGCGCGGGCTAGCGGCTTGGTGAGCCATTCCGGCGGCAGCCGCGACGAAGCGGCCTGGCCGAGCCGCACCTATGCTTGGCTAGTGGTGGCGGCGCTGGTCGTGGCCGCGCTGGTCGCCTACATCGACCGCCAAGTGGTGGCCATCGTAGTCGATCCGATGAAGGCGGACCTAGGCGTCAATGACGCCGAGATCGGCTGGCTGTACGGCGTCTTTGCCGTGTTCTACGCCATTGCCGCGCTGCCCATCGCCTGGTTGGCGGATCGCCGAAGCCGTAAGCTCATCATTGCAGCGGGCATTTTCTTCTGGTCGCTGATGACCATGGCCTGCGGCGTTTCGCGGACCTTCTGGCAGGTTCTGTTGGCCCGCATCGGCGTGGGCGTCGGCGAGGCGACCCTCAGCCCTGCCACCACATCCTTGGTGGGCGACTTTTTTCCCCGCGAGCAGGTGCCGGTGGCGATGTCGGTGTATCAGGCCGGCCCCATCATGGGCTCGGGGGTTGCCTTCATCATCGGCGGCTACGTGCTCGGCCTGGTGCAGGATGCGCCGCCCCTGGTGCTGCCGGTGTTCGGCGAATTGGCCCCGTGGCAGCAGACGTTCGTGTACGTCGGCGCACCGGGTCTGCTGCTGGCCCTGCTCTTCGTCTTTTTACGTGAGCCGGCGCGCCGCGGGGTTGAGCAAGGCCGGGGCGGCACCTTAAGCGAACTGGCGGCCTTCTACCGACAGAACTTCAAGGCGTTGGCGATGCACCATCTTGGCTTTCTGGCGCTGGTGCTGGCGGGCTACGCCTTCGTCTTTTGGAGCGTGTCATTCTTCGTTCGCGTCCATGGGCTCGAAGCCCCGGAGGCATCGCTGACCTTTGGCTGGATCTTCCTCATCGCCGGGCCGCTCGGGCCCGTGGTGGTGGCGGTGTTGGCACGCCGCCTAAGCGCCCGAGGCGCCAAGGACGCCAACATCCTGGCCGGCATGATTGGCGGCTTTCTGGCCATCGTCAACATCGTCGTCATTCAATTCGCGCCGAGCGCCTTCTGGGCCTTTGTGCTCTACGTTCCGGCCATGCTGTTGATCAACGCGCCGTTCGGCATCGCGGCCGGCGCCTTGCCGGTGATCACGCCGCCGAACCTGCGCGCCCAGGTCGCTGCGGTGTACCTGTTCGTCTCGGCCTTGGGCATGATGCTGGGGCCGCCGATCGCCGGCGCCTTCAACGAATACGTCTTTCCCGACGCCGATGGCGTGCGCTACTCCTTGGTCACGGTGTCCAGCGTATTCGGGCTGTTGGGCGTTGTGCTGCTGCAGTTCGGCCGCAAGCCCTACGCGGCAAGCCTCGAAGCGGCGGACCGGCGCGACGGATGACCGACTCGTCTGAAACGCTAACGCCCGCGCAGCGGCTTGGCTACGGGATCGGCGACTTCGGCATCAACCTGTTCTTCATTTCGACGCTGACCTACCTGCTGTACTTCTACACCGACGTGTTCGGCCTGTCGGCTGCTGCTGCCGGCGGGGTGATGCTGGTGGCGCGGGTGGTCGATGCGGTCACCGATCCGCTGATGGGGGCCATCGCGGAGCGCACCCGCAGCCGTTGGGGACGCTTGCGGCCCTACATTCTGTTTGGTGCCTTGCCGCTGGGCGCCTCAGCGGTGCTGACCTTCGCCAGCCCCGAGTTCAGCGATTCGGGTAAGGTCTGGTGGGCGTACCTGACCTACATCGCCTTCAGCATCGCCTTCACGGTGGTCTCGGTGCCCTATTCGGCCTTGACGGCTTCGCTGACCGCCGACTACCACGAGCGCACGGTGCTTTCGACCATACGCATGGCCTGCGCGTTTGGCGGCGGCTTGGCGATATCCGTGGGCATGCCGATCCTGGTAGGCACGTTCGACACCGAAGCCGAGGGCTACTTTTGGTCGATGCTGATCTTCGCCGCGTTGGCGACGCCCTTGCTCGCGCTGACGTTTGCGCAAACCGAGGAGCGCATTCAACCGCCCGCAGCGCAGAGGCTGGCGATTCGTGACAGCTTGAGGGCAGTGTTCCTCAATCCGCCACTGCTGGTGGTCATGGTGATGTTCTCCTGCGGCATGTTGTCGTTCATGGTGCGCCAAGCCGTCGCCATCTACTACTTCAAGTACAACCTCGGGCGTCCCGACCTGATCGAAACCTGGTTTTTGGCAACCCTCTCTATCATGTTCGTGGGGCTTGTCTTCACGCCCAAGCTGGCTGACCGCTACAGCAAGCCGGGCGGCATCCTCATCGGTGCCGCGGTGACGATTGCCGCGGCATTGGGCCTGTACTTCACCCCCTACGATCAGATCGAGTTGATCTTCCTGTGGGGCTGCCTGCTGGCCTTGGGCGGCACGCCGATCGCCGTGCTCGGCTGGGCCATGATCCCCGACACCGTGGACTATGCCCAAGCACGCTTCGGCGTGCGCGCCGACGGCTCGGTGTTCGCGATGTCGAGCTTCTTCCAGAAGCTGGCCAAGGCGCTGGGCGGGGCAGGTGTCGCCGCTGTTCTGGCGCTGGCCGGCTACGTGGCCAACGCCGAACAGACCCCAGCGTCGTTGGATGCCATTCGCAGCCTCATGACCTTGGCACCAGCCGCCATCATGGTCGTCATGATCTTCGCGGCCCTGAGTTATCCTTTAAGCCGCCAGGCCCATGCGGCGCTGGTTTCGGAACTTGAGACTTGAGACAAGGAAACGCAGCATGAGATTCGGTGTGTTCTACGAACTGCAATTGCCCAAGCCGTGGACTGATGGCGCGGAGCACCGCTTGGTGCACGAGGCCGTCGAACAGGTGCAACTGGCCGACCGTCTGGGCATCGACTACGCCTGGGCGGTGGAGCACCACTTCCTGGATGAGTATTCGCATTGCTCGGCATCGGACGTCTTCCTGTCCGCCTTGGCTGCGAAAACCAACAACATCCGCGTGGGTTTCGGGATTCGCCAGGTGATCGCCAACTACAATCACCCTTCCCGAACCGCCGAGTCCATTGCCATGCTCGACCTGCTCTCCAATGGCCGCGTGGAATTCGGCATCGGTGAAGGCGCCACCCGCCTTGAGCTGCATGGCTACGGCATCCCGGCAAGGGAAAAGCGGGCCATGTCATTCGAGGCGGCCGAGCAGATTGCCAACATGATGGTCATGGACCCCTACCCCGGATTTCAGGGGACGAGTTTCTCCATGCCCTGCCGAAACGTCCTGCCTAAACCGCTGCAGAAGCCGCACCCGCCCATGTGGCTGGCCTGCACCAACCGCAAGACCATCGAGGTGGCTGCTCGGAATGGCCTGGGGGCGCTGGCCTTCACCTTTGTCGATTCCGAGGAAGCGCGCTCTTGGGCGGACACCTACTACAGCATCATCAAATCGGACGAGTGCGTGCCACTGGGGCATCAAGTCAACGCCAACATCGCCGTCGTTGCGGGGTTTTCTCTGCATGAGGATGCGGACGAAGCGTTCCGCCGGGGTGCCGACGGCTTCGCATTCTTCCGCTATGCCATCAACGCCTTGGTGGCGAACGACACCAAACCCGGGCGCACAACGCTATGGGACGAGTACCTGGCCCTGCGCGACAGGGACCTACCCATGATCGCCGCGCCCGGCATCGGCACGCCGACGCAGATTTCAGATCACATTAGGGACTTCCAGACCGCGGGCGTTGACCAGATCATCTTCCTGCAGCAGGGGGGCAAGAACCGCCACGAGCACATCTGCGCGGGGCTGGAGTTGTTCGCCGACCAGGTCTTGCCGCAGTTCATCGAAGGCCGTGAACGGCGTGAAGCCGAAAAGGCCGAGGAACTCGAACCCTTCCTGCGCGCCGCATTGGCAAGAAAGGAGTGGATGCCGGACCTGCCTGATGAGTCCATACCCATCGTGTCCGCATCCCGTGAGCGGGAGGCCTTCTACCACAAGGACTAGAGGAATGCTTATGAGCGAGGGTTTCGCAGTTGCCAGTCTTCATTCGGTTGCAGCGCAAAGGCGGGTGTTTCACCCTTTAGGCGCGCGATGAGGCCGGTGGTCATGTTCCCCAAGGCCACTTCCAGGGCGCGGCCGACCTCCCTTTCATCCAAGCGTGCATCGGCCGTCATTCGGCCCGACCAACAGATTGCGCAACCACCCTCGTCGGTGGGCGCAACGGTGGCTACGACGACGTAGTCCTGCATGCCGATGGGCTTGCCCGCCGTCAGTTCGTAGGACAGCGTGCGCCGCTCGTCGTCCAGAACCAAAAGCCGATGCCGCACAGGGCCTTGGGTGGCCAACTGCAGTTCGCGAACGGCGCCGACCCCCTCGCCATGGACGGTAATCGTGCTTTTGTCTCCGCCAGGGATCCAATGCAACACGCGGTCGAAGTGCCGCAACTCCTGCCACACGGCATCCGGGGAAAGGCCCGTATCGCGCCGGTGCTCGATTTCGATCATGCCGTTTGCCTCGGGTCGGTCTTGGCAGTTCCGCCTACGTGAAGTTGGATGCGAATGCGAAGGCGCCCATTTCGTCGAGGGCGCTCATGGCGTTGCCGAGCAGGGTGCGGCCGAGGGCTTGGCCACGCTCGTTGCCCAAGTCCAGGGTGCCGGCGATGACGACCGCGTAGCAGAGCAGGTAGAGCGAGGCGACGACGAAGCGCTGGCGGCAGCGTTCGATGGGGTAGTCGATGCCCCTGCCAGTGAGCGCTGCGTGATAGTGGACCAGCCAGTCCTCTTCGGCGCGCACCTTGGGCGGGATGCTCTGGGTGACGAAGTAGGCCAGATCCTGCTCCGGGGCCGAGACGCACACCGACTGCCAATCGACCAGCGCAATTTCGTCCTTGCCGAAGAAGATGTTGTCCAAGCGCACGTCGGCGTGGCATAGGCAGGTGGGTTCCGCGCACAGGCGCTCCAGCAGCGGCGCGACCAGTTCGGGCATCCGCTCGCCAACCGGCAGCGCGGCCTCGGGTATGAGATCGCGGAAATGCTCAAGCACCATCGGCCAGCCTGCTTGAAAACCGGCGACCATGCCGTCTCTCTGCATGGGGTTGTTGTGGGAGATGACGTCCGGCGCGGCGGCGCCCCAGCCGCTGCTGTGCAGTTCGGCGATGGCGTCGATCACCGCCAAGGCCTCCTGCCGGGTGCAGCCTGCAACTTGGTCGCCGATGCGCAGTCCCTGCAGATCTTCGATGAGCAGAACGAAGTCGTTGCTGTCTGGATTGAATTCCGCATATTGGCAAGCGGGGGTGCGCAGGTGGATTGCTTCGGCGATCTGCTGGTAGAAGTGAACCTCACGCCCGTACATGTTGTAGAGCTGGGCGACTGCCCGGTTCTCCGCTGCCGGTGAAGGAAACTTGGCAATCAGGGAGTCAGGGCCTTGGTCGGCCTCAAGATGCAGGCGGGTTACCAAGGCCATGACGCCGGCACCCTCGCTGAAGTGGTTAACCCGAAAGCCGCGCACCGGATAGCCGAGCGCCCTAGAGAGCCAAGCGGTGGTGAGAGCGTCCGGAGAGGTGGGGAATGATGCCATCGCCGTGCTTCGTCGAAAGCGCCAAACTATGGATGATGCGCCCGCCGAAGTCCATGCGTCCCTTGGCCCCCGAGGGGCCAAGGGACGATTGGAGTTTCGCTGGCGCGAAACTCCGCTAAACTGCCCTCTGCGCCGAAATGGCGTTGTGCAAGGAGGAAGCACCGATGATTGTAGGCATCCATCACGTGGCGGTCGGCGTCCCGGACTTCGAGCAGGGGCTTCGGTTCTACCGGGATCTGCTCGGATTCGAAGTGGTTCAAGAAGGCGACTGGGACGGCGACCATCCCCTTGCCGACCAGGCGATTGGCTTAGCCGGGACGGCCGCCCGCATGGCCATGCTGAAGGCGCCGAACGCCTTCGTGGAATTATGGGAGTACAGCCGCCCCGAGCCGGCAGACCACCGCCAGCGCCCCTGCGATTACGGTTATCCCCACTTCGCCCTGCAGGTGGATGGCATCGAGGCCGAGTACGACCGCCTAAGCGCCGCCGGGATGGAGTTTGCCGGGCCGCCTGTCAACTTCGGCGACACTTCCGCCATCTATGGCAAGGATCCCTTTGGCAACATCATCGAACTCTACGAGATCCGCGACCCGGAAACAGCCCAGTTGGCGCGCTGAAAGTGCTTGATACGGATTCGACATCTTTCCGCTTTGTTCTCGTAGGCGTCTTGGCGCTGGCCTCCACGATTCCGCTCGGGTTGGTGGGCTGTGTCGCTTCCGACCGTAACCAAAACTATGAGGAAGCCGTCTCCAATGTCGCCACGTCTTGGGGCGAGGCACAACGTGTCAGCGGACCGTTGATCTTGATTCCGATTGCGCATGAAGAGGAAGACGCCTTCGTCGCGGTAATGCCGCAAGCTTTGGAGGTGCAGGTGGCATCGACCCACGAATTCCGCCGCAGAGGCATATTTGACGTGCCCGTATTCGAGATGGAAGTGACCGGCAGCGGACGTTTTCCGGCCATCGATCTTGCGGCCCTGGGGGACCGTTTCGGTCCTTTGCGAACCAGTCAGGCCACGGCCTTGATCGCGATTCGTGATACCCGTGGCATTCGTGACGCGAGTCTGCGAATGAACAACCAGGAGTTGGTTCTTGTTGCGCTTCCTGATGGGCCGTTGGGCAGTGGCGTATCGGCCTCGGATGGCGGCGCTGGTCCGGAGTCCCTTGCCGGTGCCTTCGAATTCAACCTAAGTTTACGTGGAACCCGTCACTTCTCCGTTGTCCCCAATGCGGACAACTCCGCGATCAGCATTGGTTCAACTTGGCCGCATCCCAGTTTCACCGGACGATTTCTCCCCGACGATTCCGAGGTGCATGGGGACGGATTTACCGCCTCCTATAACGTAAGCGGCCTTGCGCGGGGATTCCCCAGCGTTTTTCGAGTTTCCTCTTCCGATAACAATACGTTCTTCACTCGGGAGAATTTGGGATTTGAGTTGTTTGAACCAGTGAACATGTACACCTCGGTTGAGCGCAGCCTGAAGTACGGAATCATGTTCGTGGTGCTCACGCTGGTTGGCTTGCTTTGCTTGGAGCTTACAACCGGTCTGCGATTCCATTTGGTCCAATACGGCGTCACCATTGCCGCGCTGGCGTTGTTCTACCTGTCCTTGCTCGCGTTGGCTGAGTACATTGGATTTACGGCCAGCTACCTTGTGTCTGCGGCATTGCTTACGGCCATGATCGTCTGGTACGCGCATGGGTCCGTCAGGGACCAGCGGTTTACCGCGTTGGTGGCGGCGATGCTGGTGGCACTCTATCTTCTGATGTACCTGCTGCTGCGCCTCGAGTCGTATTCGCTAATCATTGGCACGATGGCGTTGTTGCTGACGCTGGGAATTCTGATGCGCGCAACTCGGCACTTGGCGACCCCGGTCGAAGGAACCCGCTGAACAAGCCCAAGTTCAGTCGCAGCAGGTGCCAACCCTCCATTGAACAGGTTTCCAACTGCCCAGTAGAGGGCGTCCCGCCCTCGCGCGGCGCGAAGCGCCGTTCTTCCCCACCGTCTAATTCGGGCTAGCGCGGCTGCCGTGAACGGTAGTCTTCTCGGGATGGCCCGGAGCGGGGCCGTGTGGGTCGTTGCGGCGCTGGCCGGACGGGCGTTGGGGCTCTATCCACCCGAGCGGGTGCTTGGCGATTGATGCGCGGTTCCGGGCGCGCCTGCGGAACGGCTTGTCGAACGGCTGGCGAAGGACGTTGCGCCCGAGGCGATGCGCCGCGATTGAGATTCGGTTGGGGACGCGCCTGCCCAATCACCCGGCGGCTGGTCGGTTTGTGGACTTGCCGGTTGGCGGCTTGGGACCTCTGCGCCCTAGGCGGTGGCGCACGGTTGACGAGCACATCTCGTGACGATTCTGCGCTTCTCGACGGTTGGGGCCGGGCAGGCGCTTGGCGGGCCATCCGCTCCCGCGCCAATCTTTCGGCACGTCGGACATCCCTCGCCTGCTGGGGCGCGTTGACGGGCCGGTGCGGTTGGGCTATTGCGGGCCGGGTCGGCCGAGCCTGACGCTGGGCTTGGCGTGTTGGCAGGGCACGATTGGGTTGTTGCGCCGGGCGGGTAGCCACCGGCTCCGTAGCCTGAGATCGAGACCGCGGCAGGCGGGCGTTCTCGCCGTGCCGTTCAGCGCGCCACCTTGGTGATTGCTGCCGCTGGGTGCGTTGCGCAGGGGAGGGGTCTGCCGAAACTACGCCCGCAGCCGCCGCTCCACTTGCACCCGTTCGGTTGGGGGTGGGCCGCGGCGGCACTTCACCCAATGGCGTGACCCGGGTTGGCCGGTGTATGACGGGGGTGGCCCCGTTCGCTAACGTTTGCGCAATCGATTGGCCTTGGCCCTGTTGCGTCCGCCGCTGCCGGTCCCCTCGCCGCCGATCATCCCCACGCCGTTCGCCGCGCCGCCTGTCGCCCCGGTCGGCCCACTGTCGATGGTCGCGCTTGGAGCGTTCGGAACGCCAGTCGTTGCCCCGGTGGTGGCGCTCGGAACGGTTTCGATGGCGGTGGCGGCGGTCCCGGTCATAGACGTTCAAAACCAGATGCGGCCGCCGATGGTAGAAGGGGTCGTAGTAGCGGTAGCTGTAGTAGGGGTGGTCGAGGAAGCCGTAGTGGTGCACATGCACGTTGCGCGTATGCCAGCCGATGCTGAAGGCCGAGGTCACGCCCCAGAACGGGCCGTGGGCGAAGCTGTAGCCTTGGTGGTAGGGGTAGTAGTACACCGGATAGGAACGGGGATAGTAGTGGTAAACCCGCACCGGCTGGCGCACCACCACCTCTTCGGGCTCATAGTAGGGCACATAGATTTCGTCGGGGACGGCGGGCTTGATCTCGATGGCGCCGGCTTCGTTCACGGCCACGTCCTGTTTGGCGTCGCTTTCCAGGTTGCCGGCCTCCTTGGCCTGCTCCCGGAAGGCGCTGATGGCGGCAATGACGTCTTCCTCCTGAACGATCACGGCCTCGCCCAGCCGACGGGTCCACTCCAGGTTGCCGTCCATCAACGCCACCACTTCGGGATAGTTCAGCAGCGCGACGACGGCGTCATCCCACTCTTCGCTCGGCTGCATCGCATCCCCATCGGCGCTTTCCTGGCCCGTTTCAAGGAAGCGCGCCGCCAACACGACTTGCAACGGGTAGGTCGAAGCGGGCAGCACCACGGCGAGCAGATCGTCGGGATAGAGCGCCACGGGCGCCACCAGGGTCTCAAGCGCCTCCGCATCCAATAGCTCTATGGGTTCAACTTCCACCTCACTGACGATGGGGTCACCGGATGCCGGATCACTCGCCGCCCAGGCGGGTGCCGTGAGTCCTGCCAGGACTGCTAGGGAAACTGCTGCCAAGCCCTTGGTTCCAAGCCGAAGTTTCATGGTTTGATGCCCCGTCGTCGGTCAAGACTTTAACAGACTAACGAGGGTATCCTGAACGGCAGCTAAACGCCTTGCGCATCGGGAGGCCGCTTCCGCGCCCATTCACGACGCGGGTAGCCGCCGTCCGACGCGTAAGTCAACCCGTTTGTGTCCATTGGATACGTCAAACTCTGAGCTCGATTCACCCCGATTCACCCTTTGTCGCATGCTGCTCCCCAAGGACAATGACATGCGTTAAGTTATTGTGCAGAGTCCCGTCCGCCTCGTCGCCGCCGAGCGGCACTACCGTGACACGCAAAGTGGAGACTGACGCCATGAAAACCACCGACACTACCGTGGAGCGAGGCAGCGGCAACGTCTTCGCCGATCTCGGCTTTCCCGACGCCGACGCCCACCTTGTCAAGGCCGACCTCGTCAGCCGCATCGACGACATCGTGCGCAACCGCGGCTTGACCCAGACCGAGGCCGCGCGGTTGATGGGCCTCTCCCAGCCCGACGTGTCGCGGCTGCTGCGCGGCGACTTTCGCGAGTATTCGCTAGAGCGCCTGTTCCGCCTGCTTAACGGCCTCGGGCGCGACATCGACATCGTCATCCGCCAGCCCCGCTCCGCCGACGGCGTACGGTTGCGAATCGCCTCCGCAAAACCCGCCTGACCGCTCCGCCGGTTGCGTCGGCCACGGCTCTGAGTGAGGTCGGCAATCGCTCTATGATTGCTTATGGTGCTGCAATCTCCCCAGCAGGATCATGGTTCTCGAGTCAACTCGCCGAATTCATCCCAAGAGAGCGTGGGATGCAGTGGTGATCGGGAGATTGCCTCAAGGTAGTCCTGACGGCTCATCCGTGGCTTCACCGCGGGCCGATGCAAGCGGACAAGGACATAGCGCTCCTCCCCGTCACGCTGAACGCCAAACACATCCCCGGGCTCCGCGCCGGGAAGCACCAAGCGCCCTTTTGCATCTACCCGAGCGATCTTCAAGGTGGGATTGGCCCACTTCGTGCCGCGACCCTCATCTCCAGACCCCTCGTCGCTTTGGTGGATCTTCCGATCGGCCACCACTGGCTGGTAGCGGTTTTTCGCAGCCAAGGACAGGTTCGCGCCGCTGTCACGGCGTCAGGCTAAACCCACCGGCGCGCCGCAGAGCGCGGTCAAAGGTGTAGGTCGTTGCGGCGCCCGCTTTCGCAGCGGTCGCGCCGATGAGGTAGTCCGAGAAGTCTGCGCTGCCGTCTCCGTACGCGTTCAGGGCTTCGGAGACGGCGCTACGATTGAGGAACGCAAATTCGTCCGCTTCGAGCAAATGCCGCAACGTCTCGATGATCTCTGCCCTCGGCACTTTGTAAACGGCACTCAGCACCCATTCGACCTCGCACAGGACGATATCCGGCAACAACACCTTGTCGGACTTGGACATCGTCTGCTCAAGCAGAGCCTGTGCCTTCCTCGCCTGTGGTGGGTCATCGTCCAGCAACAGGCGCAGCAGGACATTGGTGTCAAAGGCGATCAACGAACCGCGTACTTCGCTGCCGCTCGCTCGCGGAGCACCGCACGAATCCTTTCCCCATCCACCCTTCGGCCCTTGGCGTAGCCCGAGAGCAGTCCCCTTAGCGAAGGCTTCTTGCTCCGGATGGGACTGACATGGAGGCTTCCGTCCTCGTCAAGATCGAAGGCCAAATGGTCGCCGGTCCTGATTGCCATGAGGTTACGAACCCGCTTCGGAATCGTAACTTGGCCCTTGCTCGTCACCTTCGCCGTGTCCACCGCGCTGCCTTACTGATTTGATGAATTCGCCGAAAAGGTAATGGAACATGTTCTGCTCGTCAACCGATGTCTAGAGCACTTGTTGGCAACGGAGGTTGAGGGACTGGCGACGCCGTCTTGCACCGCGTTATTCTTCGCCCGCCCACGCCGACGGGCCAATGACGTTTCTTCGGTTGGTTCGATCTGCGTGCGCCCCCTGTCATCGGCTAGGAAGCGAAATGAATCCAACCTTTAGTGAATGGCTAGCCGAACGCGGGAATCAACCGGGAAGCGTGTCGTCCCGAATGTCGGAACTGAAGCGATTGGAGACGACCTACGGCGACCTTGATGAACTCTACGGCAGAGACCGCTTTGCCGCCGTGCTCGACGATCTGCGCTACTCCAAGGACGATGAAAGGCGGGATCAACCCAACCCATCCAAACTGGATATCGACGGCAATCTCTACTCAAGCCTGTCGAGCCTGAGTTCCGCTTTGAACATCTACTCTCGCTTTCGAGAAGCGACGAGGGACGCGTGGGACCGCTATCTCAAGCGAGCCAAGCAAATTCTCGACGACGGCTCGCTTGACGACAAGGAGCGTTACAAAAAAGATGAACTGGGAGCCGCCATCTCCAGCGCTCGATCAGCGGTGCTCGCCAACTCGGAGAACTGGTCCCAGTTGGTGAAGAATGCGATCACCCACCCGAAGAACAACCTCATCCACTGGCAGGGGAACAAGATAGCGCGACTGGCCGCTTGGGTAGATCAGAACCCCGATGATGTGCGGACGGCGCTGCTCGCCCTGTGGGCCGAGGACGACAAAACTGCCGGGGGACGCATTGGCGCACTTGATGAGGTGCTGCCAAGCGACATATTCAGCGCGGGATCCAGCGGGCGCTTGGATGCAGTCTCGTACTTATTGATGGGGCTCGACCCAGAGCGATTTCCACCGTATCGCCGTAGCAGGTTTAGCGCCACTTACGCCTTTCTGGGCTATCCACAGCCATCCACCGAAGACATCGGAGACGAATACGAACATGCACTTGAGTTCCTGGATCATCTGCGTTCTGAAGCACAAAAGCGAGGTATGGAGCGGCCGAACACTCAACTCGATGCGCAATCTGTCGTCTGGTTGTTAGGTGACAAACTTCAGGAGATGGAAGAGGAGCATCCCAGACCTATCGGGCCACCGCCCCCATCCGCTTCCAAACATGCCCTGAACGCCATCCTGTACGGCCCGCCCGGGACGGGCAAGACCTATGCCACGGTGCGTCGCTGCGTCGAGATCTGCGATGGAGAGGCACCCGCCCAGACCGAAGAGTTGCGCGCCCGGTATGGCTTCCTGACGGACGAAGGCCGCATCGAGTTCGTCACGTTTCACCAGTCCTATGGCTACGAGGAGTTTGTCGAGGGGCTGCGTCCCATCGCGGCTGACGCCGGTGGCATGCGCCTTGAGGTTGTCGAAGGCGTTTTGAAGCGTATCGCGAAGAAGGCGCGCAAGCTACCAGCGATCGGCACCCGACCCCACGTGCTGGTCATCGACGAGATCAACCGCGCCAACATCTCCAAGGTCATGGGGGAGCTCATCACCCTGCTTGAGGACGACAAGCGTGATGGCGCTGACAACGAAGTCAGCGTCACGCTTCCCTATTCGGGCGACCGATTCACGCTGCCGGAGAATCTGTACATTTTGGGAACGATGAACACGGCCGACCGATCCATCGCGCTCCTCGACACCGCGCTCCGCCGCCGCTTTCACTTTGAGGAGATGGCTCCCCAACCGAGCCTTTTGGCCGATGCGGAGAAGCGCACCGGCGTCGATCTACCAAACGTATTGGGGGCGATTAACGAGCGCCTTGAGTTTCTCGTGGACCGGGACCACTTGATCGGCCACGCTTGGCTCATGGATGCGGAAACCCGCGATGACGTGGATACGGCGATGCGCCGCAAAGTCATTCCGTTGATCGCGGAGTACTTCTACGACGACTGGAGCAAAGTGCAATCGGTGCTCGGCGGCACGGATCATTTCGTCGAGCGAGAGTGCCTGAGCACTCCACCGGGACTTGAATCCGACCTTGGTGAGGCGCGCTTTCGGTGGACCGTACGCGAGGCATTCCCCGATGATTCGTATGAGCATCTGGTGCGCTCGTCAGTGCCCGACGAAGCGGCCGAGTGACCGTTGCAACGGCAACACACACCGTTCCCGAGTGGGGGCACCTCGCCATCGGCGAAGACGGAGTGTCTCCCAACAGCGCGGAACGGCTCCACGCCCTTGCCCAGCGCGAGACCCGGCGCCTGCGTGTGCCTCAGCCCATCCTTACGCCGACGACCAAGCCCAGCCTTCACGCCGGCCAAGTTGTGGGCGTGCTCGCGGTCCCCGGCGAAACCGTCGAGATACTTCCCAAGATAGAGGGTTCCGAGCCTGCCGCCCTTAGGCGGGCACTTACGAGAATGTTGGCCGTCGCTTGGGGCTTACCCATCGCGGACAGCGAATCCGCGTTGCTGGCGACGCAGCGGGCCGATCTGCTGGAAATACTGATCCGGCTGTTCGCCGACCGCTTGCTCGTCGCCGTGCGGCGCGGGTTGCCGCACCGCTATCGCCAACGAGAGGACGACCTGCAGTTCCTGCGCGGGAGGCTCGACATCCCTCGACAGTTGGCCCGACACACCGTCAGGCCGGATCGGCTGGCCTGCCGTTTCGAGGAGTTGTCCGTGGACACCCCCTTGAATCGTGTGCTCAAAGCGGCGGTTGCTCGCTTGGCATCAGTATCTGCCTCCGACACGAACCTGCGCCGGCTGGCCGAACTATCAGCCCGCTTCGAGTTCGTCGGCAGAAGTTCGGTGCCGGCTCGCGAGCCCGTGCGGCTGGATCGCACCAACACGGCCTTCCATCGCCTCTACCAGCTTGCCCGAGCCCTGCTGGGTCGCGAGTGGCAGAGCACGACGAGCGGGGCAAGCGAAGGCTTCGCGTTGCTGTTTCCCATGAACGATCTGTTCGAGGCGTTTATTGGGCGAACCATGCGAGCTGCCCTAGCACCGCTCTCGGTGCACCTTCAGGATTCGGGCAACTATGCCTTGGAGGGCAATAGCGAACGGGAACGCCTGTTTGCGCTACGTCCGGACATCGTAGTCGACGGCGACATTGTCATCGACACCAAGTGGAAGCAACTAAAGGCTGACGAGGCTACGCTCGGCGTGTCACAGGCCGATGTGTATCAGATGCTGGCCTATGCGCGTGCCTATCAGGCCCGGCGGCTGGTATTGCTCTATCCGTGGCACAGTGAACTGCCGAACTTGGGCACGTTGCGCCGGTGGAAGGTGCCAAAGAGCGACACGACGTTCGAAATCGCGGTTGTTGATGTCGGACGGCCGGATGCGGTTGGCGATACGTTGCGGGAAACAGTCTGGAGGCGAGCATAGCGTATGGACGCTTCCTGCGATTCCGAATTGGCGCCTGCACCCCTGCTCGTTCAATTCGCCTAGCCAGCCCGCGCTATGGCAGACCGGAATTCCCGCGCCCGTGCCTGGACGTGCTTGGCCGTCTTTTCCGTGCGCGCCGCTACGCTGCCCTTCTCGCGGTTTTCGTCTTGGGCTGCGCAGATGCGCCTTGCGTCGGCGAAGGCGTCCGGCAGCCGGGCGGCGACATCGGCGACTATGTCCAGTGTGCGAGTTGCGTCCAAGCCGCAGGTGCGGGCGTGTTCCCGCCATGAACCGGGCTTGACCTTGGGGGGATGCTGCTGCCCGCCAATTCCCAGCACCAATTCATTGGAATACGGCGTGCCCACGGCGCTTGAGACGTCGTAGGCCGGGGCGACGCTAACGCGTTTCGGTCCCTCGCCGGGGGCAGACACGCGGAAGCCGAGGTTGCCGCGGTGCAGGTCGCCGTGGCCGAGCATCCAGGTTGCGGCTAGGAAGCGGGTCAGCGCATCGCACTCCGCGTCCTCGGCGCCTTGGCGCAAGACGTGATACGCCTTGGCCCACCCTCTCATCTCGCGGCTGTCAAACGCCTCTGGATACTTCTCCGGGCCAAAATCGCCGGCTTGGCGGAAGTCCTCTTGATGGATGGGAACGACCCGTTCGTTGGCGACGGCCCGATCGGACCGTTCGCTGATGACGCATTGCAACCCCGCAATGACTTGGGATTGCGTGGGCGCAGCACGCAGGCCGAGCTGCAGCAGGGCCTGCTGGCATAGGCTCTCGATGCCGGCCTCGCCGGGGTTCCGCCGGCTGTCCTCGACCTTCACGATGGCGGTGTTCAGATGGCCCTTGGGCGCTAAGCGCCACACGCCGTTATCCAGCGTGGCGGTCGCCTTGGGCCGCATGCCGGACAGGGAGGCCACGGGCCACCGCCGCGAGGGTCTTGCGCGGCCGCTTGCGCCGCCGGAAGCCGCTATCGCATCTTGCAGAAGACTCTCCAGATCAGCGGTGTCGAGGCGTTCATAGTCCTGAAGCGGCACTTGGGGGCTGGGTGGGCTGGCCGCATCGCCCACCGACAGCGACATGGCGCCGGGGTATTCGCTGTCGGGATGTGCCCACACCACGGTTTCAGGGAGCCGAACCTGTCCAAAGCCGCCCAACCGGCGCAAGGCCGACAACGCTTCTCCCACCCATTGCTCAAGCACGCCGTTTTCCGGCAGGCAGCACAGGAGCCATAGCTGCGCAGCGACCCTCTCCTCGTCGCCGGACCATGTTGACGAAAGCCAGGGCATCGCCTCCCCCCTGTCCAAGCTGGCGGGCAGATCGGGGTTGGCCTCCATGCTGAGGGCATGTTGGCCATGTATGTAAACGTTCAGGCGCAGGCTTTGCTGGTTTGCGGACATGGGCTTAAGGAAAAATCTTCCCTCATTGTTGAACCAATGCGAATGGGTGTAGGATACGCGCCCGCCGCACCCGTGGCCAAATTGGATAAGGCACCAGTCTACGAAACTGGGGATTGCTGGTTCGAATCCAGCCGGGTGCGCCAGCCCGACCTG
>JAPPIX010000277.1:19155-35328 GCA_028820495.1 Gammaproteobacteria bacterium
CTACGAAACTGGGGATTGCTGGTTCGAATCCAGCCGGGTGCGCCAGCCCGACCTGGGGGTCGGGCTTGCAGTTTCGCTGGCGCGAAACTGCGGGGCATCAAGATGGCGTGCGGAACAAGGGAAGTTGGAGAAGAGAATTGCAAGGCGATCTGCTGGCTGAAGGCGTGGCGTTGATGCTGGTTGGCATGGGCTCCGTGTTCGCCTTCCTCTTGATTCTGGTGTTCGCCACCATGGCCCTCGGTGCCTTGGCGCAGCGATTCACCATGCACTGGCAAGCGGTGACGGACGTTGGGGAGGGTCCGTCACTGGAGGAAGCCGCCGCCATCGCAGCCGCCCTGCATCGGCATCGGCGCTGACCTAACCCTTTTCACGCCCATGAACGCCGCCCCGCTGGGTTTGACCGAATTGGTGCTGCGCGATGCGCACCAAAGCCTGTTGGCCACGCGCATGCGCATCGAGGACATGTTGCCCATCGCCGGCAAGCTAGACCAAGTGGGCTTCTGGTCCATGGAGTCCTGGGGCGGCGCCACCTTCGACGCCTGCATCCGCTACCTAGGCGAAGATCCTTGGGAGCGGCTGCGCAAGCTCAAGGCGGCCATGCCCAACACCCCCCAGCAGATGCTGCTGCGCGGCCAGAACCTGCTCGGCTACCGGCACTACGCGGACGACGTGGTGGACCGCTTCGTGGAGCGCGCCGCAGCCAACGGCGTTGACGTGTTCCGCATCTTCGATGCCATGAACGACATGCGCAACCTGGAACGGGCCATCGGTGCAGTGCGCAAGGTGGGCCGGCATGCCCAAGGCACCATCGCCTACACCTTGAGCCCGGTGCACACCATCGCGCTTTGGGTGGAGCGCGGCCAGCGCATTGAGGCCATGGGGGCCGATTCCCTGTGCATCAAGGACATGGCGGGCCTGTTGACGCCCTACGCGGCCTTTGAGCTGGTCAGCCGCTTGAAGGAGGCGGTTGCCATCCCCATTCACATGCACTGCCACGCCACCACGGGATTGTCCACCGCCACCTACCTCAAGGCGGTGGAGGCGGGCATCGACAATCTCGACGGCGCCATCTCGTCGATGAGCATGACCTATGGCCATTCCGCCACGGAGTCCTTGGTCGCCATGCTGGCGGACACGATGCGCCCCACCGGCTTGGACCTGGCGCTGCTGGAGGAAATTGCCGCCTACTTCCGAACGGTGCGCCGCAAGTACGCCCGCTTTGAGGGCAGCCTCAAGGGGGTGGACTCACGCATCCTCGTCGCCCAGGTGCCCGGCGGCATGCTGACCAACTTGGAAAACCAACTGCGCGAGCAGAACGCGCTCGACCGCTTGGACGAGGTGCTCGAGGAAATCCCCAAGGTGCGCCAAGACTTGGGCATGATCCCGCTGGTTACCCCCACCTCGCAGATCGTCGGCACCCAGGCTGTGCTCAACGTGCTGACGGGGGAGCGCTACAAGTCCATTACCAAGGAGTCGGCGGGGGTGCTGAAGGGCGAGTACGGCGCCACCGCGGCACCGGTGGACACTGCCTTGCAGGCCAGCGTTCTCAACGGCGCCGAGCCATTGACGGAGCGCCCGGCCGACCGCTTGGCGGCAGAGATGGAGACCCTGACCGCGGAGTTGCAGCAGGCGGCCCAGCAGCGGCAGATCGCCTTGGCCGACGATCCCATCGACGATGTGCTCACCTACGCGCTGTTCCCTCAAGTGGGCCTGCGCTTTCTTGAGCATCGCGGCGATCCAAGCGCCTTTGAGCCCCCGGTAGAGGAAGCGGCGGAACCGTCTGCGCAGCCCGCAGCAGCCGAGCACTCCGCGGTTTACTCGGTACGGGTGAACGGCAAGGCCTTTGAGGTGGAAGTGACCGCCAATGGCGCCGTTAAGGAAATCGCCCCTGCGGCCGCAGCCAAGACCGGCCAAGCGGGTGCCATCACCGCCGCCTTGGCGGGCACGGTGTTCAAGGTTCTGGTCAAGCCGGGTGATGTGGTCAGCGCCGGGGAGCCGGTCGCTGTGCTGGAAGCGATGAAGATGGAGAACGAGGTCACAGCGCCGGCGGCGGGCACCGTCGATGCGGTGTTCGTGCGCGAGGGGGATGCCGTCGAGATGGGCGATGCGCTGCTGTCGGTGGTTTGACCTATTGGCCGGCACGCTTGGCCCCTAGCCCCTAGCCGGTGGACCTAGTCCCCGAAATCTGGCGCGCCTCCGGCCTCCACCAGGCCACTTGGGGGCAGGTGGTGATGATCGGCGTCGGCGGCCTTTTGCTCTACTTGGCAATCGTGCGCAAGTTCGAGCCCCTGCTGCTGGTGCCCATCGGTTTCGGCGGGATTCTAGCCAACATTCCCGGCGCCGGGATTGCCACCGGCGATGGCTTGCTGAGCTTAATCTACGGGATTGGCATTGAAACTGGCGCGTTTCCGCTGATCATCTTCATGGGCGTCGGCGCGCTCACCGACTTTCGCCCCCTGTTGGCCAATCCCAAGACCCTGCTGCTGGGCGCCGCCGCGCAGTTCGGCATCTTCGGCACCCTGCTTGCCGTCCTCGGCTTAAGCGCGGGTGGACTGATGGACTTCAATGTGCGCGAGGCGGCTGCCATCGCCATCATCGGCGGCGCGGACGGCCCCACCGCCATCTACGTGGCTGGCAAGCTGGCCCCGCATTTGCTGGGCGCCATCGCCATCGCCGCGTACTCCTACATGGCGTTGGTGCCGCTGATTCAGCCGCCCATCGTGCGCGCCCTGACCAGCGAGCGGGAGCGGACCATTGAAATGCCGCAGTTGCGGGAAGTGGGCAAGGCCGAAGCCATGCTCTTCCCGATGCTGCTGTTGTTGCTCATCGCCCTGTTGCTGCCCGCCGCGGCACCGTTGCTCGGCATGTTCTGCTTCGGCAACCTGATGCGCGAGTGCGGGGTGGTCGAGCGGCTGGCCGATACCACACGGAATGCCCTGATCAACTCCGTCACGATCTTCCTAGGGTTGGCGATTGGCGCCAAGCTGCAGGCGGATTTGTTTCTGCGGCCGAGCACCTTGGGCATTCTGCTGCTCGGCCTTGTCGCCTTCGCCGTTGGCACGGCCAGCGGGGTGCTCATGGCCAAGCTGATGAACCGCCTGTCGCGAACACCGGTCAATCCGGTGATTGGCGCCGCTGGCGTCTCCGCAGTGCCCATGGCGGCTCGGGTGGCCAACCGCATCGGCCTGGCCGCCAACCGCCAAAACCATCTGCTGATGTACGCCATGGGGCCGAACGTGGCGGGCGTTGTCGGCTCTGCGGCGGCAGCCGGCGTCTTGATCCTGTTTGCGAGTTAGCAGGCGTTCGCTTCGGGCGGGCTCCCGGAGCGGGCGTCCCGCCGTGGATTCGGCTGATGGAATGTGCTTCCCGTCAAGAGGCTAGAAGTCTGGCGGAAGCGGGCTACAGGAACTGTTGAACCTGAATGCCCTTTACCAATATGGATTCGCTGCCTTCGGCTGACACGGATGCCTCGAAGACCGCTTGGCGTTGGCCGACCCGAACCAGTTGGGAGCTCACTAACAAAGGAACACCCGTCGGCACGGGGCGCAGGTAGTAGCAGTTCAGGCTGCTGGTGACGAAAGTGCGCTCGCTGTCGGCGAACCAGGTCGCCATGCTGACGACGTCGTCGATCATCGCGGCCACGAAGCCCCCCTGAACGGTCCCGTGGGGGTTGGTCATGCCTTCCGGGGGCAGGAAACGCACGCAGGCCTGGGTGCCGTCCGCCGCCACGGACTGCACTGAGCCGCCCATGAATTCTCGAGAGGGTATTCGAGGAAGCTCCTCTAGATTCATGGCTCTCCTCCATCGTTTGGTGGTTGTGCAATGGGCGCGATGCCCGGAAACAGCAAGGTGGCGGCACGCAACACGTCTTGGCTCCGCGTCCCCACAATCTGCATCCCGATAGGGGGCCCGCCGTCGAAATGGCCGATGGGCACCGAGATGGCCGGAACGCCGGCGATGGCCGCGGGTGCTGTAAAGTCCGCTAGATTGGATGGCGTGGGGGCGCCCCGTTGCGGCGCTCGATGCGGAACGGTCGGACCGACCAGCAACCGGTCGCGCAGCTCGGCGCGCAGCGACCGCCGCGCTTGCGCCAGCCGGTCGGCGGCTTCGCGAACCTTGTCCGCTCCTTGGGCCGCGCCCCAGGCCGTCAACTGCCTGAATTCGGCGCTGAAGCCGACGGGCCGCTCGCGCAGCAGCGCCGCGAAGTGCTTGGCCGCGCTGCGTTCGCACTTCAGCAGGCCCGCCCGCCGCAGGGCCGATAGGTCCACCCCGGTCCAGTCCACTGGACGGTTCACGCGTTGCCCGCCCACCGTGTCGTGAAGGGCATCCCGGATGGCGCTCGCGATTTCAGCCCCGGTGTGTTCCGGCTGCTCCGGGTCGCCGATAAGCCACTGTGCCAATGGCGGTGCGTCATCGGCCCTTGCCTCGGCAACGAGGGCGGCTGAATCGCCGGCGTGGCCCCGCAGCAGCGCGAACACCAGAGCCACGTCGCGCACGCTGCGGGCGTGTATCCCCACGTGATCCAGAATGGGTGCCAAGGGTTCGACTCCCTGAACCGGCACCTCCCCATGCCCAGGCTTGAAGCCGACCACGCCGCACAGGGCCGATGGCAACCGCACGGAGCCTAGATCGTCCGTGCCGAGGGTGATTGGCAACATCCCACAGGCCACCGCTGCCGAGGAGCCACCGGATGAGCCGCCTGGAATGCAATCCAGCGCCCGGGGATTGCGGGTCGTACGGAAGGCCGGGTTGTCCGAGGTTACGCCCAGCGCGGCCTCGTGCATGTTCAGCACCGCGAGCGGCACCATGCCTGCGGCCCGCAACCGGACAACGCAGTCGGCGTCCTCGGCGGCGAGACGGCTGCGCAACGCGGCAATCCCGCTGTGCCAAGGCCAGCCCGCCACGGCGATGTTGGCCTTAACGCCAAAGGGCACGCCGTCAAGAGGCGAGCGAGGGACGCCCGCCCGCCAGCGTTTGCCAGCGGCGTCCGCGGCGGCCAGCAGGACGGCTGGAGGCGCGACATGGTTGCAGGCACCGACAACAGGGTCCAAGTCTTCGATCCTCCGAAGCAGGCTCTCGATCACGGCCGACGGCTCGAGTCGCCCGGCGGCGAACGCGGCGCCTAGGGCAGTTGCATCTGGCGCCATAGCTAGGTGCCGCCCGGAGGGCGTTGTGGCAGCAGCATTGATCTTGGCTGCATATCTCCGTCAGCGTGCCCGCTGGTCGGCATGCGTGCGCTCGTCGATGAGGCGGATCGGTTTCTGGCGGCGTTCCACTTCGGTCAGATCGGCCGTAGCGCCCCGCGCCGCGAGTTCAACGTCCACATCGATGCCAAGGCCATTCTTGAGCAGCGCGCGCAGTCGCGGCGACAAGTCACCATCGCCGGCTTTCACTTCCGCGACCACGGTCAGGCTCCCTTGCGCGGTCACCCGGCAAATGAACTCACCGAGAAACTCGGGAACTTGGGCGAGCAGCGGACCAATGGCGTGGGGAAACACGTTGATGCCCTTGATCTTGACCATGTTGTCGCTGCGGCCGAGAAAGCCCTCGATTCGACGCAGAACGTATGGCTCGGGCGATGCGTCGATGCGCTCGCGGCTGAGATCGTGGGTGTTGAATCGCAGGATGGGGTAGATGTCGTCCTTGTAGAGGCAGGTGCACACCATGTCGCCGGGTTCCCCGGGCGCCACGGGTTCGCCGCTGTCCACGTCAAGCAACTCCAGCCAGTGCGCGTCTTCCATGACGTAGAGGCCGTCCCGGTCGGGGCCTTCGGCAGCAATGATCCCGGTGTCGCCGACGCCGTACCAGTCGTAGCAGGCCGGGCCACCCCAGAGGCGCGCGAGCGCTGCCTTGTCTTCGGGGCTCATGTGCCCGCTGATCATGCGGATGCGAAGGTTTTCGCCCAAGGTCAAGCCTTCAGCAGCCGCCACCTCCGCCAAACGCTTCAAATAGTCCGCAAATCCCACCAGCACCGTGGCGCCGAAGTCGCGCATCAGGCGCACTTGGCGGGCGGACGGGGTCTCGAGGCCGGTGCCCGCGGAGATGAACAGGGCATTGGTCCAGTGCAGGAACGCTTCGCGCACGTAGTGGCCGCCATTGACCGTGCCGTGACCATAGCAGCTATGCGCCACGTCCCCGGCACGCAGCCCCTGCCAGCGATAGGCCCGCGCCAGCAGCAGGTTCTGCGTCTCGCGGGACTTGGGACCGAACAGCAGCGTCTGCGGCTGGCCGGTGGTGCCGCTGGTGGTGTGGAAAACCACCGGAGGGCGTTTCGGATCGTCCGGTTGGAAGCCGCCGAAATCCCCGAACGGTGGATGCGCCTCGATGCTCTGCATGAGGTCCGACTTGTCGAACACCGGCAGTTGCGCAATGTCCTCAAGACTCTGAATGTCGCCGGGCTCGATGCCGGCAGCCCCCCACAGCCGCCGATAGAAGCCCGTCCGCCAAGCCCGCGCCACGCAACGGCGGAACAGTCGGTCTTGGCGCGCAAAGAGTTCGTCGCGGCTTAGGGTCCGTGCGAGGGTCTCGAAATCGCGCCCGATAGGATGGTCCTCGAGCAGTCGCTCGACGTCCACGGCGCCGAGATAGTGGGGAGTCTCAGTCACCGTCCCGCGGCGCCGGGTTGGTGATGGGGTCGAGCAAGGTCCGTGCGTCGGCAGCTTGTGGAAGGCTGCCGACGGCCTCCATGAGGCGCTGCGCCCGGGAGGTATCGGCGAACACGGCCGCCAAGCAGGTGCTTGTCTTGGCTTCCTGCTGCTCCAAAGTCAGCGGGTGCGATGGCGAGCCGAGCAAGTCATCGATGCGCACCTCCACGCACCGTCCGTCGCGCAGTTCGGCGGAGAGCGTCTGGGGCACAAAGGCGGCGGGGTCGGATGCATCCTCGACGGTCGCGGTGAACCGCTTGGCGAGCGCGAAGGGCGCCGGCCGGTTCAGCGCCTGCTCCGAAAAGTGGTCCAGCCCAACTTGCCCGCATTCCAACGCCACCGCGCCGACGTAGGGGAAGCACAGGCGCGCGTAGTTGGCGTTCATGCCCTGGTGGGCCGGGCGAATCACTAGTTGGTGGATCAGCGGCGGCGCGCGGAGCCGCATCGACCGGAGATTGCTCGATGTCACGCCCTGCGCCCGCAGGCGCAGCGCGGCCTCGATGCCGCCGTGCGTGGCCCGCCCGCTGGGATAGGGCTTGTGGCTGAGCTCGGTCACGCGCCAAGGCTGGCTGATCTGGTTTATCACGCTCTTGGCGTCGGAGCAGGTCTCGAACAGGGGGAGGTAGCCGTAGCGTCCTTCCAGGGCGTCTGCGGGGGCAGGGACGCCCGCTTGGGCCAAGTCGGCGGCGACCAGACCGGCGCGGGCGGCGGCGCCGAGCTGCAGGGGGAGGGTGGGCTTGCCTTCCTCGTGGGCTTGCATGGTGCCCGCAACTTGGCCAAGGGCGTGGCCAAAGCAACGCCTGATGGCGGCGGCATTGAAACCGCGCAGCACCCCGACCGCGACTGCAGCGCCGAATGCGCCGACCGTCGCCGGACGGAAGAACCTCAGCGGTGCGTTCGCCGCAACGCCCAAGCTGGCCGCAACCTCGACGCCGATGGCCAGGGCGAGCAGCAATCGTTGGCCATCGACGGCGCGCCGTTCGCACTCCGCCAGCGCGGCGGGGACCACGGCGCTCATCACATGGGCCACGGCGCCCTCGTGAACGCAGTCGAACTCCAGGCAGTGCATCTGCCAGGCGTTGACGAACGCTGCGGTTGCCGGCGGCACGGAATGCCCGTCGCCTAGGATGCGGGCGGTGCCTCCATGGCCCCAAGCGAGTGCCAACCTTAGGGTTTCCTTGCGCCAAGGCCCGGTCCGCCCGGCCACGCCAACGGCGAGGCTGTCGAGCAGGAAGGTCTGGGTGGCGCATACGGCGGCGGGCTGCAGGTCGCTGAAGGCGGTCTCGACGGCCAGCCCTGTCAACCGATCAAGCAACTCGCCCCTGGCGGCCTCCGAAGGTGTGGCGCTGCCCATGTCAAAGGACGCCCCGTTCGCGCAGCGCGGCCAGGTGGGCGGCATCCAGGCCGAGGGACTCGCCGATCTCGACGGAGTGCTCGCCGTAGTCGGGGATGTCCAGGTTCGGCCGGGCCGGCTCGTGGGTGAACTTGATCGGCGGGCCGATGTGCCGATGGCCTCCGGAATCACGCAGCAGCATGTCGCGGTGCAGCGTGTGCGGATCCGCAAAGGCGTCCTTCAACGAGCGCACGAAGGCCCAGCAGCAGTCGATGGGTTCGAGGAAGCGCTCCCAGTGTGCGCGAGGGCGCGAACCGAAGCGCTCGCGAAAAAACGCGCGCAGCGGCTCCTGTTCGGGACCGGGCTCCAGTTGCGCGAAGGGCAGCAGGTCCAGGCGTTCGAATGCGGCGAGCAGATTGCGTGCGAATTTCACTTCAGAGCCGCCCAGCACCAGAAACTCGCCGTCCGAGGTCTCGTAGATCCGATACATCGCTGCGCCCCCGAAGGAGCGCATGTGGGCCGGCTCCGGGTGGGCGTCTTCGGCGAACACCGGGCCGGTGACGTTCGGCGTCCAAGCGAGCAGGGCGTCGTACATGGCGATGTCGATGCGCTCGCCCTGGCCCGTGCGCTCACGGCGCAACAGCGCCATGAGAATGGCGGACAGGGCAGTGAGGGAGGCGATGGCGTCGGCGGCGGGGATGTTGGGCGCTGCGGGCTTGCCGTCCTCAAGGCCTCGATTGAGCGCCGCGACCCCGGCGAGCGCCTGCACCGTCAAGTCGTGAGCCGGCTTGTCGCGCAGCGGGCCATCCTGGCCGAAGGCTGAAATAGAGCAGTACACGAGCCCCGGGTTCCATAGGGCGAGCGCTGCATGGTCAATGCCGAGCCGGGCCGCCACGCCGGGGCGGAATGACTCAACCAGCACGTCAGCGCCTTCCGTCAGACGACGGAAGAGCTGCTGGCCGTCGGCATCCTTGAGATTGATCTTGAGGCTGCGCTTGCCGCGCGCGATGTTGCGGAACCAGACGGAGATGTCGTCCGAGTCCCGGTAACCGACCGCTCGGGTTGGCTCCCCGACCCCGTTGGCGGGTTCGACCATGATGACGTCCGCGCCGTGGTCGGCAAGGGTCATGGTGAGGTGGGGGCCGGGCAGGAATGCCGACAGGTCGAGTACCCGCACGCCTTCGAGCTTCATTGCCTTAAGGCCTCAAGCTGCGCCGTCAAACCGGGTTGCGCTGGACCAACTGGCGGGCGATGAGGATGCGCTGCATCTCATTGGTGCCTTCGCCAATGCACATCAGCGGCGCTTCGCGATACAGGCGCTCCACGGGATACTCGCGGGAGTAGCCGTAGCCGCCGTGGATGCGCATCGCTTCCGTGGCGTTCGTCAAGGCGCTCTCGGATGCGAAGTACTTGGCCATGCCGGCCTCCATGTCGCAACGTTCACCGGCGTCGTAGGCGCGGGCGGCGTCCTCGGTGAGCAGTTCGGCGGCGCGGGTGCGGGTGGCCATTTCACCCAGCTTGAGCTGAATGGCCTGATGCTCCGCGATGGGCTTGCCGAAGGTCTTGCGGGTTTGCGCGTAGGCCGTCGCCTCGTCCAGGGCCCGGCGGGCGATGCCGACCGAGCGTGCCGCTACGTTGATTCGTCCGAGCTCCAGCCCGCCCACCGCCATGTAAAAGCCCTTGCCCGGCTCGCCCCCGACCAAGTGCCGCTCGGCGTCCAATTCGTAGTCCTCGAAGACCAACTCGGCGGAGTCGATGCCGTGGTAGCCGAGCTTTTCCAGCTTCCGTCCCGTGCGGAATCCGGGGTGGGGCTGGCCGGTGTCTGGATCGGCCTTGGGCGCGATGAACATGGACATGCCCCGGCGCGGCGGCGAGGCGTCCGGGTCGGTCTTGACCAACAGCGCCACCGCACCGCCTTCGATGCCGTTGCTGATCCAGGTCTTGGTGCCGTCGATGCGGTAGCCGTCCCCGCAGGCCACGGCCCGGGTGCGGATGCCCTGCAGGTCGGTGCCGGCGTCCGGTTCGGTAAGCGCCAGCCCGCCGCGGATCTCTCCGGTGACGAACTTCGGCAGCCAGTACTCCCGCTGGGCCTCCGTGCCGTACTTCTCGACGATCGTTGCCATCATCAGATGGGAGTTGAAGATGCCGGTGAGCGACATCCACTGTTCCGAAATCAAGGAAACGATGCGCGCATAGGTGGCGGCCCGCAGCCCCAGCCCGCCGTAGCGCTCGGAGATGGTCGCCCCGAACAGGCCGAATTCCTTCATCTGTTCCACGAACGCGTGGGGATAGGTGTCGTCGCGCTCCATCTGCATCACGTGGGGCTTCACGTCGCGCTCCACCCAACGCCCGATCACGTCGAGCATGGCGCGCTCGTCGCGATCGGTGTAGCCGCCCTCTTGGCGGGGCGCTGGTGTCGAATTGCGGTCCTGGCTCATGGCGGCGCTTCCTCAGGTGGGGGTAGGTGAAGCGGTTGGCGGCGGCACCGCCGCGGCGTAGGCGGCCGCAATGTCCCTGCGCGTGGCCATCCACACGTCATCCCGGCCGCTGACGTGATCGAGCACCCGCTTGAGCGCCCCGACACGGCCCGGGCGGCCGATGATGCGCAGATGCAGGCCCAGGGACATCATCCGGGGGCCTGCGGCCGCGGCTTCCTCAAGCAGCCAACCGAAGCTGTCGATGGCGTAGCGCGCCCAATCAGCGGGGCTGAGCGAAGGCGATGTCCAAAGCTTCATGTCGTTGGAGTCCAGCGCGTAGGGCATAACCAGGATGGGGCGCGTCTGACCGTCGGCGCATTCGACGCTGTCCCAGAACGGCAGGTCGCCGGAATAATCGTCCATATGATAGACGAAGCCCTCCTCCGCAAGCAGGCGGCGGGTGCGGTCGGTATGCAGCAGCCTGGATAGCCAGCCCACTGGCGCGACCCCGACGCTAGCCTCGATGCTGGACCGGGCGCTGCGAATGAATTCGCGTTCCTCGGTCTCCGACATGCCGTGCTGGAACACCCAGCGGTAGCCGTGGCAAGCGGCCTCGTGGCCACTGTGGTGGATGTGCGCCGCAAGGGCCGGAGCCCGTTCCAAGGCCAAGGCAGCGGCCGTTGCGGTCACCGGAATCCCACGTTCCTCTAGCAGCCCGAACACCCTTGGCGCGCCAAAGCCGATGCCGTAGCGGTAATTGGACTCGTTGGCATGGACACGCATCGGCCGTTTGGGAACGGCGCCCAACTCGTCCACCGGCTCGGGTCGTGAATCGCCGTCCCGCACCATCATCTCCGCCCCTTCCTCGACGTTCACCACGATGGACAGGGCCAAACGGGCGCCGTTCGGCCACTCAAAATCGTCGGGCGGACCCGCTGCGGCGTCAAACTTCAACGGGGCGATTCCCGCATAATGGGAAACCAACCAACAGCCGGGCGGGAGGCGTGGTTCACTGCCCTGCAAATTCAAATGACATATTGATATGATAATACGTCATTTAGGAGGTCTGGAAAACATGCAAGCGGTCGGCCGAGCGGACTATGACGGCCCCCCGGACTATCGCACGGTGGGCCGGCATGCGCTGCTCCCGAACACCACCCACGACCAAGCGGAGCGCTACAACTTCCTGGCGCATCTGAACCGGCATCTGGCGGCCGAAGTGCTGCCGGGCGTCACTGCGGCTTACCAAAGCGCAATCGAGCCCGCCTTTCGGCAGCAGCATGGCCGCGCCCCCGCCGACCGGCACGAGGTTCGGCGGGCATTGGAAGGCCATTCCCTCTACCGCCTCTGGAGCGCCCTGCGCCGCAACACCATGGAGATGCGCCAGCAATCCGGCCTCTCCGTCGTGCTTGGGCAACTGCGGGAGTTGATCGACCGCAGCGCGGAATTGGCCGACCGGCAGCGCCTGCAGTTGGACCCGAAGCTCAAGCCGCCACGCTACCTGACCGCCGTGGACCACCACTGCATGCCGGGCAGCTACTACACCGAGCGGTTGGAACAGGACGTGAGCGCCGCTGCCAACTACGACTCCGGGCTGTTCGTCACCACCGGCGGGCTGCTCGGGCGTTTGGCGGACGGTGGCGGCCGAGGCATGGTCGCCTTCCTGAGGAAGCTGCGCCCGGACTTCGCACCGCGCCGCATTCTCGATTTGGGCTGCGGCCTTGGGCACAACGTGCTGCCCATCGCGGCCGCCTATCCCGATGCCGAGGTCACGGCCGTGGACGTGGCTGCGCCCATGCTGCGCTACGGCGCCGCTCGGGCGGCGAGCCTGGGCCTCAACAACGTGACCTTCGTGCAGGCCGATGCCACCAACCTGTCTGCGTTCGAGGGCGGCTGCTTCGATTGGGTTGGCAGCATCATGTTTCTCCACGAGACCTCCTACCCGGCGCTTAAGCGCATCATGGCCGAAAGCCGCCGCCTCGTCGCGCCCGGCGGCCTCGTGACCCACGTTGAACAGCCCCGCTACGACGCAGCCATGCCGCTGCTCGAACAAGCCCTGCGGGATTGGGATGCGTTCAACAACAACGAGCCTTTCTGGACCAAGCTGCACGAGATCGACTTGGACCAACTCATGGTGGCGGCGGGCTTCGACCGCGACCGGCTGATTCACGAAGGCGTGCATGCGATTGCCGACGAGGCGGGGTTCGGTGACGCCGCTGCCGATGCGGTCGAGGACTACGGGCGCAAGCCCGCTTGGCGCATCACCGGCGCTGAAGTCCCGGCGTAGGGGTGGGGCAGTTTGAGCGAAGACCGCGAGCAACCACCGCTTGACGTCGTTCGCCTGGCCGGCGCCAAGGCCCGCGGCAAGCGGCCCTACTTTCTTGAGGATGCGGACGCAGAAAGGGTGCTGTCGATTGCCATGGCGATTGCCGGGGAGCTCGCCGTGCTGCGGCAGCGCTTGGACACCATCGAGGAACTGCTCGAGACAAGGGGCAGCCTGACTCGGGAGGAGATCGAAGCCTTCGTGCCCAGCCCGGCCCACGCGGAGCAGCGCGGCCGCTGGCATCAGGAGTACTTGGCGCGCATTCTGCGCATTCTGCAGCAGGAAGCGGAGGCCGAGGAGCGCGGCGACGAGCCCACGTCAGCAGAGGCCGGCGCTCGGATGCTTGGAGAATGACGAAGGCGTCCGTTGCGACCTTGGCGGACGAATGCCGTCCGACGTGACGCCGCTACGCGCCGGCACCGTCTGCGTCGCCAATGTCGAGCGCAGCAGGGGAGCCTACGAGCGCCTAATCGAGTACCGCACGGTGGAAACCGGGCGGATCACCAATTCGCTCGCTGGCGCTTGGGCCGCGCCTAACGCCGCCGGTGCGCCCTACGCGCTGCTGCAGCCGCCCTCTGGCGCCGACACTTGGCTGCGGCTGGTCGAGTCACCGTCTGTGGGTGATTTTGAACCCTTGGTCAGCATGGGCTGGACAGCCTTGGAGTTCTGCGTCCTGGACGTGCAGGGGTTGGCGGCGCGGCTGGCCGATTCGCCATTCGAGATCATCGGACCGCCTCGGCGGCTCGACGGGATGGACAGCCTGTGCGCCATGCAGGTGCGCGGCCCGGACGGCGAGATCTGCTACTTCACGCAGATTGACAGCGACCCGCCGGGGCTTTCCCTGCCCCGGGCAAGCAGTTTTGTGGATCGTTTGTTCATCCACGTGGTCGGCGCCAGCAACCTTGGCGCCACCCAGCGGTGGGTCGAGGGGCACCTCGATTGCACGGTCGCCATGGTGCGCGTGGAGATGGTGTACACCATGTTGGCGCGGGCGTTCGACAAGCCGCTGGACACGCGATTCACCATCTCCACCCTAAAGCGTGGCGATGAGGTGTTCCTGCAAGTGGACCAGATGCCGCCCGAAGCGGTGCGGCGTCCCAAGCGGGCGGGAATGCTGCCGCCCGGCATCGCAATGACGACGCTGTCGGTGGCGAGCCTCGACGCGGTTGCCAATGCGGGCATCGAACCGCCGGCCCGCCATGACGGAATGCTCTACGACGGTCGGCGAAGCGCGGTGCTGGCTGACCCGGACGGTACGCTCTACGAACTGTTGGAGGATGCATGACCGAGGTTTTGCCCAATCCCTGCGTGATTGTCGCCCGGTGTCCCGAAGGGCGCCCCGTGCCAAGCGACTTTGCCCTGCAACCGGCGCAGCAGCCCGAGTCCGGGGTGGAGGTCGAGGTGCTCTACCTTTCGATCGACCCCTACTTGCGGGGCCGTCTAAGCGGCAGGCACGTCACCGGCGCCATCGCCCCAGGACAGCCGATGGAGAGCGAACTGATCGTGCGTACCGTCGAGGACTCGGTTGCCGGCCCGGCCGGAACCCTGGCTCGGGCCTTTGGTCCTTGGCAGTCCAAGGTGCGCCTGCCCGAGCAAGCGCTTAACGCCATTCCCGATGGCTTGGATCCACCATCGCTCGCCTTGGGCGTGCTCGGCATGCCCGGTCTCACGGCTTACGCCGGCGTGGAGCGCATTCTGCAGCCGGCGCCGGGGCAGACCTTGGTGGTGTCGGCGGCTGCCGGCCCGGTGGGCGCGACGGTGGGCCAGTTGGGCAAAGCGGCTGGCGCCCGGGTCATCGGCATCGTTGGAAGTCCGGAAAAAGCGGACTGGCTGTGCGAAGCGGCTGGCTTTGATGGCTGCATTGACCGCCATGCGCCGCTCGGCGACGCGCTCGACGCACTCTGCCCCGAGGGCATTGACATGTACTTCGACAATGTTGGCGGTGCGATCCTCCAAGTGGTGATGGAACGCCTAGCCCTCAATGCCCGAGTGGCGCTTTGCGGGTTGATGGACCAGTACAACCAGGCAGAGGTGCCGCCGGGCCCCAATCCCGGCTTGGTCATCCGGGCCCGGGCGACGATGCGGGGCTTGGTGGTCTATGACCATGAGGATCTGCGCCTGCGCATGGAGGAGGAACTGGGCGGCCGCATTCGCGACGGCAGCCTGGCCTATCGGGAAGCGGTGTTTGAAGGGCTGGAATCGGCGCCGACCGCTTTCTGCCGCCTCATGGCCGGCCAAACCTTCGGCAAGACGGTGGTGTGCCTCGGTTGACGCGGGATTCGTGGTTGGCATTCGCGATCCCTTCAATCACCCAGCCTTTTTCAAGGAGAGGCGTACCGGCCACTGGGGCAATCGCGTAGGCGTGACACTAGATCCCTTGAACGCGGTTCGTGTTTACAGTTGCGTTGCATTTTTGGAATCGTCCAACCAAAGCAAGATCATGAATGTTGGATCACATGCCTTGCCGGTCTGAGGCAGAGCCTCGCTGGATTCATGGTGTAGAGTGCACCGACTCCCGGATTTCATCTAACATTGCCCGCCGCCATGCCTCGACCACTCATTCGCGCATTGTCGGCCAGCCTGCTGGCCGCAGCGCTTGCCGCCTGTTCCCCAAACTCCTCAGACCCGGCCCAGTTCAAGGAAGCCCCGGCCGCCAGGATGTCCGCAACGAACCCACTGCTCACGCCGAGTCCCCTGCATCTTGAGTATCCGCCATTCGACCGCATCGAACCGGCGCACTTCCTGCCAGCCTTCGAGGCCGGCATGGCGGAGCATCTAGCCGAAATCGACAGCATCGCCGCGCAAGCGGAGGCACCGACCTTCGAGAACACGCTGCTGCAGCTCGAATTGGCCGGAGAAACGCTCAGTCGAGTGGCCAGCGTGTTTTTCGGGCTGGCCTCGGCGCACACCAACGAAGCGCTCAAGGAGGTGGAAGCCGACGTCGCGCCCAAGCTGGCCGAGCACCGGGACCGCATCTTCCTTAACGCCGCACTGTTCGGGCGCATCCAAGCCGTCCACGGGGCTCGAGACACATTCGACCTCGAACCTGAATCGCTGCGCCTGGTCGAGGAGACCCATCGCGCCTTCGTGCGCGCCGGCGCTGAGCTGTCCGAAGCGGAAAAGGAGTCGTTGCGGGCCATTAACGCCGAGTTGGCCGAACTGCGGACCCGCTTCGGCCAGAACGTGCTGAGCGAGGTGAATGACTCGTTCCTCGTCGTCCACAGCCGGGAGGAGCTCAGTGGCCTAAGCGATGCGCGAATCGAGACGGCCGCCGGCGAAGCCGAGTCCCGCGGCATGCACGGCAAGTTCGTCATTCCGCTGCTGAACACCACCCAGCAGCCCTTGCTCTCCGAACTCGAGAACCGGGGGGTGCGCGAAAGGCTGCTGAAGCGCTCGATGGCACGCGGCAGCCGGGGCGGCGACTACGACAACCGCGAGATTGTCAGCCGCACCGCG
>JAPPIX010000146.1 GCA_028820495.1 Gammaproteobacteria bacterium
TGACGAAGTGGCTCATGCTCTCGAAAGTTGGGCAACTCGTGCAACATCCGGGCTAAAGACATCGCACCTGCAATTAGGACAATTCGCCCAGAGATCGCGGGGCGAGCACGTCCGGCCCCTACGGGTTGGTGGCGGGTTCCATACTGCCGATTCCTTCTCGCTGGCGCCCCAATTGCTGGCACCGACGCCCTCGTAGCTTCCGAACGTCATCACCCCGAAGCCCAGTTGGCTAACGGTCAGGCTCGAGCTTCCCAGTGTGTAGTATGCCTAGTCTTGCATCCCGCTTCACTCCTTGTGGCGGTATACGATTTTATCGACACGCAATCGGCATTTCGCCCCACGACAAAGACGAACGTCAATACGTCAAGCGGGATCCTTCACTACAGGTGCACCTGATTCGATAGTATTCATGGATGGCGACCAAGGTGGAGTCAATTTTGAACCAAAGCAAGGAAAAACAAGTGACCATCAGAGTTGATCGAGTTCACCACATGTGTCTGACGATCAGTACGGAACATCCTGATCACGTCTATCCCGACTTGCTCGCGTTCTACACGAGTTTTGTGGGGTTGCGGAGCTACCGGATTCCAACGGAGCAGTTGGATCGGGAGAAGAGCATTCAGGGCTTGGAGGATCTTGGCGCCGGCAAGCAAGAAGTGAAGGTGGATGCGGAGTCGGGCGAAGAAGTGCACATGGGGACGTATTACTACCTCTGTGGTGAAGATGCGTCAAAAGATGCGGCGCTGATTGACTTCGTTACCTTTCACCTCGAACCCGGCCAGAACGTTGAAGCACTGCAATCCATGAACGGTGCGGGCCTGCGAAATGTCACGTTCCTGGTGGATAACCTCGATGAACTGTACGCGCGAGGTCAATCTGAGGGCGTTGAATTCTTGAGCGCGCCTGCCGAGTTTGAGTGGGGAGGCTTGGGCAGGGTCAAGTATGCCGTTATGCGAGACCCTTTGAAGAACCCCGTTGAGTTCATTCAGCTCGGCGAAGCATCTGCGGGCCAATGCAAAGTGCTCCGAGTGTTTTCCCTCAATCACAATACACAGGATATCGAGAAGGCGCTCGATTTCTATCGCGACGGTTGCGGCATGAATGTCGAACATGTCGTTGAACACTCCGGTCGGGAGTTTGGTATTGCCATGGGGTTCGATGGGGCAGTGACGGCAACATCGTACTTGTTGAAAGGAGCGAACAAGGGCGAGGAAACAGCCTACTTTACGATCACCGACTGGGAAGACCCGAAAACCGCCCCACAGAAAATCCCCGAAGGGTACACACCGGCCTGGTACAGGATGTGGTTCTGGATTGAAGGCTCGGACAATGTGCGGCAGCTCTATGACGATCTCGGACCCAGGATGAAACAGGTCAGTGGCGAGCCGTTTACGTTCGCTTCACCCGAGCCATGGGGGCCGGTGACCATTGGATTCTTTTTTGATCATGATGATGCGATGATGGAATTCGCCTGCCATGATGGGCATTGGGACGGCATGCACGAAGTGCTCGAAGGCTGATTGTTGCGGGGAGGCTTGGTCTGCGTTATCTCGTTGCCTCTTCGGCGCGCTCGCTCGCTAGCTCCTGCATCCATGCTACCAGCTTATCCCACAATTGCTGCCTGGTGCTGGCAAAGTTATGCATGTGTCCCATCGTCGCAAATTTAGCGGCTTCCACGCTCGCAGCGCTGCGATAAGCGGCGGGTTCGTGGTCTGGTTCCGCCAGCACGTCCGTATCTCCGTAACCGATAAACACAGGCACTGAAATCTTGGCTGCTTTGGATGCCAGGAAACCCGGCGCAATGAAATTCAGGGCGCAGGGAGGGATAGTGAGGCTTCCATAGACTGGCGTGGTCTGTCTCACGGGATAGCCGCCCTTGGTATCTTCGTCGATGATTGCCTGAGGCACATCGGCTGCGTACCACAACTCCCGCATGGACGGCAATTTTGTGCCCGGTCTTTTGTCAGAAAAGGCCAGCCTGCCGGTGGCGGAAAGCCCATCGAGATCTTCTGGCCTGACCGCAACCGAGCCGTGAACGCCATGTGCCAATACCGCGATGGCGTCAAAACAGCCATGGGCCGCCTGGGTGGCAATGGTAATGGCGCCGCCCATGGACTGCCCCAGGCCGACACAGCGAAGCCCGGCATTGGGCCCGGCTGCTTCCACCAATGTGCCATCTGCCAATCGGCTTGAGACGGCATCGACCATGGCGGCGTTGGCGGCCGCCAGCATGTCGAGGGTGATCAACTCTGGCTGCCGCGTCTTGGTGCTTTCACCGACATGGAGATGATCGCAGGTGACCACGATGATGCCGCTGGCCAAGTGATGATCCGCCTGGCTGTAGCTCGCCCCCTCGCAGCCGGGCAGGTGGGAAAGATCAAGATCAAAGTAGTGACGGGAGTAGCCGCCGCCTGGAAAGGCGAATAACAGGATAGGCTGTTTGCCCGACCTTGGCTGATCGGGCAGGCAAACCGTAGTTGCCAATTCCACCTTAGCCGGAAATCCCTGAGGCCAGTCTGCACAACCAGTCACATCCATCTTTAGGGGTATTTTCACTTCATTCCTCCAAAGGTGGATGATCGTACAGTTTTAGCTGAAGCATGTTGAGAGGCATGTACATCTAACTGTTGTTTGCCCCGGTCTCGGGCTGGGCATGCAGATCGCCCCGCAGGCTGTTCAGGCGGTGGCCGGTCCGGCGACTGCCGCTTCCGCGCCACGGAGTTGTTCAAGGCCGAAGCTCTCTTGCGGAATACGCAGTCCTTTTGACCATAGCTCGCCAAGCGCATGAGCAATACCGGTGGGAAACACCTCGGCAAGACGAACGACCAAGCCGTCCCTAGGCACCTTGCCCAATTTGCACTGGCAACCGTGCGCCAACAACCATGCATAGAGGCCGCGATGGGGTTTCACCAACGTCCGTCCTTCTGCCCAACGACGTTCGTTGACGCCAAGCAATGTATCGATCCCGGCCGGGTCCAGGTCACCCACATAGAAAGCGCCATCGGCGGCGGTGCGAAGGATCAGTTCGTCGAGATTGCCGGCTCCCTGCCGAAACGCATTACCCCCACCGTAAGCGACGGCGGCGTACAGCCCTGCGTCCCGGTTCCAGCGTTGAAAACTGTCATAGGAGTGATAGTTCTCCAGCACGAGTACGGGCCGTCCGGTCGAAGGGTTGTCAGGCGTTTCGAAGGGCAGCGGTGGCGCGATCGGATAGCAGTGGAGATCGTCGAGCGAGATGCGTCCTTCGAACAGGGTTGGTTCTCCCTTGCGGATCAGGTCGAGCCGCTTCTCGTCCCTGAAGATTTGCAGTGAACGCTCCCGCGTCGGCACCGGGGAAAGACTCCTGTCGCGTACGGAGACCATGAACGCGTTGATGGCCTCAAGATACGCCCTGCGCACGGGGTGGCGCTCGTCCGCGGCAAAGGCAAGATCCGGGAGCCAGGCGTGCGCCTTTGCCGAGCGTCGGGAGCGCTCCACGTCGCGGAGACTCGCGGTTCGAGGAAGCGCGGGGGAGCCAGATCTGTCCCATCCCCGACCCAATGCCGGGAGTTTGGCCACTTCGTCTCGCTCCAGCCTGCGCAATGCCTCAAGGAGAAGTCGGCGTAGATCCGGCGCATCAAGGGCGTCTGGATGGGCGCGAAGATATGCGTCGCGAAGCTCGGGCAAGCGTATCCGGCGCTTGCCGAGCGCGAGCAGCGCTTCTTCGAAAGTGGGCAGGCTAATCTGCAGCTACCTCAACGGGGGCAGCCACCGAAGACTCGCCGTCAGTGTTCCTGTCGATGTGCGCGTGCATCGCCTCGATCTCCACATGGATGCGGCGCGTGGCGGGGGACTGCCGGCTGCGGCGTGCCCTCACGATATTCTCGAACACTGCGAGCGCACTCGTGTCCTGAACGCCGGTCGCGTAGAAGAGCTGGATTCCCATTGCGTCCGCGAGTCCGATCTGCGTCTTCAAAAGCAGGGCCTTGTTGGCCTTGCCCAGCGGGTTGTCCAAGATGAGCACGCCGGCTTCTCCCGTGCCTTCGTGCATCGCATCCGCGCGCAGCTTCGCAATCACGAGGTAGATCATCATCGCCGCGGTAAGTAACTCTCCACCAGATACGGTCACTCGCTCGATGGGCATGTGCTCCGTGTCTCCCTCGCCTTTCGGCTTGAGGAGTCGGATGTCGAGAGTGCTCCTGCCGAGCGTCGCCGTCATGCGTTCCACCATCTCCGCGGCGATGTCTTGGCCCCTTTCCGGTACCCGGTCGTCCTTCACCAGATCGTTGATGTAGGTGCGCAGAATCTCCCTGCGGTTCGCGGCTGAGATTCGGGAGAGGTCGGCACCGATGCGGAACACTGGTTGGCCGCCGAATCGCGGCACATGGTCGGGAATCCGCCCTTCGCGGACCATGCGCCGCACGACATGCAGGGCTGCACGCAGCAGATGGTCCAGTTCGTCTATGCATGCTTGGAGATCGTCGCCGAGTTTTGACAGGTCGTGCTCAATGCTCTTCAGGCGATCATCGATCAGCCCCGCGGTTCCGGCTGCATGGGCCGCGGCGTCCAGAGCGTCGTTTGCGCTCAAGTGCGTTGCGACTTCACGCTCACCTTCCAGATGGCTGAAGGTGCGGGAGTTCATGAACATGCGGATCTCGTCGTAGCTCTTGTAGACACGCTTCTCCGCTCTGCTCAACGCACTGCGTGCGTGATCGAGACCGGAGACAGTGTCGGTGACGAGGGGCGCTACCTCTTCGTGACTTGGAAGCTCGACCCGTCCCGGTGAGGCGGACTCCCCGTGCAGCACACCATCCAGCGTAGTGGCCCAGCTTATGTATTCCTTCGCGGCGTGCTCGTTCTGTTCCGCTTCCTGGCGGGTCCGCGCCGCAGCCTTCTCCTCCCGTACTCCGAGAGCCTCTTGCTGGACGATGGCCTCCTCCGCTCGCGACGCGATGCCGGCCAAGTCCTCCCGTTCGTGGGCACGAAGATCAATAAAGGTGTCCGGTTTGATCTCTCCGGAGCGCCTGTTTCTCTCGGATCGATACTCTCCCTCCGCGCTCTCTGCGTCGGCGTGGGCGATCGAAGCATTCGTCCGTGCGGTCTCGAGATCCTTGTCGGCGGTGACGACGGCCTCTCCGACACCATCGCGCTCCGCTTCGGCTTCGACCTCTGCGCGGACGAGTTCGCTGAATTCCTGTCCGAAGCGGTCCTCCTTAAGGGCCAAGGCCGATTGAACCGCCCGATGCTCACCGCTCAGTTCGCCGACTCGCTCCTGTTCAAGTTTCTTCAACGTTGCCAAGTTCTGATTGTAGTCGCGGCGCATCGCATCAAGATTCTCGGTGGCCCGTCCGCTTGGTGCGGTATACTCGATATCGTCGGCCTCGCGTTCCATCTCTGACGCCCGGCGCGCCGCGCCCTCTGCATCCTGCTTGTATTGCCAGGCTTTCCCGATCGATGCATCCCGCTTCGCCTGCCATTCCCTTTCGTCCGCCTCAGCCGCTTCCGCCGCTTGCCGGTGGCGTAGGCGCTCCAACTGCCAATTATCAAAGCGCGACTCCCACTGCTCGAAATGCTCGTTGGCGCGGCGGGTCTGGTCGATACAGGCGTGGGCCTGCTGGTCCCACTCGCGCGCCTGATCACGGCAGCGCTTGGCGTCTTCCTCATCGGTCTCGATGCACTTCGACAGCACGGCGAGCTCAGCTTCGATTTCCTGGTCACGCGCTGTCTTCTCCTCAATGGATCGCTCGATCGCATTAAGCCGACCACCACCGAACCGATCACGCCAAGCGCCCAGGGTCCGAAGCGCAGACTCCAGCCGTGCCAGCCGCAGCTTTGCCGCGTCGATCGATTCCTTGATACGGGCAAGATCATCCTCGATGCGCCGCCGGAGCTCCCGTGCGGCCTCGCGATCGTAGGCGGCCGGCTCGACGACCGTCAGGACGAACCGATCACCGAGCGTCTCTCCGGGTACGTCACCGGCGATCGCGACTGTCACCGCCCGACTCAGAGGCGGAGGGGGCTGAAGCACCCGGCGCGCTTCCTCCAGCGCCTTCCGATTGGGGACGGCTACGCCGGCGAAGCGGGCCGGGTCGAGCTCCGCGAAACCGCGAACCTCGTCGGGCGACCACCCAATCTCGCACAGGTAGGCGGCATAGGGTTGGACGTCCACCATTCCGGAGTCACGGAGCTTCCGGGTGACGGAGCGAACGCTCCCGTCGATCGAGGCAAGTCCGGTGGCTTCGAGAGATTCGCGGTCGGCTTCAAGCAACTCTTGACGCCGCTCGTTGTCGCGCAGCGCAGCGACGCCCCTGTTCCTGGCATCGGCAAGCATCCGGTCGACCAAGTCCGATTCCGGATCGACCTCGCTCTCGCCGGTCAGCTTGAGGATGATCGAATCAATAGCCAGAGATCGGTGTTTCTCCCTTCCTTCCCGAGCCACTTCCAGCAAGGAATCGATCTCGCTCGCGATACCGGACTGCTCGGCCTTGAGATCACCATGACGGCCCCGGTGCGCTCCCGCTTCCCTGTCCTTCTCTTCGGCTTGTCGGCCAAAATCGAGCGCTTGGTTTTGGGCCGCCCGCGCGGCTTCCGCATGGCGCTGCGATGCCTCCTCGGCACTTTCACCAGATCCAAGAACCCCCTCCTTCTCCAGCCGCGCCCGGAATTCGTTCACGTGTCCGAGGTTCACGTCGACGCCAGCCACTTGCTGCCGTTCCGCCCGGGCGCGTTCGTCATTTGCCGCTCGCTGTTCTTCGGCCTCCCGCGCCGCCTCCTTCGACACCGCAGCGTCGGCCGTCAGGGACCGTTGTCGTTCGCGCATCTCCTCAGCGTGCCGCTTGAGCGTCGCTAACAGATCCGCGCCCATGCTCACCAGCTCGTCGCGACGTGGCTGGAGGTCGGCATTCTCCGCATCAATCGCCTCTTGGAGCAATTTGCTTCGTGCGCGGTCGTCGAGGATCTCCCGCATCAACACTGCACCGCGGAGAAGATGCGCGTACGACTTAGCCTGAGCCAACTCTTCTTCCCGGGTCACAGCCAAGGCCTTGGCGGCTTCGTGTCGGCCACGCGCCATCTCGACCATCGCGGAAGCAAGCTCAACTCGCGCCGCCCTGCATGCAGCCTCGGCTTCGTTTGCAGCGGCCTCGTGCGTACTGGCCCTTTCGGAAAGTTCCGCAGCCAGCAGGGAGGACTGACCGCCATGCTCCTCCAGCGTCGCCTTCAGACCAGTGGCATGACCTACCCGGCTTGAGACCTCCTCTTGAGCCGCCTGAGCTTCACCGGCAATTTCAACGAACGGCGCGAATCGTTCCCGGAGCTTGCCCATCGCATCCCAGCGTCCTTCCAAGCGGGGCAGGTCCGCAAGCCTGCCGACATGTTCGGCGAGCACCGCCCGTACCGGGCCGGCCTCCGCGTCCGGCACGGTCATCGCCAGAAACTTCCGCATGAACTGCGACTCGCTGCGGAAGTTCAGGAAGTCCTCGATGCCGCCTTCGCTTCGGTTGAACTCGACCTGGGCGGCAAGGAGCTCGGTGTCGATCTTCTCCTCGGCGAGCTTCCGCTTCCAATCCGACTGCCTGTTGAAGTTCTGGAAGTTGCCGGGGTGGCTCGAGCGCATATCGTAGAGCCAGCGCTGCACATCCTGATGCCTTTTGAGCCTGCCACGCGCCTTGAATCCCGCAAGACCAGGGGCCGGGATGTCGTCGAGTGAAAGACCCGGCGCACTCCGAAACGCTAGGAAGTATCGGTCGAGCTCACGCTGCCGCCCCTCTCCACGAGGAACCACCAGTTGCCCGGTGACCAAGCGCTGCGCGTCCAGAAGGCTCGTCTGACCACCGGAAAGATCCCATTCCACGAGAATGAACGCAGGCACGTCGCTGAAATAGTCGCTGAACTTCTGGTTGGGACGGATCAGGGTCTTCAGGAACCGCCTCTCGCTTGGATCGAAGCAACTCAGCAAGAGTGCGAGAAAAGAGGTCTTACCGCCAGTGTTCTCCAAGCTGAACACCGTGTGCTTGGGCTCTCCGGTCCGGGGATCGGCAAGCTCTATCGTGGTCCCAGGGTAGTATGCCTCGCGCCAGCCGCAGTCGGAGAGATGGATGCGCGTGATGTACCGCATTCATCCTCTCCCGTGATCAAGGAAGCCGGGCAAGACGGAGGCGCAGCGCTCGAACAGCTCGTTGGCAGCGAGCTCTCGCACCTGCAGTCGGTAGCGCGGCGTAGGGATGTAGGTCTCGCCATCTGCGGTATCGAGGGTCTGCACCATCCCGTGCTCGTGAAGCTGGTTGAGAACGAGCTTGACCATGCCCGCGAGTGAACTCAGCGCCGCACGCTGACTTCCGTCGGGCTTGGCATCCGGCAGGCGGGCGAGCTCGCGCCAAGCTTCCGCCAATCCCGCCTCCGCGAGATCGGGGTCATCCCCCGCTTCCGCCTCCAGACGCTCACACTGTTCACGGAGCACCGCCGCAATCCTCGCCGGAGTGGCCGAGACCTCCGCGAAGTCGTCCTGCGCCCCATTCAGGGCGACAGCGGTCGGAAAGAACGTCGCCGCGACCGCAACCTGGACGAGAGCGAGCGCACCGCGCTGCATCTCGCCGAGTCCCGGACGAAGGTGCGTGAGCGTCGCAGTGAACACGCTGTCCGGGCCGAACGGCACCAAAACGATCGCGTGCTCAAGGACATCGACGACCCTGAGACCGAGCATCGGCGCGAGGTCGCGCACGAGATCGCGGAATTCAGGATCGGCTCGCCAGTGGGCCAGCAGTTGCCGATAGTCCACATCGCCGCGCAGCGCGGAGGCTCGCGGCGACAGGCCCTTGTTGAGGAGAAGAACGGCTTTCTGGGGCTCGCTCAGATGCGTCAGGTCCGCCATCGCTCCTCATCCCTAGCGAGCACCAGATTGTGGCCCGCGGCACGCCCGTGCGCAATCGTACCGTCAATAGAAGCAATGACGCCCAGAGGATCGTCCTGAGGACACCACGATCGCAGCATCAAAAACAGTACGCAGCGCAGGGTGGATTCTGCGAGACCTTGTCGTTCGGCGGCACCGATGGCCGATGCCATGTCCAGGCGCGTGCGCGTCGAGATCTCCCGGATCAGCCACCTCTGTGCCTCTCGAATCTCCTCAGTGTCGAACTCGGGTGGCACGTGCTCAAGTGCTACCAGATTCTGGTCATCGTGCTCGCCCTCGGGATCGCGGAGGAACCGGGGCCGGGTGAGACTCTCGAACAGCGTCGTCAAATCAAAAAGCCGCGGCGGCGTGGGGGCCGCGAAGACGATTCCGACTTCCTCGCTCATGCCAGCGACCACTCTCATCGGGGAAGCAAGCAGCGGAACGAGGATTCGCTCTTCGAGATCTGGCACATCTTGCGTACGGCGTGCCCGGAACGCGTTCACCTGGATCTGGCGAAATTCTTCTGACGCAGTCATGACGCGTTCAAAAAGGGCTGCATGACGCCGTCGGCATTCGTCGATCATGTTCTTGAGATCGACGAGGTGATTCCGTGCGTCGCCGCGTGCATTCGCAACACGCTCGCGGATCGACTCGATGATTTCTGTTTCGTGCTTGCGCCGTTCGCTTAAGTGCGCACGGGCTTCGTCGAGTTCGGGCAGCACTTCCTTGTGCCAGACAACGCGGTCGGCGGCACGCCGGACCTGAAACAGCCGGTCTTCGATGAACTGCCGATAGTGAATCGAGCGCATGCGCGCACGCTGGGCGAGGGTCATCGCATCCTTGATGCGGCCACGCTCAATCGCCTTGCGAATCATGATCGCCTCGGCTTCCTGGGCGAACTCCGGTGCCACATCAAGCATCGCGAGGGTCAGGATCTGGGCGCCACGAGCCAGCTTGAACCTGGCCGATCCGTCAGCGGCCACGGAGAGAGCCAGCAACCGGAAGTCGTGAAACGAGTAGACGTTACGGTCGGCATCATAGTATTCCATCCGGAATGCCTTGTGCCCGTCCCGGGCGTTCGCGAGCTGGTCGAGTACCACCTGTCCGACCTTGTTGCTCTGCTCCTCCGTCAAGCTTGGTTTGACCCTCGCCGCATCGACGGCGACATGCTCGACGATTTCGTCCGGCGAAGCACCCGACTCGACCGCCGAGCGTTCCATGACGAAGTCGATTGCGCTCAATGCCAGATACTGGACATCCAGACGATCGGCTATCGTCGGGTCATCCTTGAAGATGACGCGTCGCTCGAGGGACAACCGCGCGACCGGCTCGGCCAGCAGCAGGTTGCGTTGCTGGCTCGTCAGGGCCTCGCGGGAGTGGTCCTCGGACATGTTCACGGGACGGATAGCGTCTTTAGTTCCACGCGGATGTCTAAAGCGACCTCCTCGACCTCGCGAGCAACCCTAGGCTGAAGTCCTTCCTCCTGCGCCAATGCTGTCGTTAAAGGCAACAGAAAGGAAGCCGAGGGCGACGCTTCGACGAGTTCCCGCAAGCGCCGGGCACCAAGATGAACGCTGAATTCCAGGAGGGCACGGAGGTGTTTCCTAGGAACTGTCTCGACATTTGCCAGTGCCGTCAAGGCGGCCTTGATGTCCGGTTGGGACCCCTCGACGCCTCCATCAGCGATGATCGCCTTCGCCCGAATGATGTGAGCGCGCAATCGACTCTCGGCCGAATTCGGCAGGCAGCTTTCGAGCACCTGTCCGGCCACTTCAATCGCGGACTCGTTCCTGCCGTAGATCAGTTCGAGTTCAGCTCTTTCGATGAGGGACCGTTCGACCAGCTCTTGGTGCGCGGGTTCGTTCGGGCCAATCCGTCGCGCCAACTCCTCGTGGACGGCGTGAGCTTCCGTCCCGCGATCTTCGTCGTCGAATGTCGGGACCCTTCGGGCAAGCGCTGAAGCCACTGGACTAGGCTCAAGAGGCGAGTAGAACGACTCCATGAAGCGGATGAGCGATTCGACCATGCTGTGCGGCCCGTGCGGGCGACGCAGTAGATAGTAGATGTTGTACATGCGCTCGGTGAGGTAGTACTGCTTGCGTCGCTCGGTTCCACCGGTCACCTCGACAATGGCCCGTTCGGAAAGACGGGCAAGCTGTGCGCTGCACTTGCTGGTCTCGAGGCGGGCCCGATCCGCGATTTCCCTCGCGGTCGCCGGCCTCCACAGGTCTGCAAGTGCCAGAAAAACCCGTCGCTCCTGCGCCGGCAGCGTTTCGAGATGGCTCCGGAAGTACTCCGAGTGATCGTCGACCAGATCGAGCAGATCGGACATGAGCGCACGAAAGGACAGATTTGCTCCGAATCGGGCGACGATCATGACCAGTCTGGGATTGCCGCCTGTGAGAATTTGCAGCGACCGAATGGTTTCCGGTCGCGCTTCCCGTCCCGAGACCGTTCGCCACAGTGTGGCACATTCGTCCGTCTGGAGACTCCGCAACGAAGTGATGCGGAACAGGTCATACAAGGCCTGATCCGGATTGTCGATCTGGTCGAATCGGCGAGTCGCGCTCCCGAGCAGGATGATGCGCGGTTCGGTCTGCAGAACCTTGCGCAGCCGCCAGCCGGCGTCCGGATCAGTGATGTCACGAAACAGAGTGTTTAGATTCTCGACGAAAAGGACAAGCCGTTTGGACTCGCGATCGGCAAAATCCAGAACCGCGCCAAGGCAGCGCTCCCCGAGCGACCGGTCGTCGGAAATTCCCCGGAGTTCCTCGTAGCTGCGGCCAAGATCGAGGCCACCTTCCCTGACCGGAACCTGTACCGCCACCCGGGATAGACACTCCAGCCAGAACTCGCCAGCGGTGGAGACCTCGTAGCTTTCTTCGGCGAACACGACGGGGAAGAAACGCGATGACAACGAAGCGTCCCGACGTATCTCGGCCGCAATGCGAAGCAGGAGGCTCGTCTTTCCGCTTCCGCGAGGGCCGATGACGACTTGATGCGGATTCGAGTTTTCCCGGCAATCCCGCAGCATCTCGACGATGGATTCGAATTCTGAAATACGCACACAGAACGACGCGACGATCTCTTCGTCGGAGAGAAAGCGCGGGTTGTATTTCCTGGCGACCACGTTCGTCGTCCCGATCTAGGTCATCCCCTACGCTGACGGATAGGTACGAAGCTTCCGCCGTGACGCAGTCGCCACCAATCCTCTAGGAGACCGGACAGAAAGCGATACTCGTCAGCGCACTGATCAAGGTATCCGTCGTGTTCGAGGACGTGAAGAACAGTTTTGATCGGGTGACGGTCGGAGTCGTCCGCGACCGGAAAATGCTCAAGATACAGAGCCAAGGCATCGTCGTCCAGCCTGCCTTCGGCCACAGCCGCCTCAGTCAGCAGGTCGAGCGCGATTCTGTAGAGATCAGCGCCGAGCACCGTCTTCAAGCGTCCCTCGTAGTGATCCAGGCCGACTTGGCCTCGAGACCCCAGCATGTCGGCTGCATACACGACATCCGCGTCGTGAAGAGATGCCTGATTCCTTCGTTCTCGGCGCAGGTGTTCGTGAAGGCAGTCGAAGAACTGCTGAACATGGTGCGGAACCATCCAACGCAAGCGCCGGCACATGTCTTGCCGTACCTCGGGAGGAAACTCGAGGGAATAGGTCTCCGACAGCTCGGCAAGGCACTTGGAGGCCGTCGCGTCGTCCCACGGCTTGAGCTCGTAGAGGGAATAGATGTTCGCGTGGGCGGTGAGTTCAGCTTGCCGAAGGATCGGTCCCAAGCCAACGCTACCGGAAAGGAGCAAGGTGACGCGCTCTCGATGCGCTTGACCGTTCTTGCGCAGCCAGCTCATGAATTCATCTGTGGCCTGTCTTCTCTCAGGGGTGATGCGGTAGTCGTGTCCCTTGAGTAAACGGTTGACGAGAATCGGGAGTTCGTCGATCGCGAGCACGACCCGCCGTTCGTGTCCGGCCAGGGCAGCGAAGATCTCGTCGCCCTTCTGGCGCCAGTTTCCCCTGTCAATCCCCGCGCGGAGCTTCACTTGAATGTCCGATAAGCTCAGAGTGTCAACGCGATCTCCAAGTTCCCGCAGGACATTGACGAACCCAGACTTGATGCGATCCCAAGCGACGTGTGCGTGCCGGGATTGGACCGCGATTTCGGCAATCGCGTCTTCAGACGTATTGGCGGCTTCCAGATCGACAAAAATCGGCTCGAACTCACCGTCCGCCGCCAGCCGGCGCAGAAGTTCACGAACCAGACTGGTCTTGCCCATGCGACGCTGAGCCGTGAGCAGCGTATGGGTTCCGTCACGGACCCGTTCCATGAGTGCTTCCAGATCTACCTCTCGATCATAGAAGCGGTCTCCGTCCACCCAGTTGCCCCCGGCCTTCTTGAGTGCCATCGGCATTCCCATCGAAAATGTTGGCAACGAATATGTTGGGAAACTATTCCTTTGTCAAGCAAGACTTCTCGCAGCTGCCGTCGCCGGATATCGCGGGTTGGATTTCTGTAGGATAACTGCGCAAAGACGTCGCCACGGAACTCGTTTGTGTCCAGATCATGGTGGGTTTTGCGCTTTTCGTTTCGTAGGGTGCAACTGTCTGCGATTAGGCCCAACAGCGCCTAGCGGCCTGACAATAGATCATCAAGGAGAGCAATGGGATGAGACAGATTAGGCAAGCCATCGAAAAGATCCCTGTGCCTGCGTGGGTTGCGTGCGGATTGCTGCTCGCGAATCCAGCGGTGGTCGTCGCGCAAGCGGGTGAAGAGACGTTCGATAACGTCATCGAAGAAATCGTCGTCACCGCTCGAAAACGCGACGAAACCGCGCAGGAAGCGCCCGTCGTCGCCAATATTTTCGGTGAGGAAGATATTGATCGGTACAACATCCATACCATGGAGGATCTATCCCAGTTCACGCCGGGGCTCACAATCGGCAGCACCCTAGGAAACCAAGGCCCCGTCGTGACCGTGCGCGGTGTGCAGACGCCCCCCGCCAACCTGAGCGCGGACCAGTCCGTTTCCTTCGTTTTTGACAACGTGCCGGTTGCCTCGTCCCACGTTGCCCGCTTTGGCCAGATTGACATGCGCCAAATGGAAGTGCTGAAAGGACCGCAGTCGCTGTTTTTCGGCAAAAACACGACGGCTGGCCTGCTCAATTTCGTCTCCAATGACCCGACCGATGAGTTTGAGTTCATTGCCAAGGCAGGCTTTGAGAGCGAAGCGGATGAGTACTATGGCCAAGTCATCCTGTCGGGTCCGCTGTCGGACAGTGTCAAGGGCCGTTTGGTCGCCCGAGTTTCGGAGATGGAAGGCTGGCTGGATAAGTCGGCACCGGCGAACACCACTTTCGACAACCCAGGCGCCATCGATTTTGCCAATGGCGTATTCGTTCCTGGATTTGTCGGCTACGCGCCGGGAAGCACCAACGACCGTGGCCCGGTGGATGAGTACGCCTTTGTTCGCGGCACCTTGCTCTGGGATGCCTCTGACCGGCTGAGCATGCGGGCCAAGCTCTCCTATGCCGATCAGGACAACGACGGCAATATCGGCAACACCCAGCTTTCCGATTGTGATGCCGGTGCCGCCGCGCCCATATTGGCGTCATTGAATCTATTTAACTTCGGCGACCCCAGCAGTTTTGTTCTCTATGACCCTATGGATGACTGCAAAGTTGACGGTCGAGCCCCGCATCATCAACCCTCCCAGGCAGCGGCGGACGCGCTTCTCGGGCCCGGCGGCAAGCCGGAGAACGCAGGCACTTCCGACTTGCTTCTGGCCAGCATCGAGTTCAACTACGACATCAACGAAAGCCTAACCCTGACCTCCGTGACAGGCTTGTTCGACGCGGGCACCGAGTACATGTCCGCCTTTAATCCCGGGGTGGGTTCGGGCTTGCACGCGGCATGGCTTGACATGGAGCATCAAAGCATCACCCAGGAACTGCGCATCGCTTCAAATAATGATAGCGGATTGAATTTCATGGGTGGCGCGTTCTTCGAAGATGCCGAGCTCGATAGCATCCTGCCGGTCTGGTTCCCGCCATTCGGCCTAGTGACGCCGTTCCGGCCGGAAAGAACCGTCGAAACCCAGTCTTGGTCCGTGTTCGCGCAAGCTGACCACGATCTCAGCGACGCGGTCAACCTGTCGGTGGGCGGGCGCTACACCGAAGAGGAGAAGGAATTCACGACGGTGATTGACGGCGTCGAGGCCCCCCCTCAGCCGAACGGCAAAAGGACCTTTGATCACTTCTCGCCGGAGGTTACGCTGACTTGGCGACCTGAGGACCACCTTAACTTCTTTGCCAGCTACAAGGATGGCTTCAAGCCCGGCGGCTACAACACGACGTTCATCCCCTTCGGCACGAACTTGATCGATGCGCGCCTGGATCTGAGCTACGATGACGAGGAAGCGGACGGCTTCGAAATCGGCGCCAAAACCCAGTGGCTCGACAACCGGCTGCAACTGAACACCGCGTACTACAACTACAAATTTGTCGACCTGCAGTCAGTCATATTCAATCCTGCACTAGCTTCCCTGAGCATCGTGAACGCCGGCGAAATGGTCACCCAGGGTATCGAAGTGGATTTCGTTTTCCTGCCCATATCGGTGGAAGGGCTGACAATGACGTCGAGCTTTGCATGGAACGACGCGGAATTTGACGGCGAGTTCCTGTTTGGTTGCTACAGCGGCCAGACTGCGGCTGACGGCTGCGTCAACGAGTCGCAAGACCTGGACGGCCAACCCCCCGTTAACGCGCCTGAGATTCAAGCCACTTTCGGCCTTGTGTATGGGTTCGACCTGAACGGACTCAGGATGGAACTCAATGCATCGGCTGCCTACAGTGACAAGTTCTACACCGAGCAGGAGCATTCACCGCGTTCCATTCAGAAATCCTACTGGATTTTCAATGCAGGCTTCGCTTTGCGTTCGCCGGACGATCGATGGTCGCTGTCCGTCACCGGCCGCAATCTGGACAACAAGCACATCTGCACCACAACGGGCCAGATGACCCAATCCTTGGCATTTCCGGCTACGGACTTGTTCTGCAGCACCCAGCGGGCTCGTCAGGTCTGGGCTGAGGTGGAGTACCGGCTCTAAGGCTGTTTGGGGTTATGTGGAAGGGAACACCCGCACCGGTATGCCATCGAGGTGGCAGGCGCCGGATACCTGTTCCCAATCGCTCGAGTCACTTGAAGCGAGAACATTGATGTTGGCCCCGGCTTGGCTGTTCGCTAGGTTCCAGCTACCGTTGTGACCCCAACCATGGGGATAGCAGACTGAGCCGGCAACGACATCCGGGGTCACCTCGGCGAGCACCGTCACCGTTCCTGACTTGGAGCTAACCGTCACTTCTTGGCCGGTTTCGATGCCCCGGCTGGCCGCATCGTCTGGATGCATCAGCAGGGTCGGGGTATCTGAGCGCACCAATCGATGCACGTTGTGCATCCAGGAATTGAGAGACTTGAGCATTCGCCGACCGAACAGGAGCAACTCCTCCGTTCCTTTCGCCGGTGCGGGATGGGCGGCCAACCGCTCAATTTCCTGGCCAACCACCTTGCCCCAAACTTTGGGCTTGCCGTCTTTAAATGCGATTCGCTCCCACGAGCCTTCCGCATCGACATTCGCTGCCAGCGCTATGCCATGGGGGTGGTCCTTTAGCTTTTCCAGCGTCAGGCCGTCGTCGCGTTGCGCAAATTGCATCGCAACTAAATCCATCGGGTGCGTCTTTTCGTTCTGTCCGACCAAACCGCCGAGAATGGACGGGCCTCCCATGCGGACCGCTAGGTCATCAAGAATCCCGCATTCTAGGCGCGCCTCACCGACCGAAGGAATAACGGCATTGGAGTACTGCAGCCACGGCCGGGGTTTGTTGATCCAGAAGTCGTTGGTGTCGGCTCGCTCAAGAAAGGTGAGGCCTGGGAGAATGTAGTCGGCGTACCGATTGGTTTCATTGACGTACAGGTCGATTGATGCCAACAAATCCAGATTCTCCAAGGCTTGCTCCAGCTTGGCGCCACCGGGCGCGGACAAAGCCGGGTTTCCGCAGGCAACAACCAATGCTCGAAGCTGGCCTTCGCCCGGGGTGAGAATGTCGTAGGCGAGCTCACCCGTGGGCGACATGCCCATGGTCGAAGGAATGCCGGTTCTGGACTGGGATGAGCCATAAGGGGGAATCGGCCAATCTGCGGCGCCGCTGGCGATGACATTGCCGCCCGGTTGGCCAAAATTGCCGGTTGCAAGGTTGAGGGCTTCAATCAGGACGTTCAACAGCGTGGTAAAGGTGCCTCGATTGGTGCCCACCCGGCCATAGCAGACCGCTCGCTCGGCCGCTGCAAACTCCAGTGCCAGTGATTCAATCCGTGCGGCAGGGATGCCGGTTCGGTCAGAGGCTTCGGCAAGCGTCACCCATTGCAGCGCATCCCTCAGTTCAGCCCAACCGGCCACTCTTTCCTTGAGAAGGGCTTCCTCTACCAGACCCTCGCCGGTCAGTACGCCGATCATCGCCGCCAACAGCCAGACGTCAGTGTCTGGCTTGATCGGACAATGCTCATAGCGCCGCGCGGTCTCCGTCCGGCGGGGGTCAACCACGACCACGGCTCCGCGCTTTGCAATGTCATCCAGCTTGATTCTGAACAGCGGTTCGGTCACCAAGGAAAGCTGCGAAACCATCGGATTGGCACCCAGCATGAGCAGGAAGTCGGTGCGCTCGATGTCAGGAAAGGACTGGACCATCGGCGATCCGTAAACGAGTTCGCTGCCCAGTTGCTTGCCGATCGTGTCGACGTGCATGGCGCCGTAGATTTTTCCGGATAGACTCGCTGCAAAGCCCATTAGCGCCGTGGGCAAGTGGGTGGCGAAGGCGGTCGGATTGCCGGTGTAAACGGCGACGCTGCCGTTGCCGTAAGACGCATTGATCTGGCTGAGCCGGTGCGCGATGTCATCAAGCGCGGTGTCCCAGCCAACCGGTTCAAACTCACCGGGCATCCCGACCCGCTTTAGCGGCGTGGTGACGCGATCTTCATCGTAGGTGATTTGAACAATCGACGGGCCCTTGATGCAGATGTGCCCCTCAGCGGTGACGTGGTCGCGATCCGGGTCAATCTTGGTGACTCGACCGTTTTTGACCGTCGCCACCATCCCGCACTGCGCCTCGCAGAGGCGGCAGAAGGTCACATGCTTGCCATCTGCACCCGGCTTCAAGCGGTTGGGCTGCGGATGCGCCAATGCGGTTTCCGCCATGCTCGTTCACCCCATAGAAATTTGCGAAGAGCTGGTTTCCTCGGGCTCAGTTTTCAGGAGAAACAGTGCCGTGGCAAAGAACACGAACTCATAGCCAATCCCGGCCCAGAGCATGCCGGTCGCTCCATCCATGGCCATGTTGATGAGCCTTGTGACCAGAAACACTGAAACCACGACGATGGCTGGAGCGAGCCAAGCTTTGCCGCGGATAAAGTAAAGCAAGGCAAACACGCCGGAAACCGCCACGCCCGCCGTCATGTCGGTTTTCAGCATGTTCAGCCCAAACAGGCCTTCCGCACTGACTTGGAAGAATGCCATGGCAACTTCGGGAAAAAACGTCCATTGGATCCAGTTTCGCACGATGTCGAGTATGAAAAGCCCCAACAGGACTTTGGCGAAAATCCGACCGTACTTCATACCGTGCCAAGCCTCCCGCAGATTTCAGCCTACAGCACTTCGTGCAGGCCGTCCCAATGCCCGTCGTGGCAGGCGAATTCCATCATGGCGTTATCGTCATCGAAGAAGAACCCCATGGTCACCGGCCCCCAAGGCTCAGGCGAAGGAAACGTCATTGGCTCGTTGGTGGCTTGCTTCATTTTCGGTCGGAGATCAGCATAGAGTTGACGCACATTGGCCGGGCCTTCAATCCAGAACCACATCCGGTACCAAGCTGGCGTGTACCCTTCGGAGATCTCCTGTGGGGCGGTTTTCGGGTCTTGCCAATCGGTGATCGTGAAGTAGGCGGTTTCCTCGTCCTTGTTTACGCCTTTCAACAAGTACGATGTCGCGGTCGCGGCCCCATCAAACCCAAAAGCCTGACCGAACTCCGGGCCGGAGTGTTCAATGACGTGCTCGACCGTCATGCCGCAGCCGTCGCGATAGAAATCGAGGGCCTTCTCGATATCCAGCGTATTGTGGTTAAGGGAAAACACCCGCAGCACTTTGCATCGATCAGCGGATGCTTCGCCGAGCTGAATGAACTCGATGGGGTTCTTCAGCGGATCTCGCATGACGGCATACTTGATCTTGCCCAAGCCACCCCACTCAAACTCAGCAGGCGCGCTTAGGAACTCAACGCCCCCGGCTTGACCGCGCGCGTACAGTTCATCGAGGTTGTCCACCAGGAAGGTGACGTTGCGCAGGCCCGCGCCATTCATGGTCTTGAGTGGTTCGACGTTCTGGCCGGGTTCGAGGTGAAAGGTGATGAAGTCAATCAGCGCCGTGTCTTTTGACGCTTCTTCGCCGCAGAGGTAGTAAAAGGTCTCCATGTGCACTTCTTCACCCGACTCCGAATCCACACGGATTTCCTGCTTGCCGGCGCCCAGATCCTCCATGCCCTGAAGGCTCTTTTCCCGATCCATCTGCTCAGTCGGCACCCGATAGCTCTGCAAACCCACAAAATTCGTATAGAAGGCAAGCAAGTCGGGATAGACGTGATCAGGTTGTTCCGTACTGATCGTCAGACACATGTGGTGAACTCGATCAACTCTGATGGTCATTTGTTTTTCCTTGCTTTGATTCAAATCGGCCCCGCTAGGGAGACCAGCTCAGCCCAGTTGCCTGTTCGGACAAAGTCCAAAGCTGTGCGGCAACGTCCCTATCCAGGGCGTGCTCCTTGAGTTCCGTTTCGCCGATGATGCCGACCATGTTGCCTCTCTGAGTTGGGCCATAAAAGCGCTCGGGCTGCAAGTCGTTCTCCACCAAACACAGAACCTCCGGCCAGGATCCCTTTTCCGCTGACTGCGCCAAGGGGCTCATCAGCTTGAACAGGATTTTGGTCGGCAAGTTCGCTTCTTCCTGGCTGAGTTCGGTTCGGGCCGCGCCTGGATGGCAGACATGGACTTGGACCGAATCGCCTGAAGCACCGACCCGCCTTTGCAGTTCGTAGGCAAAGACCATCTGTTCAAGCTTGCTCGCGGAGTAGGCATTCATGGGGTTGTACTTGCCGTCCCAGTTCATGTCCTCAAAGGGAACGCGCTTGGTGCCCATTTGATAGCCCAGGCTGCCTACGACAACGATCCTGCCGCTTGACTGCTTGACCCGTTCGTACAGGAGCCCGCACAACAGGAAGTGACCATAGTGGTTGACGCCAAGCTGGCTTTCGAAGCCGTCCGGGGTCAGTTCCTGCTTCGCCACCTGGGCGATGGCCGCGTTGCAGACCAATCCATCGATCTTCGCGACATCGGCGAGTATCCGTTGCGCGCCTTCACGGGTGCTGGCAAGGGCGCCAAGGTCCAACTCGACAAAGGTCAACTTGGCGCCATCGCCGAGTTCCCCCTTGATCGCGCCAATCGCCGCATTGGCCTTTTCGGCATTGCGGCAGGCCATGATCACTTGCGCACCATGCTTGGCCAGCAGCTTCGTTGCCTCAAAACCGGCGCCGGCGTTGGCGCCGGTGATCACATAGGTTCTGCCTTCCACCGACTGCATTCTCTCGGGGGTCCAACCCTGACTGCCAAACGGGTTTCCTTGTTGAGCCATTTTTGTAGTCTCCTTCTTGAGCAAATGATGCCTAATTTAGGGCAAGGCTATTGTGCATCTCATGCAATCTTCACTGTCAAAGGTACATTTCACTTTGCTGCCCGCGAGCCACCCTTGGCGACCGAGGCGCGATTGTGCAGGACCCCATGCGCTCCTCCCGCGGGCTGTCCAACGCGTGAGCCAACGGCGCTTCGCGCCGTCCGAGGGCAAGATGCCCTCGCTCCAAGGGTCCACGCCCGAACCCGGCGTGGCCCCCGGAGCGAGGGCATCTTGCCCTCGATTGGGCTAGTGGAATGCTCTCTCCGTCAGGAGGATTCAAATTTGTTCCACGGAAGCTAGGCTTTATCCAACCCATGCTTCGACTATTTTTCCATTGACCACTCGGTATCGTGCCGTGCCGGGCAGCGTTAAGTCTTCACCATTCGCCAAACTGCCGCTGATTGAAATGCTCTTCACGTGGACCATGGATTGATCAGTGGCTTCGGTCTCAATGCCCTTCAGCTCGTGCCTGTAGTCGGGAATGAGCAACGCGATCTGGGAAACATAGGCCCAGTAGCCTGCCGGGCCCGTGACTTGGCGGTCGGGGAAGTGGAAGACCACGTCCGGATGCAGGATTTCATAGATCGCGTTCTTGTCGCGCCCATCCAGCCGCCGATAGAACGACGCCACCACTTCCTCCGGGGTTGTTGGCGGCGCCGCTTCGGCAACACCCCCCACAGTTGCCAAGTAGAGGCTGACATCAACGATATCTTGCTCGCTGGCTAAGCCAGCCATGCTGGCGCTCATTTGGCGGCCGAAGATGTCATCTGCATGCGAACCGCGTATGCCGCCCTGGTAGTTGCGCAGTTGCTGGGCCAAGTAAACGTCAATCTGGCCCGCTAGGGGCGTCCCCTCAAGAGCCAAGTTGCCGACGCCGGCCTCACCGTGGCAAGCGAGGCACTGGTCTTGGTATATCTGGCTTCCCTTGGCCCAATCGCCGTCGAGCTGTGTCTCAAGAGGCGGCGCAGCCCGGAAGTTGGCGAGGTGTTGTGCAATCAATTGAATGTGGATGGCAGACAAGCTGTTCACCGCCAATTGCATCTGGCGACCGTAGAGGTCGTCGAAGGAACCACCTCGAGTGCCGTTCTGAAAGTGAGTCAACTGGCGAGCTATGTACTCGGCAGGCAAGCCGGCCAGCCGGGGGCCGTGCTTTGGAACAACGCCCTCACCCTGAATCCCGTGGCACGCGTGACATCCCCTCAACATGTAGAGTTGGGCGCCCGGAGACATCAACTGCGCCAACGCCGCCAAATCGGGCTGTTCCGGCGCTGGTTCCGGAGCCGGGTCCGCAGCATAGGCAAGCAATCCGAGGGTCTGAAGAACTGCAAAAAGGACGTGGGTTAGTTGAAGTTTCATCTGCAAGGGGCCTCTGCCTTCGGAAGTCGCGAAAGCGAAAATTCGATCCCGCCGTCCCTTTGGACGGGCGATTGAGGAGAATATCGAGTCATATTTGACGAAATCGAACGTTCAAAGGGGCGGCGGGAGCGGATTTGCAGCCGTGAATTCCGGAGGCAGAGGCTCCTGGCTCCGGACAAATCCGGGAAAAGTGTGAAACACGCCGCTAGGATCGTGGCTTGTGTTTACCGCCTTCAAGCGTTGCCAATTGTCTGCGCTGTAGGATTTTTCGACCTGTTCGGGGTGCCTGAAGCAATCCACTTCATTGATGTAAAAGCCCTCAGCCAGCGGATCCAGCAAGTCCCCCATTCGACTTGCCCAGGCGGCCGTGCTCTCCTCATTGTCGTTAAACCACACGCCATAGAAACTCATGGAACCCGAACCCGCACGGGCCATGGAATGGCACGCACCGTCCCTGTGCATATCGCGGCCATTGATCAGAAACGCCAAGTAGGCAGCATTGGCCGGTGAATCCAGCAGCGTTTCGAGCACGGCATTCAGGGACTCCACCGGTTTGTCGCTCCAAACCGGTACGCACTTCTGATCGACAAAGGTGACTTCGCGGCCTTTCAACTCCTGATAGACGCTGATCAATCCCTTGCCCTCGTTGGTTGTGGTGGCGACTGAACGGCCAAAAACCTCATCACTGAAGGCGTCGTCGGTGATTTGCGCAGCGGCAGTTTGGGAATCTGCAAAAACGTAGCCCTCGATCAGGCAAACATGGCTGTCCGTCAAGCCCAAAGAGGCGGCTTCTTCCGGCGGCAGGAACACCGCCCCTACCATGGGTGAAGGCACGACAATGGCGTGCAAGTGAACGCCCCCCATCTGCCTTTGGCCTATGGCCTGGGTCGCCCCCACCACCTCGTCAAGTTGGGAGAGGGGGAATATCTTAGTCGTAACACGCACGGCTTCGGGATCAGGGTGGCACTGCAGCTTCCACCGCGTGACGATGCCCGGAAACCCCGCGATGCCGCCCCGAGCGGCCCAGAACAGATCACTGTGCTTATCAGCCGATGCGATCAGGATTTCGCCATCCGCTGTGACCACTTCCACCGCCAGCACGTTGTGGCAGGCCATCCCCCAATCCTGCCAGCCGTAGCCGATGCCGCCGCCCATGATGTACCCGCCCATGCTCAGCGTGGCGCAGGTGGAAATCGGAAACGCCAGGTTGTGCGGCTTGAGCGCCATCAACAGGCTGTACGACCAGATAGAAGTCCCCACCCAGGCGCTGCTGCTTTGAGGATCCACTTCAACGTGCCGGAAGTCGTGCATGTCCACCAACAGCGCATCGTTACGCATCCAGGACTCGTAGTAGTTGTGTCCGCCGGACTTGACACTGATCTTCAAGCCCTCATCGCGCGCGTATCGCACCGCATCGGCAACCTGTTCGACCCTGTTTGGCCGGACGATCTTGACGGGTTTCCGCCTCGAAGCTGTGCCATGCCAGCTAAGCTGGGTGCGCCAGCTTTCGTAGTTTGAGTCCCCCCGGTCAATCTCGAGGCCCATATCGAGCGGGTCAGGCTGTTCTGGCGGCTTGGGCTCAGTGCAAGCTGACAGGGCGGGCAGCGCCAGGCCCGCGACACCAAGGCTCTTGAGCAAGTGCCTTCTTGAAGACTCGACACCACCCTCTGATTGGTCCGCCGAGTTATCTGAAACGGGCTCTTTTCGGTCCAAGGAAGCGCCTCCTCTCATCGCACCCTAGCACTTAAGGCTACCCGTCGCTTAGTGCCAACCGCCCCACGGAAAGGACAATCGCAACCCACAATCCACGCCTTTGAAAGCCCTGTCAATTTCGGCTAGATTCCAAAACCCGGTTGAGAAGCAAGCACCTAACGAGGCTATGCCTCAGATCGACGAGTGCGCGGTCGCCGGGCGCAACAGGCCGTAAGGCCGTGACTGACTTGACAACCTTTTTCCGCGATCAAGAAAACTGGATGGCAGCCGACTACAACTTCCTCATGGCGTTCGACGCTTGGATAAGGCCGTACTGGGACGCACACGATGCCATTGCCGAACTGGACCCCGGCAGGGAGCGGATATTGTCTTCCGACAGCCGGAAAGGTCTGCTGCGCACCACTTGCCTGGGCAAGGGCCTAAGGCGGGACTTTTCAGAGAAAGGCGCCCACGGCTATGCCGAGTACATCTTGCTTCGGGGCGATTTAATCCTCTCCCTGACCTCAATAAAGCCCAAGTCGCCGATGCATCATCGAATTCAAAGAGATGAATCTCTCTATTTCGGGGTGCAAATCCACGGCGCAGAGGAAATCGACACGGTATTCAATTCAGACGACAACAATCTCATGTTCCTTGGGGCCATTGGCACTGGACGGATGGAACGAATACTGCGCGCCGACGAGACCTTCCTTGCAGTCTGCCTAGCCGCTCCCAAGCCAGAAAAGCAACCGACGCAACTGCTGGACGTTCCTGCCCCTGGCCTCGTTCACGCGCTCGAGGAAAGCGCTGAAGAGGTGGATGACGCGCATACCTTCTTTACCACCTACCCATCGGGCAGCGACTTGCGCCGCTGTGCCTTTGAAATGCTCCATTCCGAATTTGAAGGCGAGATGCGGCTCGCTTACCTGACGGCCAAAGCCAATGAGTTGATTTGCCTCATGGAAAGCCGGTGGCAGGAATTTGGATCAGCCCGCACTTCCCCCAGTTATCGTCTGACCCAGGAAGACCGATCCAAACTGGAGCAGGTGCGTCTGAATGTCATCAACAGTCCGAGCAGCGATCACACGATAGAGATTCTGGCGAGGGACACTGGATTCAGCGTGAACCGTCTGATGAACCTATTCAAGTCCACCTATGGTTGCTCCATTCACCAGTTTGTCGTGGAGTCGCGCATGGACCACGCCAAGAAGCTCCTGCAAACCACCAACCTCTCCATCAGGGAAGTGTCGGAACACGTGGGCTACAGCGACCTGAGCGGTTTCGGCCGTGCATTCAAGAAGGTTTACGGGGTAAAACCCTCCGGGATGCGAAGACAGTAGCCGATTGGGTTAGTCCTTTTGCCAGTGAGTTTGTCCCAAGCCTGAATCTATTCTGCTTTGCGTTACGTCCAACGATGACCCCAATGAAAGAACGTGCGGTTCAGGAAAACCTCCTGTCGGAACTGGGTTCCGGCGCAAAACTGTGCGCCGACCAGTGCGACGCCTGCGGGCAGGTGTTTTTCCCGAGGAACATAAACGCCAACCAATGCCTGAAGTGCCTCAAGGGAAGTCTCAACAGCATCAAGCTTTCCGGTAAGGGTTGGCTGCATTCGTTCGCTACCAGCGCACTGCCGTCAAGGCGGGTAAAGGCCCCCTATACCTGCGGCTACGTGGACCTAGCAGAAGGTGTGCGAGTTTTCTGCCGGCTCCACAAGGACCACTCGGAGAGCGAAATCGCGACGGGCATGTGCATTTCAGTGGTCGCGGATGTGCTCTGGGAGACCGACGAAGAGCGCGTGTTCGGCTACTTCTTCAAGCCATATCCAGCGGAGGCCAAGCAATGAGAGATGTTGTGGCACTTGGCATCGGCCAGACCGTCTTTGGCAAGCACCCGGATAAAAGCGCCCATGACCTCGGCCAGGAAGCCGTCGGTGCGGCTCTGAAGGACTGCGGGATTGATCCACGCGACATCCAGGTGGCCTACGCTGCCCGCGCCATCAACGCAACGACGGACTGCCAGAAAATCATGATGGCCCACGGCGTTACCGACATAGAGATGTTCAACGTGCAAAACGCCTGCGCTGGGGGTTCAACGGCCGTGCGCGGCGTCTGGAAGGATGTCGCTTCCGGTCTCTACGACGTCGGCATCGCCATCGGCGTTGAAGCCATCACCAGCACAGCCGTCGCCTCAGCGCCCTTGAGCGCCAGCCAAGATCTTGAGTCAGCCTTGGGCTTAAGCATGCCCGCGCTATTCGCCAACATCGCACGACGACAGTTGGACACCCAAGACGTCACGATCCGCGATTTCGCCCGGGTGTCCGCCAAGAACCACCGTCATGCAGTGGGCAACCCCTACGCCCAGTACCAGAAGGAACTGACTGAAGACGAGATTCTCGAATCGCGAATGATCTGTGACCCGATCACGCTTCTGCAATGCTGCCCGAACACGGATGGGGCGGCCGCAGTCGTTCTTTGTTCACTCGACTACGCTCGAAAGCACACCACCAAGCCGATTTTCGTCACCGGATCGTCCCTCGTATCCGGCAGTTACGCATTCGACCAGGAGGACATCACGGTCTTCGACTTCGGGCGAAGTGCCGTTGATGACGCCTACGAGATGGCGGGCATCGACCCTGGCGACATCAACGTCGTGGAGATTCACGATGCATTCGCCAACGAGGAACTGATTCGCTACGAAGACTTGAAGCTGTGCAATCCGGGTGATGGCGCAGCGTTGTTGCGCTCAGGGGATACCGAATTGGGGGGCAGAGTGCCGGTCAACCCAAGCGGCGGACTCCTGTCCCTAGGCCACCCACTGAGCGCCTCCGGCGTCAGAGTGGTGGCCGACATTGTCCGGCAGCTGCGCGGTGATGCTGGAAAAACCCAAGTCGCCGATGCCAAGGTGGGCGTGGCTCACATGTTGGGTGGGGTTGTCACCGGTCTGCAAGGCGGCGCCTGCGGCATTCACGTGCTGGTCCGCTAGCGTCGCTTCGTTAGACTTTCCTGTCCCGCCCCTACCAGTAAGGCTGCCGCAGTTCGTTCTACAACACCTTGCCGGTGGTGCCGGAGGTGTAGAGGACGGTGTGATTGGCTTTATGTAGGTGCATACGTCCACATCGCTGCTCTATTATGCGGACTTTTTTCGCACGTTCACCTACGCCCGCATGGCCATCATTCTCCTGATTTACTGTCGCGCCAACGGCATCCCCGCAGACCAAGTGCCGTACGACAACAGCTACTACATGAACCAAGTCGAACAGATGCTGGGAATCTAAGGAGAACAAGGGTGGCGATGAAATATGGCCTTTTCGCTAACAGGGTTCGCAAAAGTCCTGAATCGCAAGGAATTGTCCCTTTCGATCCACTAATATGAAAAGTCGATTGCCAATCCTCCAACTCATCGCACCTTAGCGCAGGGGATCATTCGCAACATGGCATACGTGATTACAGCCGCCTGTGTAGCCGACTATTCCTGCGTCGAGATCTGCCCAGTTGATTGCATCAGCCCCGGCCCCGATGAACCAGGCTTCGAAGATGCGGAGCAAATGTACATCGACCCCGCCCGCTGCATCGACTGCGCGGCCTGCGTGGAGGCCTGCCCGGTGCTCGCGATCTTCGAGGATGGTTGCCTGCCCGCACCCATGCGGCACTACGCGGAGATCAACCGACAGTACTTTGCGGAGCGCATCGCGTGATCGGGGGCAGGACACTGCGCGTCGCCATCGTCGGCACCGGACCGGCGGGGATGTATGCGGCCGAACACCTCGTGGAAGATCGCAACCTCGATGTCGAAGTTGACCTCTACGAACGCCTACCCACCCCTTGGGGATTGATCAGGGGTGGCGTGGCACCGGACCATCCGGAGAAGAAACTCGTCATCGAGCGCTTGTTCGACTACTTCCTCAAGCATCCCAGCGTGCGCTATTTCGGCAACGTGGAAATCGGCGTCCATGTCCATCCCGGTGAACTTGCCCAATGGTACGATGCCGTCGTTTACGCCGTCGGCGCAAGCGGCGATGCCCGGCTTGGCATTCCCGGTGAGGAACTGCCGGGCTCCTTGTCGGCGCGCGAGTTCGTGGCTTGGTACAACGGTGATCCGGACTTCAGCCACTTGGAAATCGACCTTTCCCATCGGCGCGCCGTCGTCGTCGGCAATGGCAATGTCGCGCTGGACGTGGCACGCATCCTGACCATGCCCGTGGGGGAACTCGAAAAAACCGATGTGGCCGACCACGCGCTTGCGGCACTGCGCAAGAGCGCCGTCCGGGAAGTGACGATATTGGGGCGGCGCGGCAACCTGCAGGCCGCCTACCACAACCCCGAACTCGAGGAGCTGGCGCACCTCAATGGCGTGGGAGTTGCCGTCGAAGGGGACAGTTTGCCGGACAAGGATGATTCCCTCGTTCAAGGCGCTGATTGGGAAACGCGGCGCAAGCTGGCAACCCTGCGTGACATGTCCAATCAACCCACCAACGGCGTCGATAGGCGTATCGTGATGCGTTTCCTATGTTCGCCGGTCGAGGTCTTGGGTGACCTCAAGGTCGAGCAATTGAGAGTCGTGCGCAACCGGCTGGAACCCGATGGGAACGGCGGGTTGCAGGCACACTCCACCGGAGAAGGGTCGCTCATCGACACCGGTCTCCTATTGCGGTCGATCGGCTATCGTGGAACACCGGTTGCCGGCCTGCCGTTCGACGACCGCCGCGGCATCATCGGCAACGCCGATGGGCGCATCTGCGATCACGACGGTGTCGTGCCCGGCAACTATGTAACCGGTTGGATCAAGCGGGGTCCCCGCGGCATCATCGGCACAAACAAGAAGTGTGCCCGGGACACGCTGCGCTGCCTGGTCGAAGACATCAAGGCCGATCGGCTGACACCGGCGACGCTCGGTTCGGCCGATGTCCTAGATAAAGTCCAGGGCCGCCAACCCGAGGTCGTGCTGCGCCCCGGCTGGTTGCGGCTCGACCACGCAGAGCGCACCCGTGGCCGGCAGCTGGGGCGACCACGCGTAAAATTCACTGAGCATCAGGATCTGCTCGCCCATGCGGCGGGGCGCTGACGCAGAAATGGCTCTTCTTGCACCCCCCTGGAGGTAAGTCATGAATCAAACGAAACCAACCTTCTGCCGCATCTGCGAGCCCATGTGCCCGCTGCTCGCGGAGATCGATGACCGGGGGAAAGTCGTCGATTTCAAACCCAACCCCAATCATCCTGTCGGCGGCACGCCCTGCCACAAGGGGTTGAGCTGGCTGCCCGTTCATCACGACCCGGACCGGCTCAACTGGCCCCTGAAACGCATGAACCCCAAATCGGAGGCCAAAGGCGTCTTCGGGCGCATTTCCTGGGAACAGGCGCTGTCCGAGATCGGTGAAAAACTGAAATCCATACGCCACAACTACGGCAAAAACAGCGTGACTTTCTGGCATGGCAATCCGATCGCCTTCGCATCAGCGGCGGGGACCGTGATCATGACCATGGCGGACCTGTTCGAGACCTCAACGCGGTTCAGCCCGGGCACCCAAGACTTCTTCGACCGCGCCCTGGTCCTCCACGCCATGTATGGCTGCCCCATGCCGCTGATGATCCCGGATCTCAAGCACACGGATTACTTGCTGGTCGTCGGGTCCAATCCGCGCGTATCCCACTGGACGCTGTTCTCGGTGCCGAACGACAACGGCCAGTTGCTGAAGGACATCAAGGCTCGTGGCGGTAAGGTCCGCTTCGTCAATCCGCGGCGAATCGAGTCCTCCACGCCGGAAACCGGGGACACCGTTCAGGTCAGGCCCGACACCGATGTCTATTTTCTCGCCGCCTTGTCGCATGAGATTCACCGGCTGGGCGGCTTCGATGAAGACATGCTGGCGAAGCATGGGAACAACGTCGAAGGCTACATCGACTTCGTCAGGCGCTGGCCGCCGGAGAAGGTCGCCTCGGTCACCGGTGTGGAAATCAGTGAGATCAAGACGATCGCAGCCGAGATTGTCGCCGCGAAGTCGGCCTCCTTCTATATCTCCACCGGCGTCCATCAGGGCCGTCAAGGCACTCTCAGTTCATGGCTGCTCGAAATGCTGATCGTGGCGACGGGCAATCTCGGCAAGGAGGGCGGCAACTACAAGGCCACCGGGGCGGACGAGCCCATTCCAATGCCCCTGTTCACCAGTCACGTGGACACGCCGGACGGGAAGCTTCCATTGACGCTGGCAGGCGCGATTCCCAGCGTCATCTTTCCGGAAATGGTGGAAGACGGCAGCGTGCGGGCCATGCTGTGCTTTTTCGGCAACCCGCTCATGTCGATGCCCGGCGAGGACCGGTTGCGCGAGGCCTTTGCGAAGCTGGATCTGCTGATCTGCGCAGACATCTTTCACACGGCCACCGCCGAGTTGGCTGACTACGTGCTGCCATCGACCGACTGGCTGGAACGGCAGGACATTACCGGCTTCGGTTTCCTGGGCGGCAATCAACTCATCCCGCATGTGCAATATACCGAAGCGTTGGCCGAGCCGGCGGAAGAGCGCCGCAATGACTGGTGGATCGGCGCGAGGATACTCCAGGAAGTGGGCCTGCCCTCCCCACTGGACGATCCAGACCATCGCAACGGCCTCAAGGCCTTGGATGCCGCCCTGGCCAAGTTCGACCTTTCCGTCGAGAAGCTGAAGTCGATGCCCGAACAAACCGCGCTAATACCGCAAGAGCCCAAGGACACCGTTTTCGACAAGTGGGTCCTTCACGAGGACGGGAAAATCGATTGCTGTCCGGCGTGTTTCGCTGACTGGGGCCTGTACGAGCGGTTCGAGCGCATATTGGCGGAGTTGAAAGCTGAATCGCCCGATACGCTGAAGCTGATCTCCATGCGAACGCCCTACATGCACAACAGTTGGATGCCCAACGTCGAACCATTGCGCAAGGGCAGCCTGTCTTCCAACAAACTCAGGGTCAGCGCCGAGGATGCGGCAAAGAGAGGCTTGTTTGAGGGGGACACGGTGCGGGTGTTCAACGACCACGGCAGCGTGACCTGCCTGATTGAAATCCGCGACGACATTCGCAGCGGCGCGGCTGCCATGTCACACGGTTACGGCCATTTCGCCCCCAAAATGAAGGTGGCCTCCAGCAAGGGCGGCGCAAACTACAATCAGCTGCTGCCCATGGGCTCGAAGACTTACGAACCGTTGAGTTACATGTCCTGGATGTGCGGTGTGCCGATCGAAGTCGAGAAGCTCTTCGAGCAACTCACGCAGGGTGTGCGGTTGGCCAATTCGTAGTGAGCAACGATCGTAACCGCGTGAAAACAGAGCGCCCCACAAGGAAAAGCAGATGAAAACCATCGACCGGATGCACCATGTGTGCCTGACCGTGAGTTCGGAGAATTTCGAGGAAACCTGGCCCAAGGAGCTCGCGTTTTTCGCTGACTTTCTCAGGATGAACACCTACAAGATCGACGTCCGGGAGATGGATGAGGAGATCAGCCTCCAAGGCCTTGAGCAAGGCATGGGGCTAGGGCCTCAGAAGCCGGTGGTGTACGCCGACGACGGCCGGGCGATTATCGACCACTTTTACTATGTCGCCGGTGAGGACATGTCCGAGACCGCGTGCATGATCGACCTGATCGTCTTCCTGTGCGAACCGGGGCAACTGACGCTACCGCAGCCCAACATGCACACCCAAGGCCTGCGCGGCCTGACGCTGCTCACCGACAACATCGATGCGGTCCATCGACGCGGTCTGGAAATGGGCATCGAGTTTCTCAGCGCACCCACCACACAGGACTGGGGCAGCTTGGGCGAAGTTCGCCACATGGTGGCGAAAGATCCCATAGGCAATCCGATCGAACTGGTGCAAACCGAAGAGGTCACGGAGCCCGGTGACGGCAAGATCCTGCGTTTGTTCTCCATCAACCAGAACACGGCTGACCTCGACAAGACGCTGGAGTTTTTCCGCGACGGCTGCGGCATGTCAGTTGCGGCGCGCATTGAGCATCGAGGCGCGGGCTTTGCGGCCTCGATGGGCGTCTCGGGCGAGGCACAGGCTACGACCTGTCTATTGCAAGGCACCAATCCGGATGCAAAGACCTTCTTCGCGCTGACTTGCTGGAGTGAACCCGAACTGCAGCCGTTTTCCTTGAAAGAGGGGTACACGGCCAGCTACTACCGAATGTGGCACTGGGTCAGGGGCAACAAGGAGGGCGCCCAAGAGCTGTGGGACCAGATGGAGCCAAAAATGAACGTGCCGACGATGGGACCATACAGTTACCCATCGCCGCGGCCTTGGGGCGATGTGACCATGAGCTTCTTTATCGATCACGACGGCGTGCATCAGGAGTTCGCCAACCATGTGGAAGACGGCTGGCACGGGTTGGGCGAGTTGGTGGATCACCCCGAGTTTTCCAAACGGTTCGGGGTCTTTGAACGGTAGGTAGATAGTCGAATCCTGCTTGTCTGGGCAGATCACGGCGCCTCGTAAGCTGGCCATCTGGAGAACAAAGTGAAAACAGTTTATTCCTCCTGTCGAATCTGCACTGCGAGCTGCGGCTTCAGTTTTGAGGTGGAAAACAACCAGATCACCCACTTTTCAGCAGATTTTGATCATCCAGTTTCGCAGGGACATTGTTGTCCCAAAGGCATATCAGGCATTGAGCGGCAGCAGGGAAAGGGTGATCGCCTTCTTGTGTCACGGAAAAAGCAAAGTGACGGCAGTTTTGAAACCATTGACACCCTGGCCGCGGCCAAGGAAGTAGGCGCCAAGCTCAAGGCAATCATTGATGAGCATGGTCCGCGTTCGGTGGCCCTGTTCTTTGGCACTGGCGCTTATGCAAACACCCTCGGCGCTTCATTCTCCAGGGCCTGGCTACATGCCACAGGCTCTCCAAACTATTTCACCACCGTGACCATCGATCAGTCCAGTCACTGGATTACGATGGGTCGCATGGGGGTTTTCTTGGGTGGAATGCCAGATCTTGACGACATAGATGTGGGGCTGATTTCTGGTGCAAATCCACTGGTATCGCATTTGGGCTGGCCCAGTGTGCCCGTAGCCAGCATGAATCCAGGAGAGCAAGTAAGAAGCGCGCGCGCCAACGGACAGAAACTCATTGTGGTTGACCCAAGAAGGACTGAAACCGCGCGCTCGGCGGATCTGCATCTTCAGTTAATACCGGGTGAAGACGCCACGCTCTACGCAGGTATCATCCATCTATTGTTTGCGTGTAATGGAATTAACCAATCGTTCTGTCAGCGTTATGTGACTCATGTCGATCGCCTGAAGCAACTGGTTACACCCTTTACACCGGAGTACGTCTCGCAGCGTACCGGCGTTCCGGAAGAAAACCTACATAAAGCGACTGAATGGTTGGCCAATGCACGAAGACCCGCAGTCGGGTGTTGTACGGGTACGGCCATGGCTCCCGATTCAAACCTTGCCGATTTTCTACTGGTGTGCATCAACGCCCTATGTGGTGGGTTTCGGCAGGCAGGGGACAGAGTGCGCAATCAGGCGCCACTCGCTGGCATATCTCCGATTGCCGATGTGGTGCCGCCTAATCGAACCTGGGAACAGGAACCGAAATGCCGTACGCAGGATGTCGGCCATATATTAGGGGAATTCCCGTCAGCCTTGATTCCCGACGAAATCCTGGTTCCGGGAAAAGACAAGATTCGGGCAATGGTGGTCTTTGGTGGTAACCCGGTCATTGCCCTGGTAGACCCTGAAAAAACAACCAAGGCATTCAACGACCTGGATTTGCTGGTCACTTTGGATGTCGCCGAAACGGAAACGACAGCGTTATCGGATTACACACTCGCGGTTTCAACCCAGTACGAACGCCACGATTTGAGTGCATTTAACGTAGCCTTTCCGAAACCCTATGAGGAATATTATCAGCCAGTCATAGAGAAGCCAGGCAGTGTTGCTCACGACTGGGAGATATTCTGGACAATGGCCCAGGCAATGGATTTACCCCTGGAGTTAAAATTTACGTTTCCAGGGGTGCCCTTTAAGGACTCTGCACTCATTGAGTCCGTCAATATGGAAGCCAAGCCAGACCCCGAAGACCTGATCAGGAAGATTTTTGAAAGTCGAAACATCGATTTCGAGACGCTTAAGAATGCCCCCCGTGGGACAGATTTTGGCCTAGGTGAAGCTGTTGTTGCGGCGCCTCAAGAAGATAGCGGTGCCAGGCTCGATGTTTGCCCTGATGATGTTGCTGAAGACATACAAAAGTTGTGGCAGAGCAAAGCTGTGGAGTCGCGCTACCGACTGGCGGTGCGCAGAATGATATCGGTCCAAAATTCAGCGTATCGGCGCAGCGACTTCAATCAAAAGAAGTTTCCGCTTAACTACGCCTATATGAACCCGGAAGATATGTTGGCAGAAGGCTTAAGTGACGGTGCCCGTATCGATATGTGGACTGACAGCGGCAAAATTGTTGGCACTGTGCGGAGCGATGATACCGTTCGTGCCGGCGTTGTTTCCATGACTCACTGCTTCGGTGAGCTAAATCCTGAGAATGACCCCGAAGGTGCGCTTGGTGGGTTTACCGGTCGACTCATACCGTTAGACCCAAACAAAGCGGAAGCAATTAATTTTATGCCTCATAAAACGGGCATTCCCGTCAACATCGAATTGCGGCAGTAGATTTTCCTTTTTAGGAGAGTTGAAGCAAGACAAGTTAAACGAGTGTGTTAAACAAGCGAGTTTAAGCAATACAAGGAGCGATACCTTGGCTTACGTTATTGCCGCGCCCTGCATAGGCGATTACTCCTGCGTGGAGATATGTCCCGTAGATTGTATAAGCCCCGAACCGCGAGATGCGGATTTTCGGACTGCGGAACAGCTTTACATCGACCCTAAAAGATGTATCGATTGCGGCGTGTGTGTTGAAGCCTGTCCGGTACTGGCCATCTATGAAGATCGCAATCTCCCCGAAAAGTGGCGGCACTACGCTGACGTTAACCGCGAATTCTTCGAGCACCGCCGGTCAGCTTCTGGCGATATGCAATCTCGCGCGTAGAAAGTGCAATCATGAGCCATCCATTGCGAGTTGCTATTGTCGGTGCAGGCCCAGCGGGAATGTATGGCTTGGAACATCTTCTTGAGCAGCAAGACTTCAGTGTGGAGATTGACCTCTATGAGCATTTGCCCGTGCCCTGGGGATTGGTCCGCCACGGTGTTGCTCCCGACCACCCCGAAAAGAAACTAGTCGCCGACCGCCTGTTTAACTTGTTCTTGGGCCGCCCCAATGTGCGTTTTTTCGGGAACGTGGAAATCGGTAGCGATATCACCCATACCGAATTGTCTGAGTGGTATGACGCGGTGATCTATGCAGTCGGTGCCAACTCTGACTCCAAAATGGGAATACCGGGCGAAAATTTACCCGGTAGTTGGGCCGCGCGCGAGTTTGTAGCCTGGTACAACGGGCATCCCGATTTTGCTGACCTCGACTTCGATCTATCTGGCAAGCGCGCTGTGGTCGTGGGCAATGGGAATGTGGCGCTCGATGTGGCGCGCATTCTTGCCACACCGCTAGCCCGGATATTGCACGAACGTAGTTGAAGAACGGCGGAATGCCCCTGATA
>JAPPIX010000195.1 GCA_028820495.1 Gammaproteobacteria bacterium
CTGGTGGGCGTGGCGTTCAGCCGGGAGGACCGCAACCTGGCGGCCGTGAAGGTGGTCCCGGCCTGATCGACCCCTGTTCCCAAGCGCGCCGCCGCATCGTCAACCCCGTCCAAGTCGGGCCTCATTCAACCAGTGGCCCCTCCTCTTGGCATCGACGACCGCTTGCCGGACAGGTTCTTAGACCCAACGACGGGCAACGGCGTTCGCAACCGAAACATCGTCGTCGAAGCGCTGGCTTTGGGCTCAATGTAATCGACCAAGCCTCACGTACGCACGGCCTTGGCGGGCAAGTGCCACAGGAACAGGGCCACGGCGAGTATGCAGGTGGCCGCTTCGGCAGCCGGCAGGGCCACCACGAATCGTTGGTCGGCGAGCAACCAGTAGGCGAGAGCCAGAAACGCCGCCGGCAGGATCAGGCTATGGCAGAGGGCCACGGTCCCGGATTGAAGCGGGCGGTGGATCGCCGTCAGGTAGCCCGATAGCAGGATGTTGACGCCAGCGAACAGGAACAGGGGCCAGATGTAGGTGACGAACTCGGTGGCCATGGCCACCGTGGCCGCGCTATCCTGTTCATCAACGAACAATCGGATGATCGGCTCGCTGACGGTCAGCAGCACCGTGATGAAGATGGCGCTCAGCATGGCGATGGTGCCGGCGGCCGTCTTCAGGAAGGCGGTCATGCGCACCGCGTTGCGGGCGCCGAAGTTCTGCGAAATCATCACCTGAATGGTGTCCGAGATGGCGAAGAACATCATGTAGCCCAGCAGCATGGTGTAGTTGACCACGGTCATCGCCGCGACGCCATGCACCCCTATTCGCTGCAGCAGCATCCAGTTGAGGATCAGCACGACAATCCCCCCGGCGACCTCGTTGATGAATTCGGAAACGCCGTTGTAGGCGGCTTGGAACACCTCCTTCCAGTTGCGTTGGCGAAAGCCGAAGCGCAGCCTGCGGCCGGGCTTGCGCCAATAGATCATCATCACCGGCAGCGGCAGCGCCTGGGATATACCAGTGGCAAAGGCCGCTCCGGTCAGCCCCCAGCCGAACCGGCCAATGAACAGGTAGTCAAGCAGGATGTTGACCAGGGCGCCGATGGTCAGCGCGGTGGCGACCAGATTCGGATAGCCGTCCAAGCGGATGAAGTAGTACAGGGCGAGGACGATGAGCTGCGCCAGCAGAAACGGCATGATGATGCGGTAGTACTCGCTCATGACCGGGAAAAGCTCCCGGCTTGCGCCGAGCCCGGTGAAGAGCGCCTCCTCGAAGGTGAGCGCCAGCGAAATCGCGACCGCCCCGTAGAGCGCCATGAACATCAGGGTCTTGCTGAAGATGGCCGAAGCGGCTGGCTTGTCCTCCTCCCCCAAGTATTTGCCGGCCCGCACCGAGCCGCCAATGGAGAGCATCATGCCGACCCCGAACAACAGGGTTGAGATCGGGATGATCAGATTGACGGCGGCCAGCGCCTCGACACCGACGTAGTTGCCGATGAACAGCCCATCGACCAGCATGGCCGAAGTCATGGCGATGAGCCCGAGCACGTCGAGCCCCAAGTACTTGAAGAAGGTGGGAACGATCGCGCCGTGAAGCGCCTGGCTGTCTTGGTCGGATGCTGAGGTCATGTGCGGAACGCCAACGTCGAACTCGGATTTTGCCTTAGCCTGGGCTTCGGGCCGTTCAGCGGCGACCCATGATTCGCAATCGAGGGCGGGACGCCCTCGCTCCGGGATCCCGCTCTTGGTCGAATTGGGCGGAAGGGCGGTCGATGATTCGATCGCGGCGCCTACTGCTGCGCCATTGCCGCGGCCGCCGCCTTCATCTCCTCGGGTGACACATCGCGGATGTGCTGCGAGAAGGTCCAGTGATGACCTTCCAAGTCCACTGTGCGATAGGTGCGGTCGCCGTAGAACTGATCGGCGATCGCCTCGGTGATTTCGGCGCCAGCGCCCTTGGCGCGCTCATAGTGCGCATCGACATCGTCAACGTAGACCATCACTTGGGCGTGCACGCTGCCGAGATCCTTCGGGCTCGCGTGGCCCATTTCCTCGAACGCCGTGGCAAGAAACACGACGTTGTCGCCAAGGTGAAGCTCGGCGTGGCCCAGTACACCCTCGCCCATCTCCATCAGCAGACCCTCTTCAAAGCCGTAGGCGTTGCACAGAAACTCCACCGCTGCCGGGGCATCGGCGTAAGCTAGATAGGGAATGACTCGCTGGTTGCCGGTAGGCGGATTGTCAACCATGGCTAGTTCGTCGGTAGTTGCGGAAACGCCGATTGTAGATCATTCCGCCGGTCTCGGTCGGCTGCTATGCACTTCGCCGCCGTCATGTATCTTCCTTCACGACGGGCGTTCGTCGAGTTGACCATGGCCCCATCATTCCAAGCGGCTTAAGCCGTTGATTGGGACCACGGCCTAATCATCCCAACTCAGGCCGTGAGAGTTCTTTGCAGCACCGCGTGCCAATCGCGAACTGGCGAGCTACCCCGTGCACTTGAGCTACGGGATCTTGTCCTAGTCGCCAAAGGGCAAGCTCTATCCGAAGGCCGAATTCCTGCATCCTCACAACAGCCCTCAGGAATTGAAAGGCAGGCTGGCTGCTATCCCGCTGCGCCACCTAGTCAATCAGTGATTGGCCATGCTAGTGTGCTTGGGCGATGTGCGGTGAAAGCGCTCAACGAAAGGAGTTGTTCATGCAGTATGATGGCCAGCGGGCGCTGGAGCTGTTGAGGTCTGGGACCGGAGTCTCCGGCATCTCCTTTCGTCCTGGGCAGGAAGCTGCCGTCCGTCACGTCGTGGAGGGGCGCGGACGGATTCTCGTCGTACAGAAGACCGGATGGGGCAAGAGCTTCGTTTACTTCATCGCAACCAAGCTGTTGCGCGAGGCAGGAGCCGGACCCACCCTGTTGATCTCGCCGCTCTTGGCGCTTATGCGGAACCAGATTGCAGCCGCGGAGCGCATGGGAGTCGTTGCCGACCGAATTACGTCGGATAACAAGGAACATTGGGCGGAGGTGGAAGCGCGCCTCTGGCGTGATGAAGTGGATGTTCTGCTAGTCTCGCCGGAGAGGTTCGGCAATCAGGACTTTCGCGACGGTGTACTAGCGGAAATTGCTGAACGGGTCACTTTCCTCGTCATCGACGAAGCCCACTGCATCTCGGACTGGGGTCATGACTTCCGACCCCACTACCGACTGATTGAGCGCGTTGTAGGGGCGTTGCCTCCGAATCTCCGGGTGCTGGCGACGACCGCAACCGCGAACAATCGCGTGACGGACGACCTCCGTCAGGTACTCGGCCCGAACTTGCAAGTGTCGCGGGGGGATCTCAACCGACCTTCGCTCATGCTTCAGACAATGCAAATGCCCGGGCAGTCGGAAAGGCTCGCGTGGCTTGCCGCTCAAGTGCCCAAGCTGCCCGGTCACGGGATTATCTATACGCTCACCATTCGGGATGCGAACCAAGTGGCAGAATGGCTCCAAACCAAAGGAATCCAGGTGGAAGCCTACACGGGGCAGACAGAGAACGACCGTCGCGAGGAACTGGAGCAGGCATTGCTTGACAACCAGATCAAGGCGTTGGTGGCAACCACAGCACTCGGAATGGGATTCGACAAGCCGGACCTCGCATTCGTGATTCATTACCAAAGCCCACCGTCGGTGGTGCACTACTACCAGCAAGTGGGCCGCGCCGGACGTGCGATGTCCGCCGCTTATGGAGTACTTTTGAGCGGCCAGGAGGAGACTGAAATTGCGGACTATTTCATTGACAGTGCGTTTCCGACGCCGGATGAAGTTCACACAGTAATCGAAGCACTTGAGACGCATCCAAATGGCCTTTCGATTCCAGCGCTGCTTGGGGAGGTCAATGTTGGCCAAGGCCGCATCGAAAAGACGATTCAGCTACTCTCTCTGGAGTCCCCAGCCCCTGTGGTTAAGGAGGGTAGTAAGTGGCAACTGACTGCCGCTGCATTGAGCAGTGAATTCTGGGCGCGAGCGGAACGCCTAACCCGCCTTCGGCGTGAGGAGCAACGCCAAATGCAGGAGTACGTGGAACTGGAAGAAGGACATATGGCATTTTTGATTCAGGCGCTGGATGGTGAGCTTGAGCACGTCACTCCGCCGGAGCTGCCGCCCCTGCCTACTGGCACCTCGAAAGACCTAGTGCGCGACGCGGTAACATTCCTCCGTCGTACCAACTTGCCTATTGAACCGCGCAAAAAATGGCCCCTTGGCGGCATGCCGCAATACGAAGTGAAAGGACACATTCCGTTAGAGTACCGGGCTGAGGTCGGTAGGGCGCTCTGCATCTGGCGCGACGCTGGCTGGGGTGAGCTTGTTCGAGATGGCAAGTATGATGATGATCGATTTGCCGACAATTTGGTCGAAGCCTGCCTGAAGCTGATGGAGCGATGGGATCCACAACCGGCACCCGAGTGGGCGACATGCATCCCTTCTCTACGTCACCCAAATCTGGTGCCGGAGTTCACAGAACGCTTGGCGACGCGACTGGGCCTGCCATTTCATCAAGTGCTGGAGAAGGCCGAAGATCGGGCTGAGCAAAAGTCGATGGCGAACAGCACGCAACAGGCCCGCAATGCGGACGGCGCCCTAGCCGTCTCGTCAGAGTCACTGCCAGTGGGACCTGTCTTGCTAGTGGACGACATAGTGGATTCGCGCTGGACGTTGACGGTCGCCGCTTGGTTGCTACGTTCGCACGGAAGCGGTGAGGTATGGCCGCTCGCACTGGCCCAAACGAGCCGCAACTAGTGTTCAGCGATATCTCATCCAACACCCAGGCGATCTTGCTGTTGACCGCTCCGTTGATTGACGGACGGCGCAAAGGATCCAGCAAGCCTCTGACTCAGGGCGAGTATCGTCGGCTCGCGCGCCGGCTCCGGGATCTGGAACGGGAGCCAGCCGACCTGCTGAATTCCGGCGCTGGCGCTTTTTTAGCGGAATGCGCCTTTGGTATCGAACCCCGGCGACTTGAGCAGCTTCTGGGTCGGGGGTTTCTCCTCAGTCAGGCATTGGAACGATGGCGGTCGCGGGCAATCTGGGTGGTGAGCCGCGCCGATTCAGGCTATCCCCAACGATTGAAGCAGTGTCTGGGGGATGGTGCGCCGCCGATTCTCTACGGTTGCGGTGACGCCTCAACCCTGAACGCAGGTGGCATCGCGATCATCGGTTCCCGGAACGTTAGTGAACAACTGATCCAGTACACCGAAAATGTAGGAAGACTGACTGCCGAGGCGCGACGCTCAGTGGTATCCGGTGGTGCCAGAGGGATCGATCAAGCTGCCATGCGCGGGGCGTTGGACGCAGGCGGAGGTGTTGTTGGCATCTTAGCCAACGGTCTGGAAGCGGCGTCGGTGCGCAGGGAGAATCGGGAGCCGTTGATGGATGGACGATTGGCCTTGATAAGCGCACATGATCCTGCCGCTCGCTTCAACGTTGGACACGCCATGCAGCGCAACAAGCTGATCTACGCGTTAGCGGACGCCGCACTGGTGGTTAACTCGGATTACAAACGAGGCGGTACTTGGGCAGGTGCCACGGAACAGCTAGAGAAGCTCAAGTTCGTTCCGGTGTACGTGCGCATGGATGACCACACGAGCAAAGGCCTTACCGAGTTAAAGCGGCTAGGCGCGAGGCCGTGGCCCAATCCGAAGACGGCGCGGGAGTTGGAGGAGAGCCTCAGTTTGCCCACCACTGTTGCGTCTGCAGCACCAGGGCCTAAGTCGAATTCGTTGGATTTCCGCGGCGAGCCGGGGCCGCTCGAACGCGTTCAATCGGCCAAGGTCGCAGCAACGAGTGAGCCCCAAGTTCCCGCATGCCCATCGCCCGCTGATGAGTTGTTCGCAAAGTTCGCAGAGTTACTCGACCAAATGGACGGACCTCGAACCGATACCCGTATCGCCGAGGTGCTGCAGATTCCGAGGCGCCAAGCCAGCACATGGCTGAAACGCTACATGGAATTGAAGCTCGAAAAGCTATTCGAAAGTTCGAGTGCAAACAAAGCAGTGGCTGAAGCCGCCGAAGAGCTGAATCTGCCGGCACGCCAAGTGGGTAGTTGCCTGAAGCACCTGCTCGACGCGGGCGTGATTGAGAGGCTTCCACAGTCCCGACCGATCAGGTATCGCTCCGCCGCTTGTTCAAGCTCAGCTTCATCTAAGAGCTCTTCATCCACGATTGGATCAGTTGAAACCTCTTCCGATCGGCTAGCTAATTCCGCCAGCTCTGTCGATGCGGGGACTCCAGTTCAGGCGACAATGGAGTTTCAAGAAACAGCGAATCCGAAGTGAGGCTCTTGTAAGTCGCCTTACAGGGGGTAATCGGAACAAGGAGAAACATGCCCCAAATCGTGCTCCACTAACCTCTTGGCGCTCCCAACTCAGGGCGTCGCCGACTCGCCAAAGCACTGCTCGGATCTCTAGCTATCGGGTTTCATCACTGCTTCGCCGACAACGTCGTCCACCGCAGTGTCCTGACACTCAAACTCCGAACTCCCGCACCAAGCGCCGCGCCACACGGGTTTCCTCATGGTCGAACGCGCTTTCGTATCGCTTGATCTCAGCGCCCGTCATGCCTGCGGCCCGGCAATGGCCACGCCAACGCTCGGCAATCATCCCGATCATGCGGGCCAAAGTGGATGCTGCGTCGTCGGCTCCCACTTCGAAGAACGGCGCGGCTTCCAGCGCTGCCTCTATGGACGCTACGTTGCCGCTCAATTCGCTGATGCCCGTTTCCAGGTGGCGGTGCCGATGCGGCTGGGGGTTGATGTCAAAGGCGGGCGACAACGACCAACGTCCGCCGCCCCCGTGCAGCAGGCCGTGATTCTTGAGGTGATCGTCATTGTTGGAAACCAGGATGGTGAACAGGATGCGGCGGTAGAGTTCCCCCAATTCCGCCTTTACGTCCACGGCATGAGCCCGCAGCATGTCGGCAATATCGGTGTAGTAAGCATCTTCACCACTGGTCACCCCGATGAACGATTGCGCCGACAGGTAGTGAATTCGCTCCCCGGAAGCGGTGCGGTCGAAGCGTTGGATGACGGCCACGGGCCGAGCGGTGCGCGCTAGTTCGAGCCTTGCGGAAGCGGCTGACAAGCCAGCGTCTCGGGCCAACGCCAAAGTGGCCACTTCCATGCGTTCGATTGGCATGGCGTCCTGCGCCGTGGTGAACTTCGCGACGGCCAACGCGCCCTGCCCTTCGCGGATGCTTGCCTTGGGCCGAGCCCCACCCAGGGAACCTGCACTGCCCAGCAAACGGTCCCGCAGGCCGGAATCAAGCTCAACTCCCTCTGCGGCGACAACCATTCGGCGCAGATCGTCGAGTTCGTTTAGACGTGGCACTGGCGGGTAGGTGCGAGCGAGAGGCTGGCCCTCTTCGTCCAGATAGCGCAATGCGCCCTGCCGGGAAGCATCGCCCACCGCCAGCAGATAGTCGAGTTCCGTGAGCCTGCCCGGCCGCACCTTGCGAATGAGGCCGCGTCCCCAGGCATCCGGTGCTCCGTCCGACACGGGCCCCGGCAGTGCGGAACGCTGGTTCAAACGAGAACCGGATTGATGGAAGCGCATTTCGGCCAACGGCAGATTCGGCGCCAAGGGGAAGCTGTCCGCACGGTCGAGCCACTCCGGAGCGTAGCGGAACAAGCTAGTTTGGCGCTTGCCATCCGTTTCGAACAGGAGTTCCCCAACCGGCGTGAGCGCCTCGCCCAAGGCAACGCCGACGCGATGGGTGGACTTGCTCATCTCTTCATGCAACAGGCGGAGACGCGGTCATCTCGGCCCCGTTGTTCCTTCGACTTGGGCCACGCGCCTTGTTTGGGCAAGCTGAGGGCTCCGCCCCCGCGCCCTGATGCGCTGCGGAAGGCTGGCCACATCCAGCATCAAGCCGGTGTCGTCGCGGGACACGTCCAGAATCTCCTCAAGCCGGCCCGATTCCCCGAGAGCCAACAATGCCATGGCCAAAACCCCGATCGACACGCCGGGTTCACCACGCTCCAGGCGCACCAAGGTGCCTTGGGAAACGCCCATGCGCGCGGCAAATTCCGCCACCGGCAGACGCCGCTTCTTGCGGGCAATGCGGATGTCGCGCCCAAGGTTGCGCACCGTTCGCTGAATGGAAGGTGGATAGGCTTTTCGTTTCATAAGTTACAATATATAGAGGTATATAGACTATAGCCATTTATTTTTGCTACTAAAAGGTGGAAGCTTGAACACCGCGAGGCTATCGCGGGCTAGGGGTCACTCCCCGTTACCAACATTTCGAGGGCGGGACGCCCTCGCTCCGGGCTTCATTCGGGGCCATGTCTTGGAGGGCGTCCTGCCCCGTCTTGAATCAGGGCAATGCAGTGGGAGCGCGCTGCTCTAGCTCCGGCGGCGGCGCTTGGCGGCGGTGGCTTGGCTCTTCTTGGGTGGCGGCAGGGCGATGGTTTGGCTGAGGTTCGGGAAGGCGTCGGTTTTGTGGGGGATGGCCATGGCGTTGACGAATTGGTCCTGGAAGTCCGTTGCGGTGGCTGTTTCGATTTTCTCGATGCCCTTGACCAAGGCTTCGATCTCGGTGCGCGAAGCGGCGTTCAACAGGGCGATGCGGGCGCCGGTGCCAGCGGCGTTGCCAGCGGCGGAGACCTGGTCGAGAGCGCAGTCGGGGATGAGGCCAAGGACCATCGCGTACTTCACGTCGATGAAGCTGCCGAAGGCGCCGGCTAGGCGGATGCGATCGACGCTCTGGGCGCCGAATCGCGCCATCAGCAGCTTGACGCCGGCGTAGAGGGCCGCCTTGGCGAGCTGCACGGCGCGCACGTCATTCTGCGTGATTTCGATGTCCGGGGCATCGCCGCCGCCTTCCCGCAGCAGATAGGCGCAGGTGCGGCCCTGCTGCCGGATGCGCGGCGTGCGGGCGACCAAGGCGGCGTCGATGACCCCATCCGGATCGATCACGCCGGAAAGGTAGAGCTCCGCCAAGGCTTCGATGATGCCGGAGCCGCAGATGCCGGTGACACCCGTGCCCGCAACGGCTTCCTCAAAGCCCGGCTCATCGGACCAGAGCGCGCAGCCGATCACCTTGAAGCGCGGTTCGAGGGTCTCGCGGTCGGTGCGCACCCGCTCGATGGCGCCCGGCGCGGCCCGCTGGCCGCTGCTGATCTGGGCGCCTTCGAAAGCCGGGCCGGTAGGGCTGGACGCGGCGAGCAGGCGCTCGCGGTTGCCGAGCAGGATCTCCGCGTTGGTGCCCACATCGACGATGAGATTGACTTCCGAACGCTGGTGCGGGGCTTCGGCCAGCAGCACGCCGGCCGCATCGGCGCCCACATGGCCGGCGATGCAGGGCAAGGCGTACACCGTAGCGCCCGGATTGATCGCTAGCCCCAGGTCCGCCGCCGAGGCCCGCAAGGCGCCGTCCACCGCCAACGCGAAAGGGGCGCCGCCAAGTTCCACCGGGCTCAAGCCGAAGAAGAGATGGTGCATGACAGGGTTGGCGGCCACGGTCAGGGCCAGCACCGCATCGGCGCTGACGCCGGCTTCAGCGATGAGATCGGCAATCAGGCCATTCACGGCCTCGCGCACCGCGGCGGTCAACTCCGCTTCGCCGCCGGGATGCATCATCACCCAGGACACCCGGCTCATCAGGTCCTCGCCGAAGCGAATCTGCGGATTCATGCGCCCGGCCTCCGCCAGCACTTCCCCGGTGGCGAGATCGCACAAGTGGGCCGACAAGGTGGTTGAGCCGATGTCCAACGCCACCCCGTAGAGGCGCTCCTGGAAGCCTGGCCACAGCGCCACAACCCGTCGTTCAGCCAGCACCGCCGCCGTGACCCGCCATTGGCCGTCACGGAGCAACGCCTGCAGGCCGGACAGCAGGCGGAGATCGCAGGAGAGGTTTTGCAACGCCCACTGGTCGGCCAAGGCGGCGAGCAGCCGCTCTTGATCTCCGGCGGGGCGATCCAACTGCGGCGGCGCGACCTCCACATAGCAGAGCCGCACCACGGGATCGATCTGTATGTCGCAGGCCTGGGCGCCCTTGCGCACCACTTGGCGATGGACCTGGCTGTCCGGCGGCACGTCGATCACCACGTCGCCCTGGAGCTTGACGTGACAACTGAGCCGCCGTCCGTCGGCCAAGCCGCGCCGATCCGCAAAGCGCCGTTCGGGTTCGCTCAGGGGCGTGATGTGCGCAGCCGTCGAGGTGATGCCGTGCTTAGCGAACTGGCCCTCGGCCAGTTCGATCTGGCAGCGCCCGCAGATGCCACGCCCGCCGCAGACCGAGTCGATGTCCACGCCGAGTTGCCGCGCGGCTTGGAGCAGCGCGGTGCCCAAGGGAAAGCGCCCCCGCCGGCCGGAGGGCATGAACAGCACGAGCGCATCGCGCGCTTCGTTCATGCGCGGGCCCGGCGGCGGCTTCCCCGGCGGCGCTCGCGGCCCACAACGACCGGTGCCTGTTCACGGTAGGCCTCCATCCAGCGGCGGCAGTCCGGGTCGTGACCGAGCATGACGTCGGCACCCCGCACGGCGGCCATCACCTCGGCGTGCAACGGGTTGGTGATGGCGGAGGTCATTCCCGCCCCGGCCGCCATGGTCAGGAAGGCAGCGTTCAAGCCGTTGCGGTTGGGCAGGCCGAAGCTGATGTTCGATGCCCCGCAGGTGGTATTGACCTTCAGTTCCCGGCGCAGGCGCCCAATCAGCTTCATCGCCTGGCGTCCCGCGTTGTTGATCGCCCCCACCGGCATGACCAGCGGATCGACCACCACGTCGGTGGCTGGGATGCCGTAATCCGCCGCCCGCTCGACGATCTTCTTCGCCACCGCGAAGCGCACGTCGATGTCCTCGGAAATGCCGGTCTCGTCGTTGGATATGGCCACCACGGCGCAGGCGTGCCGCTTGACGAGCGGCAGCACCCGCTCCAAAACCTCCTCTTCGCCGGTGACGGAATTGAGCAACGGTTTGCCCTGATAGACGGCAAGCCCGGCCTCCAGGGCCTCCACCACCGAGGAGTCAATGGACAGGGGCACGTCGGTGACGGCCTGTACGCGGCGGATGGCCTCGGCGAGGATGCCGGGCTCATCGGCTAGGGGGATGCCCGCATTGACGTCCAGCATGTGCGCGCCAGCGGCCACTTGGGCAGCGGCATCGGTTTCCACCCGGGCGAAATTCCCGGCCTTCATTTCCGCCGCCAACAGCTTGCGGCCCGTGGGGTTGATGCGCTCACCGATGACGACGAAGGGGCGCTCAAAGCCGAGCGCCACTTCGCGGCTGGCGGAACTCAACAGCGTATCGGTCATGCCAACTCCTGGTGATAGACCCGCTGCATGGCGCCGGCGTGGGATACCGACCAATAGCGCACCGCCCGCATAATGACGCTCAGGCCGCTCGCCAAGCCAAGGTTGCAAAGGCGTTGCGCGTTTCCAGCGCTTGGCGAAGTGGCGCGAAGCCGGTGTGACGGTACTCGAAGGCAAGGTTCAAGGCCGTGGCGTGCCGGGCGGCGGCTTCGCGCAGCCCGGCCTCCCCGCTTTGGGCGAGATGCACCACCCGCCGATAGTTGCCGAAGTAGTCGCCAAGCAATTGAGGGAAACGGTCGAGACCCAGCCCTCGGACAATCAAGCGGTCGAAGTGGCGGACCAGGAAATCGGTCAGGAAAAAGCTGCCGGGCTCCTCGTCCATGAGCGCGTTGAACTGCGGTGCGCCAGCCAGGAATTCATAGCAGTGGGCGCCCGGCAGGCGCTCGACCCCAGCCGCATCGAGCACCGCGTCGAGCGACCCGCCGGTGCCGCAGTCGCCGTAACCGACCAGCACCCGGTCATGGCGGCGCTTGACCGCTGCGATCTTCGCCGCCACCGCCTCTGGAATTTCCGCCGGACGATTGTGCAAATCGGCAGGCAGGCAATACAGCTTGAAATGGGTCCAACGGTTGATGCGGCCGAGCTGAACCAATTCCCGGGCGATTGCCCCGCAGGCGATGATGCCCAGCGGCTCGCCCTCGCGCCTTTGCTGCACGAGTGCCACATCGTCGAGCGCGGTCAAGTCGAGGTCATCGCCGTCGGACATGCGCAAACTCCGTTGAGAAGTCCATCGCTAAGCGGGCGCAAGCCTATGCCTGACCTAGTGCGCAAGCCCCTTTCAAGGCGACACGAGTTTACGCAAACACGACTCAGGCTAAGCCCTTGTTTTTGGGTGACGCAAGCAGGCAGCCCAAGGTCGCAACCGTCCTACAAAGGCGCCGGGTGGCCCCCCATACTTCCGCATTCATAACGGCGGAGAACATTGCAGTGAGTGGTCAACGGGCAGGTGGCAGGCGCAGCGGCGGGCGGGCGGCGCGCATCAAGGCTCGCCAGGAGACGCAGGTGGAGGCTGCCGCCTACATCACCCGCCGCATCAAGCCCTTGGAGGTGCTCGACGAGGAGGGTTTGGAGCTCATCGAGCGCAATGCCGACCGGTTGCTTGAGGAGGTCGGCATCGAGTTTCGGGACGATCCCGAAGCGCTTGCGGTCCTAAAGGAAGCGGGCGCTGAGGTGGAGCACGAACGGGTGCGCTTTCCGCGCGGCCTGTGCCGATCCGTCATCCAAGCCCATGCGCCCCGGGAATTCATCCAGCACGCCCGCAACCCCAGCCGCAGCGTCCGCATTGGCGGCCCGCACACGGTCTTTGCGCCGGGCTACGGGCCGCCGTTTGTGCGCGACCTTGAGGGCGGGCGGCGCTACGCCACCTTGGAGGATTTCCGGAACTTCGTGAAGCTCTCCTACCTGTCGCCCTACATGCACCATTCCGGAGGCACGGTCTGCGAGCCGGTGGACGTTCCCGTCAACAAGCGCCATCTGGACATGATCTACGCCCACTTGCGCTACAGCGACAAGGCGTTCATGGGCTCGGTCACCCACCCGGAACGGGCACAGGACACGGTGGCGATGGCGAAAATCCTGTTTGGCGAGGACTTCCTGCGCAAAAAAACCGTGGTCACTTCGCTTATCAACGCCAATTCGCCCATGACCTTCGACGCCACCATGCTCGGCGCCGCCAAGGTCTATGCGCACAACAACCAAGCCTGCATCGTCTCGCCGTTCATCCTCTCCGGAGCCATGTCGCCGGTCACCGCGGCGGGCACGCTGGCGCAGATTCTCGCCGAGGTGCTGGCCGGGGTATGCCTGCTGCAATTGATCGCTCCCGGCGCGCCCTGCGTGTTCGGCACCTTCTCAAGCTCCATCTCCATGCAGTCCGGGGCGCCCACCTTCGGCTCCCCGGAAGCGGCCTTGGTGGTCTACGGCGCCGGTCAGCTGGCCCGGCGCCTCGGGCTGCCCTATCGCAGCGGCGGCGCCCTCTCGGCATCCAAGATCGCCGATGCCCAGGCCGCTTTCGAGAGCGCCAACACCCTGCAGCCCACCTTGCTGGCCGGCGCCAACTTCGTCCTGCATGCGGCGGGCTGGCTGGAGGGCGGGCTGGTGATGAGCTACGAGAAGTTCGCCATGGACCTCGACCAGCTCGGCATGATGCAAACCTTCTGCGAAGGCGTGGATCTATCGGAAAACGGCCAAGCCCTGGACGCCATCCGCGAAGTCGGCCCCGGCAGCCACTTTCTGGGCTGCGCCCACACCCAGGCCAACTTCGCCACCGCCTTCTACCAGTCGAGCATCAACGACAACAACAGCTTCGAGCAGTGGCGCGAGGAAGGACGCCTCGACGCCAGCCAACGCGCCAATCAAGTCTGGAGGCGAATGCTCGAGGAGTACGAAGCGCCGCCCATCGACTCGGCGCTGAACGAGGCGCTGCTCGATTACATCGCCCGGCGGAAGGCCGCCATGCCGGACTCCAACGTTTAGCCACAGGTTTGGAAAGCTCAGCCACACAACTGGCTTTTGTTGGCGGGCTTCGACCTCATGTAGGCGAATACCAAGTGCCGCGCCCAGCTCCGTGCCGATTGAGATGGCCTGCTTCGACCAAGGACCGGAAGTGCCCCTTGAGAGTGTTTCGGCTGGCCCCTGTGACCAGTACCGCGTCGGCAACGCTCACGCGGCCTCGGTCACGGGCGAATTCCAGTATTTGAGCGGAGAGTTCCGGGAGGCTGCCGAATAGGAGTCGCTCGCGGTCGATTCGTTGCTGTAGCCTGTCCTTCTGTCGTTTCATAGCGTTGAGGAAGTAGCGGAGCCAAGGTTGCCAGTCGGGCGCATCGGTTCCGAGGGAGCCCTGCGTTCTGCGCAGTGCGAGGTAGTAGGCGTCCCTAGTCTGCTCAACGACGCTTTCAAGGGAGCTGTACGGCATGTACAAGTATCCCGCCCGCAGCAGCAGCAGGGTGGTGAGGATGCGGGACAAGCGTCCGTTGCCATCCTGAAACGGGTGTATCGCGAGAAAGACTGCCACGAAAACACCAACGACCAAGAGGGGATGGAGCGTCCCTTGGTCGAGGTTGGCCTGCGCCCACCCGATCAGGTCCGCCATCCGGCGAGGCGTTTCGAAGGGTGTGGCAGTCTGGAACACCACACCAAGGCTGCGCCCTTCGGCGTCGAACGCTTCGACATGGTTGGTGAGCGTCTTGTACTGCCCGCGATGACGGGCGTCCTTGTCTGTATGTCTCAGTAGTTCTTGATGCAGTTGCTTCACATGGTTTTCGCTAAGGTCGATGGCCTGCCAGTTGTCGAACACGGTCTCCATCGCGTCTGCGTAGCCAGCGACCTCCTGTTCGTCCCGGGAGGCGAACGAGCCCAAGTCGATGTTCGCAAGCAAGCTTTCGACTTCCCGGTCCGTAAGCTTGGCGCCTTCGATCCGGGTGGAGGAACCGATGCTCTCGATGGTCGCCACGCGCCTAAGCCGGTTCAGGCGATCAGGTGCGACACGGCTGATCGCCTGCCAAGCGCCCTTGAACTCGTCGACCTCGGCGACGATCTGAAGCATTTCATTGGTAACGACGGGCGTTGACGCGAGAAACCGCCCATCCATTGATTCATCCATTTCCATCCGATAAGCATGCCCGGATGACATCCAATTGTCCATCCGTTTCCATCCGATTGCTGTGCGCCGATTCAACGACAACGGGCGACGGCGGCAGCATCCGTTCGAGGACGTGGTCCGCCGCCTTCTCCCCCACCATCATGGATGGCGCGTTCAGGTTGCCGTTGGTGATGCGCGGAAAGATCGAACTGTCGGCAACGCGCAGGCCATCGACACCAATGACGCGGCAGTCGGGGTCCACCACGGCCATCGGATCATCATGAGCGCCCATGCGGCAGGTGCCACAGGGATGGTAAGCACTCTCGGCGTTGGCGGCGATGAAGGCATCGATCTGTGCATCGCTGCGGACGGCTTCGCCGGGCTGGATTTCGCCGTTCGCATAGGGCCGCAATGCCTTTTGCGAGAGTATTTCCCGAGCCAGCCGGATGCAGCGGCGGAATTCCACCCAGTCCTGCGCTTGGCTCATGTAGTTGAATCGAATGACTGGAGGCGATTCAGGGTCGGCGGAACCCAAGGCAACCGTGCCCCGGGAGGGTGAGCGCATCGGCCCGACATGAACTTGGAAACCGTGACCTTCGGCAGCCGTTCGGCCATCGTAGCGCACGGCAATGGGCAGGAAGTGAAGCTGAATGTCCGGGTACTCCACACCTGCCTCGGAGCGGATGAAGGCGCCGGCATCGAAGTGATTGGAGGCGCCGGGGCCGGTTCGTCCGCAAAGCCATTGGGCGCCCGCCCACGCCTTGCCGAACAGGCTCCAGTGGCGGTGCAGGGTTATGGGTTGCCGGCAAGCCACCTGCACGGTGACTTCCAAGTGGTCCTGCAGGTTCCCACCGACGCCGGGCCGGTCGGCGGCCACCGGAATCCTCAGCTTGGCCAGCTCGTCCGCCGGCCCGATGCCGGACAGCAGGAGCAGTTTGGGCGAGTGGATGGCCGAGGCGGCGAGAATCACTTCCCGGCGCGCGCGGACCAAGGTGATGCGCCCCTGCCGAAGTTCGACGCCTTCAGCCCGGCCATCGGCGATCCGCACTGATCGGGCGAGGCCCCGAACCAACTGCAGGTTGGGCCGGGCCAATGCGGGGCGCAGGTAGGCCTGCGCCGCTGACCAGCGCCGCCCCTTCCAGATGGTACGGTCGAATGGGCCGAAGCCCTCCTGTTGGCGGCCGTTGCAATCCAGCGTCCGCGGGTAGCCTGCCTCTTGACCGGCTTCTATGAACGCCGCCGCCAATGGATGCAGACGCCGCGCCCGCGTGACCCGCACCGGGCCACCGGAGCCACGCCAAGGCGCATCGCCGCCGTGCCCGCCGTCGTGCCAGTCTTCCAAGCGCTGAAAGTAAGGCAGCACGTCGGCATAGGCCCAGCCCTGCGCGCCGCTTGCCGCCCAGTGATCGAAATCCCTGGCGTGACCGCGCACATAGACCATGCCATTGATCGACGAAGAGCCGCCCACCACCCTTCCGCGTGGAACGGCCAGCCGTCGGCCGCCGAGGGCGGGCTCCGGATCGGTGCGCAGCCCCCAGTCATAGCGCTTCATGTTCATCGGATAGGAGAGTGCCCCCGGCATCTGGATCAGGGGGCTGCGACCGCGGCCGCCGCGCTCTATCAAGATGACGCTGCTGCACCCGTCCTCGGACAGCCGATGGGCCAGCGCACAACCCGCCGAACCGGCGCCCACGACTACAAAGTCAGCTTCCATGGGGAAACCTCTTGGCTTCTAGGGACATTCGCACGAAACAAATGGAGACAACCCATGGGCTGGCCTGTTGTTCCTTGGGCATTGGCGGCTTAGCGCACTGGGGCAAGCTAAGGCTTCTCCCGAGTGCGACATCCCGCTTCCCGCTCAGTCGATCAACGCCTGGTAGGTGAAGCTGGTAAGCGACTCGCGCAGGCCGTAGGTTCCTCCGGGATAGACTTGGGTGAAGAACAATCCAATGAGCTGCTCCTTGGGGTCCACGAAAAAGTAGGTGTCGCCCCACCCAGCCCATTCGTACTGGCCCAGCGAGCCCGGCTTCCCTGATTCGGCAACATTCTCCAGCACGCCAAATCCCAGCGAGTAGCCGTATCCGGGCAACGCAGCCCGAATAAGCCCCAACTCAGCGTTCCCCACGACGGTGGCGGTGATGAGATCGATGGTCTTGCGCGAGACGATGCGCGCCCCGTCCAGCTCGCCGCCACCCAGCATCATCTGGGCGAAGCGCAGGTAGTCGGAAACCGTGGAAACCAAGCCGCCGTTCGGGGAAAGAAACCGCCTGCCGGGCTGCCAACGCGCCATGTGGTCGGCGCGGGTCACGGCTTGCAGCGAACCCGGACCCGTGATGTCGTAGGAATTCGAGAAACGATGCAGCTTGTCTTCGGGAACGGCGAAGAAGGTGTCCTCCATGCCAAGCGGGTCCAGCACCCGCTCCGCAATGAAGTCATCGAGCGGCTGGCCGGAAGCGACCTCCAGCACCCGCGCGAGCACGTCGAACGAGAGGCCGTAAACGAAGACCTCCCCAGGATGTCCCGCGAGGGGCAGCCGCGCGATTCGCTGGGCGACCTCTTCGGCGGTTGGATTGCCTTCGTGGATCGAGGCCCTCGAGTAGATTTCAGCAATGGTCCTTTCGGCGAACAGGTCGCCCCCGGTGGCGATTCCCGCCGTCTGCGAAAGCAGTCGACCGAGCTTGGGCGCCGATGGGGGGTCTGCAAGTTCGGGCGCATCCGCGGTGCCGCCAACCAGGACCTTCACGTCGGCGAATTCAGGAACGTACTTGGAGATAGGATCCTGAAGGCTGAGCCGCCCTTCCTCGACCAGCGTCAGGGTCGCGACGGAAAACAGGGGCTTGGTCATGGAATGCAGACGATAGAGCGTATCCATCCGGGTCGGCTTGCGTTCCTCGATGTCGGCCCAGCCGATGGTTTCGAAGTAGGCGAGCTTGCCGAAACGGGAAACGGCAATGGTCGCTCCCGGAATCTTCCCGGCATGGACCATTGCTCTTGCGTAGTCGGCAAATCGAGCCAGGCGCTCGCTCGACAGCCCGACTTCTTCCGGCGTCACATCGGGCTCGCGCGCCAGACCCCCGGTGGCTTTGCCTCCGCCGACCAGCAGAGTTAGTAAACTAAAGCCCAAGAGCACTATCAGAACCGATGTTATCACTGGTCTGATTTTGTACTTCTCATACCACCGCAGGCCGCCGAGCTCCCGACGCTTCCCTCGCCTTCCGCACGCCCAGCCCAAATCCCACCGCTTCACGGTTAGAATCCACCGCCCCAAGAAGAAACCCGCTTCAAGCTTCGCCCGGTCCCAGTCATGCTTCAACAAAAGGCTGATCTGTCTCGCGAACCTATCGGCCTCTTCCTCTCTCTCCTTTGGTGGCTTAACAAGCTTCATGCCATTCAGGATCTTTCGGTCTTCAGGATCGAATGGGTTTAGGAGCGCGCGAAACTCGCCTTTTAGACGTAACAAAGCAGTTGCGTCGTCGAAGAGAATCGCGTCATGCACCAGCAGTGCCTGCGCTCGGATCCTCTCACGCCATTTCGCCCGCTCCGCTGTAATGTGATCCGCTGCGATTCGCCGTTGGGAAATCGACCACGTAACGATGGCCGTGAAGCCGACGCCCAACAACGTGATGAGCGCTACGACCAATGGCACCAATGCCTCCGTCATGGCTGTTGCTGTTCGTTAGGTTGAGATGGCTGCCCACACCGCTTCGCGCACTTGCTTTTAACCGCGGTATCTCGACCTTTGTCAGTTTTCCGCCCACCAGTCCTGATTCCTTTGGAGAGGTGCGGCACGATGTAGATGACCCGCAGCATTGACTCCGCTACCACGAGAGCGGCGAGAACTTCGTCGCGGCGAGGTCGCGAGATTTCGTGGGCAACCTTATTCCCCATGAACCGCAGCCTATGCAGGACCTTTGACTGCTTTGTCGACAACACCCCGCGATCTGTTAGACCATCGATCAGCACTTTCAGGTTTCTCGCACTAACTCCCTGTTGCTTGCAAATCGCCTCGATCAACGCCCTTAGTCCTATTGCAGCCAGCAATAGCAGGTCACTGTTGATCGACTTGACCACCTCAAGATAGATGGCCCTCACCCTAATCGGGAAGAGAAAGTAGTTGTCGAGCGGCTTCTGTTCGCCTTCAGGAGTTGGATACACGTCCCACTCCGGCACCATCCGATCCAGCCCGTGATCGTAGGTATCCTCGGTCTCAGTTGCCGTAGCATAGCAGTACGTTTCGCATCCCGCGCACTGTGCGAGATAGTGCGTCCTGCTCCAAATCCCATCGTCCGGGTCAGCCTCTTCCCTCGCCTTGCACAACACAGAGTGATTCGTCTTACGAGAACACCTCCTACAGTAGATCAGCTCAATCTCGCCTGTCGCCAAGTTACTGTCTCCATGAAAATCAAACCAAGTGTGAGCATACGCCCTTTTCCGTCATCGATGCAGCGTGTGCCACGCTGAAAGGCAACACTCCTCCGGTTGATCAAGTCTGTCGCGATGAGTATGTGGATACTCCCAAAGTCGCAATCTCGACTCTGCCGCCGACCTGCGTCCCATTTGCCTTCGGCGAACCGACTCCCCCGCGACCTCGACCCGTTCGGGCAAATGCCACCAAAGCCCGCACCCTCAGGCACCAAATGTCCGCCTTCTCTAAATCGACGACAGGTTGGTTGCCGTCCGCTCCAGCGATCTCAACAAACCTGAACTGAGCCGCACAGGACAATCACTCTAGCCCGGATATTGCACGATCGTAGTTGAAGGACGGCGGAATGCCCTTGATAATCAGGGTGTTAGGTTCCATCTTACGAGGACACCCGCCGTGCCAAAACGTTACCACAACGTCATTCGTTTCACATCCTCCGGAAGGCGACGCGTCGAGGCCGAGTTCACGGGCGCGGAGGTCACCGCCAACGGCGGCGCCCCGCTGCTGGCCGAGGCCGACCGGCGCCTGGGGCTGACGGAGGCGGCGGCCCGGGCGATGGGCGACGACCGGCGGCGCAAAAGCGTGGTGCATTCCACCATTTCCATCGTGCGGCAGCGCCTGCACGCCCTGGTCCTAGGGCACGAGGACCTCAACGACCACGGTGCGCTGCGGCGCGACGCGGCGCTGCAGGCGGCGGCGGGGCGGGACGGCGAGCTGGCCAGCCCGTCAACGCTGTGCCGGTTCGAGCGGCGGTCGTCGCCTTCGGAGGCGGCGGCGCTGCATGGGGTTTTGTTCGATCAGTTCGTGCAGGCCCACCCGGTCCCGCCGAAGCGCGTGGTGCTGGACTTCGACGCCACCGACATCCTTCTGCACGGGATGCAGGCGGGCCGCCATTGGCACGGCCACTACCGAAACTACTGCTACCTGCCGCTTTACGTGTTCGCGGGACGGCACCTGCTGGTGGCGGCGCTGCAGCCGAGCGACCGGGACGCGGCGTGGCGGGCGGGCGCCGTGCTGGCCCTGCTGGTCAAGGCGCTGCGCGCCGAGTGGCCGGGGGTGGAGGTGGTGTTCCGGGCCGACTCCGGCTTCTGCCGCCGGCGCATCCTGCGCTGGTGCGAGTCCCGGGGCGTCGGCTACGTGGTGGGGCTGCCGTCCAACAGCGTCCTGGCGAGGCTCGCCGCCCCGGCCGTGGAGGCGGCCGCCGCGCTGCACCGCCTCAACGGCGGCAAGCAGCGCCTCTTTGACGACTTCGAGTACGCCGCAGGCGCCTGGCCGCGCCGGCGGCGGGTCGTCGTCAAGGCGGAGCACACCGGCCTGGGCCCCAACACCCGCTTCGTGGTCACCAACCTGGACATGGCCGACGGCCCGCAGGGGCTCTACGACGGCATGTACTGCGAGCGCGGCGACATGGAGAACCGCATCAAGGACCAGCAGCTGGGCCTGTTCGCCGACCGGGCCTCGTCGAGCGACTTCGACGCCAACCAGCTCCGCCTGCTCCTCAGCGGCCTCGCATACACCCTCATCGAGGGGATGCGCCGCATGGCCCTGGAGGCGACCGAGCTGGCCAAGGCGTCGCCGAACACCATCCGGCTGACTCTGCTCAAGGTGGGTGCCGTGGTCCTGTCCAACACCCGCCGGGTGCGCCTGTTGATGAGCCGCTCGCACCCCAACCAGGCCCTGTTCCGCCGCGTCGCCGCCGCCCTCGCCGCGCAGCCGCCCTGATCCCCCCTGAGCGCTGTCCCCGGCGCGTCGATAAAGCATGGGGGTTGGGGGAACTGCGCCCGGAGCGCGCCAAGTGGCTTGGAATGTGGCATCCGAAGGGCCTGCCCCGTCCGAGAACGCCAAGCGGCGTGACAAAGCCCGCCCGACTCTCTTAGTCTCGACAACTCATGCAACATCCGGGCTAGGGTAGGCCGCGCCGCCGGATTCGGGCGCAGTACCACAACCACACACGCCTGTCGTCGCGTCCTAAGCCTACCACTAAGGGATCGTTGTGTGGGTCACGGCTGCCGCGATGACAATCATCGTCACCCTGACTGGCTAAGCGGCGTACCACCAGTCCCAATCCAACGTGAAGCGGCGTCAGATCGCCTTGTGTGTGCTTATCCCGATCCAACGCATCCACCACCGCCTCCACCCGTCTAGGACACTTTTTGTTGGGCTCGACGGCCCAACGCCCCCACACGCAAAGCGCCGCAGCCGACCCGCGCTGAACGTCCACATCGATCATGACGTTGCGCCCGGTCAGGCGGAGGAGCGGCATATCGAGGGGGCCACATCTACTTCTCTGAGCGTACGCGGACGCACAGAATGGTGAGGTCTTCGGCCGCTTCCGCGCCGAAGTTGTCCTGCTGCGCTCAGTTCGCCGAAGTGCAGCGCCATTTCCGATCAGTGTCGCTCGGGGCCCGCGGCCGACCGCTTGCCCTAACTAGCCGCCGACCAGTACCGCCATCCCTGCGTGCTACCTACGCTTTCTCGCCACTCAGAGCGTCTTTGGTGTCGCTCCATGCCCGCAATCCTGTTAGGATGCCCCGCGAGCAACCTTGCGAGGTCCTGGCTGCCAACGGCGGACCGCCCCACGGTGGAGGAAAGCCTGCCTTGACGCACAAAGCCCAGCACACGGACGCTACCCTCCCCGCGTTTGAGGACAGCAAAGTGCCCCCAAGGCAAACCATGCGTTTTCAACCGGACCACGTAACCTTCGGCCGCCACGAGACGTTTCACCTCCGTTTCGGCTGGATTGCCAAGGGCCTAAACGCCTTGAAGCAAAATCCTGCCATCTTCTCTCGGGAAGACGCTACCGTTGACCTAGGTGTCGGGAAAAACATGGTTTCCTCCATGCGGTACTGGCTCCAAGCGGCTCAGCTAGTTCGTCCCTTACCCGAAGGCAGGGGATACGCAGAGACCAAACTTGCTCAAGTTGCCTTCGGAGAGGAAGGCGACCCGTTCTTCGAAGATGACGCGACGATTTGGCTCATTCATTGGCTCTTGGCGTCAAATCCCACCGGCGCCACCACCATTTACTGGTTCTTCAACCACTTCCACAAGCCCGCATTCAGTTCGGACGAAGTGTCAGCAGAGCTATCGAACTACGTCCGCCGCGAAGCCGTGAAGCGAACGTCCCCGACAACGCTCGTGCGCGACGTGACCATGCTGTTGCGGATGTACACGCGCACGGCCTCGTCCTCCCGAATCGCGCTGGAAGACACACTTGACTCTCCTTTGTCGCTGCTAGACCTACTCCACCGGGTAGATGCTCACCACCTTAGTTGCACTCCCCAGTCCCGGTATGATCTCCCGCTACCCGTCTTCGCGTTCGCGATCTCCGAAGCTTTCGGCCAGCTAAACTCGCCACATGTCGCGATCCAAGACCTCATGTATAGCGGCACGAACCATTGCGCCCCTGGAGCAGTGTTCCGGATGACCGAGGAGGGCCTCACACACAAAATTGAGGAGCTTTGTGAGTTGTCGCCGTCGGACTTTCGATTCGATCGCACAGCTGGCGTGTATCAGCTCTATTGCCTCCGTCCTACCGCCCCATTGGAACATTTTCGAGACCGCCACAATCGACGGGTGGCCGCGTGAACCTCGCCCAACGAATCAGCGTCAACGCCCGGTATACAAGGTCCACGAACGTAGAACGTGATCGAGGCTCCAGGACACTCATAGAGGCATACCTCCCAAGCCCTGGGGGCGTCGAACTCCTAGACGCTATCGCTGAAACGCTCGGCGACTCAGACGCGCCCCGCGCTTGGAGCGTTGTCGGGCCCTACGGCGCAGGGAAGTCGTCGTTCGCCTTGTTCCTGCATGAACTCCTCGGTGCCGGCCAAGTAAAGAAATCTGCGCAGACGGTTCTCGCAAAAGAGAGTCGGCGCGTTGCTCGGCGGTTTGCAAATCAGCGCCCTTGGTGTCGTGTCGTGTTGCAGGGCAGCGAGGAGCCCCTCCCGAAACGACTCATTTCAGCGTTGGATGACGCCGCCGTTTCCTATTGGGCGGGGCGACTAGGCCGCAAACCCGCAGTTCTTGAACGGATCCGCGCGGCGCGGGAATGCGGCAACTTGCCAGAAAGCGATCTGCTCGGGCTGATCGACGACCTGCAGGACGCGCTTGAGCAATCGGGAGCCGGAGGTCTGCTCTTGCTGTTCGACGAACTCGGCAAGTTTCTTGAATATGAAGCCCGACAAGGCGGTGGCGGGATTTTTCTGCTCCAGCAGCTCGCGGAACGAGCCTTCAAAGGCGGCCCTACGAATCTTGTAATCCTCGTATTGCTGCATCAAGGGTTCGATCTCTACGCCCGAGGTCTCGGCGAGAGTCTGAGGAGCGACTGGACAAAAGTACAAGGCCGCTTCCAGAACGTCCCTTTCGTCGAACCGCCGGAACAGACTCTGCGCCTCCTCGCCACGGCTTTCGATAACAATCTGACAGAGCCACAAGACCGACAGGTTCGACAACGTGCCAAGGGGTTTGCCAAGGCACTGAGCGCCGCGAATGCGCTTCCACCGACATTGAACGCGGGCGAAGCTGCTGACTTATTCGCGCGCTGCTATCCCATCCACCCCATCGCACTTCTCCTCCTCCCCGACCTCTGTCATCGTTTCGCGCAGAACGAGCGAACTCTGTTCACTTATCTAGCCAGCCGAGAGCCGCATGGTTTTCGCGATGCAATCGCTTCGCTCAACAAGGTCGGCGAGTGGCTGCATCCCGCCTCAATCTATGACTATTTCACAAGCAATCAACCCGCCGTGCTCTCCGACCCGCTCAATCACCGCCGTTGGGTGGAGGTAGTCACTGCGGTCGAACGCGCTGACTCAATCGATGCCGCCCATGACAGGGCGCTTGGCCAGCCCTCCGATTCCGCTCTAGCAAAAGCAATAGGCCTGCTCAACCTAGTCTCCCGGGCAGGCGGATTAAGAGCATCCGAGCCTGTGCTCCGTCTTCTCACTCCCCGCGGGTCAGCATTCCGCACCATCATCCAACGTCTGCGGAAAGCATCCGTGATCCAGTATCGGAAGTTCAGCGATGAATACCGGGTCTGGCAGGGTACTGACTTCGACATCGACGAACGCACCACAATAGAAGCGGACAAGCTAGGATTTTTCAGCTTGGCGCAGGCCCTCAGAACCCGCAACGCCATCCCAGCCGTCGTAGCGCGACGCCACTCCATAGAAAAAGGCTCTCTCCGCTACTTCAACATCGAATTCGCCGATCCTGACGCACGGTCACTAGCGAACGACGGGGACGACTCTGTCTCACAGCGAACCCCTCCTCGCATTGTTTTCGTCCTTTCTGAGCGCCGGGACCACGAACAGGCATTCCACGCGATGCGTGCCGATGCTGCAGAAGGAGAACTCTGGGCGCTGTATCGTGACGGCGCAACAATTCGTGCCGCCATTGCCGATGTGCTGAGTTTAGAGGCCGTCCAGAGAACGGCCCAAGAGCTTGCCTCCGACCCCGTAGCAGCCCGGGAAGTTCGTGAGCGCATAAATGCCGCGCGAGTCGCCGAGCACGACGCGGTCAAACTTCTCCTCGGCGACCCCGCCCAGTCCCAATGGTACGACGGACCCCATCGTCTCGACATCCCCAATCGCCGATGTCTCCAGTTCGAGTTGTCACGCATTATGGACCGCGTTTACAAAGACAGCCCGATCATCCGCAATGAACTGATCAATCGGAACCGCCTCTCCCCCCAAGCCGCTGCTGCTCGGAACAAGCTCTTCCAACACATGCTCGACATGCGAACACAGCCAGACCTCGGCATCGATAAGTATCCCCCGGAACGCGCGATTTATCGGTCCATACTGCAGGCTGGGGGATTGCACATTGAGACACCACAAGATTGGACCTTTGTTCCGCCTGTCGATGACTCTGACATTTTGCGGCTCCGCCCTACATGGGACCGGCTAGACGACTTGATGGCCAGTTCAGAAGAGACGCCGATTACGATCGAATCGCTAAGTGATTCTCTAGCGGCTCCGCCAATTGGCCTCAGACGAGGAGTCTTCCCGATCCTCTTCCTACATTACTACCTCCTTCACCGATACGAGATTGCCCTTTATGAAGACGGCACTTACGTGCCGAAACTCAACTATGAGCATCTCGAACGCCTCGTCCGACGACCGGATCTACATTCGGCACAGCGTTTCAGGATCGCCGGTGTCCGCGCAGAGCTTTTCGACGAATATTGCCGCGCCCTGTTCGACCGACGTCTCGACACCGCTGATCCGCTACAGCTCGCACGCGCAATGGTCCAGTTCGTCGATGGGCTGGACGAGTACACTCTGAAGACCCGTCGCCTTTCGCCCGATACTCTACTCGTCCGCGAGGCTCTTTACTTGGCCAAGTCACCTCAAAAGCTACTCTTCGAAGCCTTGCCTCGTGCCTGCGGCTACGGGTCGAATGACGACCTCAACGGATTCGGAGAAAAACTCCAAAACGCACTACGTGAACTCAGGAACGCCCAGTCCGATCTCTTCGAAGAGATGCGCCGGGCATTCTGCATGGCTTTCGACACCGATGAAACGACCCCACTCTCCCTCCTGCGAGAAAAGCTCCGCAGCAGGGCCGAAGGTTTGGACCGTTATACGATTGACACCGAGGGACTGCGCAGCTTCGTTCTCCGAGTCGCGAACCGCAGCCCTGACGATGATGGGGACTGGTTTGCCGGGGTTCTCCGAATCCTCGGTCGCAAGCCCACGGAAAAGTGGACCGACCAAGACCGTGCAACCGCTGAGTACCGCCTAGCGGAGTTCGCAGCTCGACACCTCGACCTTGAGAAGCTTAGGTTGCATTTCGGAGCATCGTCTCAACACGGCGGCGCCCACGAAGCGATCCTAGTCAAGCTCATCAGCACAACCGATGGCGAATTCGAAGAGGTGGTGGTTCTCAACGCCGACAAGGACAGAGCGATTAAGGAAACGCTCCGTGACATCGAAGCCAAACTTGCCACCATCGATGACGACGATCTTCAGATTGCTCTCATAGCACGTCTGTCGAGCCACCTCCTCTCTGCCTACCGTGAAGCCCGCCTATCTACATCTAGGGAACAAGGTGAACTCAGAAGATCGCAATAGCACTCCTAAACCAGTGGAGTTGAAGGAGACCCGGCACATCCTTGGGCTCTCGGGAGGCAAAGACAGCGCCGCATTGGCCATATACCTCAAACAGCAGGGTAGGGCGGATCGGATGGAGTACTTCTTCTGCGACACTGGCGCGGAACTCCCAGAGGTCTACGAGTTCCTTGATCGCCTTGAGGACTTCCTAGCACGTCCGATCACACGCCTCAGCAGTGGTCGCGATTTTGACCATCATCTGAAACGCTTCAACAACTTCCTACCCGCGCCGCACGCACGTTGGTGCACCCGTGTCATGAAGCTTGAGCCCCTTGAGGCGTACGTCGGTGACGACCCATGCGTGAGCTACATCGGAATCCGAGCCGACGAACAACGTAACGGCTACATCAGTCATAAACCGAACATCAAGGCTGCGTACCCTTTCGTCGAAGACGGCATCGCACGAGCTGATGTCTTTCGAATCCTTGAGCACTCCGTAGGCATACCTGAATACTACCGCTGGCGTAGCAGGTCCGGCTGTTACTTCTGCTTCTTCCAACGACAGGACGAGTGGCTCGGTCTCGCCGACACACATCCCCATCTCTTCGAACGTGCCAAGCGCTACGAGAAGGTAGATCCTTCCACCGGGAAGCAGTTCACTTGGGTGCAAGGAAGATCGCTGGACGACGTACTTGCACACAGAGAGCAAATTGAGGCAACCAAACTCGCACGGGAAAGACGGTCAGGAGAATCGTGGCAGCAAATCATTCTCGACGACGATGAAGACGACCAAGCCTGCCTGATTTGCACGCTCTAGTGTGCAAATTGGCGCCTATTCATCCTTGATGCGAAAAGCGTAAACATGCCCTTGGCGGTCGATCCCTAATCTCACCTTTGATTCTGGAGCCTTCGATTCTACGAGCAAGGACGCCCTAACTCCTTCAATTTCCCAAAGGGGGGTGCTCGTATCCGTTCGCTCCGTGAATTGAGCCACACACAGTGCCGAGGCTGTCTCAAAAATCGGCATGTAACCCACTGATGTCGCTAGCGTTCCCGTTTCGGCTTCCAATCTCTCTCGAATTGCTTCCCATTTGATCTCGTCAGCGATTTGGCGATTCTGGGAGTCGTGGCAGGAGAAATAGTGGGCGATCAGTGCTCCCCCGTCCTCACTGGCGAGACAAAGAGAGCGCATCCTCTGCCCTACCGCAGTCAGCGCGTATCCCGACAGGCCGTGCCGTTCTCTCTTGCTCAAGATCCCTGCATCCACCAGAAGTTCCAACCGGGGGACGAGAAACCAAGACCAAGGTTGTCCTAAGTTGAGCTTATCGCGGACATTTCTCTCCGTGATCTTCAGGAGCTCGTTCAGCCGCGTCCGTACCATGGCGGTCGCTTGGTCCGGCCTGACTCCACGGGCAGTCAGCAGATATCTCCAGCTTTCCAGAAGAAGCTGTACACGGTTCCCTACCGAAATCTCGAAGTCTAGGTCGTCCGGTAGTTGACTCAGGAAAGCCCAGACCCAGTCGCAATCAACATCAAGCAACCATAGTCCGAGGAACAGCGCATCACGATCACCGATCACAAATGGATCATCCTTTACCCAGCCGGTAGACAAGCTAAGGCGTCCTCTAGCCAAAAGAAGATTCTGCCTCTTATCTACGAGCTTCAAGGTGTGCGCTAGCCCTAGAGCATCGTCGAAGTAGTCTTGCGTTAAGGCGCCTACGGACGAAGGTAGCCTCTGATCTGATAGCAACAGGTCCTGGTGTTCCACAGGGACAGACTGACCGTTCTGAAACGCCCGCCTCCAAGGTGAGTACCTTGGTGAGCCGGGCTTTTTCAATAAGTACTCTCGAAACGCTCCTACATGCTCGTTCGGCACTTCCGTCTTTCGGGTGAGGAATGCCTTGACTTCCTTCGCAACATCTTCAGCGAAACTCGATCGACCATGATGAGTGTACGAGGTCGCTAAAACCGCCACTCCGTAGCGCATCATGTATAGCCGGAACGTGAGGGCGACTCTCAAGGATTAGACCTCTATGCCGCCGTGCGCAGTTACCCTAGGCCGCACTTCGACGACACACGAGCGCCATGCGTCACCGTGGCTCACATAAGCCTGTCCCTGAGCCAACTCCCGAATCAATTCCTGCACTGAAAGCGCCTGAGCGCCACTTGAAATCTTCTCAGGACCCCTACCTTTCGCGCTTCGGAGAACCGCTTCGATGTCTGGCTGTACAGTCAATCGGTGCGCTACGACGCAATCCACCTGAGAGAGAACCTCGGAATGGATAGCACTGGGTTGCTGTGATGTAAGCATCAAAGAGAGCCCGTGATTCCTTCCCTCCTTGACGTATTGGATTAACGTCGATGTGCAAGGGTTGGCCTTGCTCGGTGGTGCATATCCCTGTGCTTCATCTATGCAAAGTAACGTCCTAGGCACAGATTCTTCGATTGTCTGAGCTGCCGCAGCGCGTTCTTGATCCGAAAGGTCTCGTTGCAGCTTTAGTGTTTTGCCCGCTTCCGACGCCGCCGACCGTAGATTGAATAGCTGCCTCACCAGAATGGCTGCGATCAGGCTGCGAGCAGGCGGGGACAGATCTCCTAACAGTAGTACTGTCACTTCGCCAGCTGCGACCATTGACGAAATCGAGGTCGGCGGCGACGAAAACAATGGATCCCGAGCCAAGCTCTGCATTCGGCTACGAAGTGCGCGTACCGTGGTCCTTTCAAATGTACCGTCTGTGTTCCTCTCATCTGAGAGGAACTCTATCAACTCGGCAAGACCCGCAACGTCACTTCCTGCCTTAGCATTCGTTCCGGACATGTAGCCTGCAGATTTGATGCCATCGTATGCAGCCAACAGAAGATGCCCAGTCGGGTCTCGAAACAGGTCAATATCGAATATGTGGGCGAAATCTTCTGGTCGCATCAGCGCCGTGTCTAGTGCGAATGCTCGATAGTGCGGCCTATAAAACCCCTGACGATGGCCTTCCGGGTAGTATGTCTTTATCGCTAGGTCAGTCTCTTGGAGTCCGAACGCGCCAAGCTTCGCTGACAAGCTGCGTCTTAGGGAATCATCTGCAATATGGGAGACGGGTACAGCAGCAAACTGATATATGTTCAATGTGTCTAGCAAAAGGACGGCGCGGTCGCTCACGTTTTGACCGATGTTGGCCTCGAGATCCGACGCACCTAGGCTCTCTACTATCGATCCAAGCGTGTACGATTTGCCCGAACCTCGCTGCCCGAATATCCCCACAACGATCTCACGCGCCAGACCGAGCATCACTGTTGGCCGCATTCCCTGCTCGCTCAAGCGTCCGAGATTCGCGTGAGTTATTTTCTCCAAATCCGCCCGCTCACACCCAAGGCAGATCAACCCGTCGTCGTCCCGAAGGCTCGGCGATACCCGGTACCGAAGCATTTACGCGCTCCCTAGCCCCTACAGGAATTCCGTAAAGATCGCCTGAGCTGGCTTCAGGTCTTCATGATCGATTGTGTAGGAATTCCTTCGAGCTGCCTGAACCGCGCATTCGTTTATCGCGGAAATAAAATTCCGAGGTAAACTCGCTGTAGGTGCACTCGTCGCCAACGCCACTAACTCGTCCATCGCGTCGTCGGTAAGCGGATACGATTCTAACCCTTTAGCAATATGGCCGGCCTCCTCCATCGCAGACTTCATCTTGGGATCGATTACAAGGGCGAACAAGTCAGTCAGGAACTGTCGGATATCTTCATCGCGCTGCAGATATTCCAATCCGTGAATGTTCGACCGGTTCAGACGAGTAATGATTGCCTCGGTGTATATGAACTCCGGAATGGTCTCCTCACGCATGCCGAAGACCGACAAGACGAACCCAACGACATCATTGTCGTCATCCGCCAACTTCCGGAAACCCTCCTGAAATGACTCCCGGCAGTCCACGTTTCGCACATTCTGAAGTCCTTCCATTTCGTCAAAAAGGAACAGATAGTTGATGTCCTTTTGAACGAAGAGCCGCATGATTCCAACTAGGGCCCTATACATCTCGGATACGGTATCCATGTTCTTTGTGAGATTGTAGGATCCGAGTTCTCCCGAACTTAGTGAACCGCCGCACAACCACTTCCATAGTGCGATAGGTTCCCCCGCGTACCCCAAAGCCCGGACTGCGCGCGCCGTGTTGGCATCGCCAAAGTCTCGACGAAGGTTCGCCTCCAACTGAGGCCCTGCATTGTTTGCCAAGTACTCTTGCACGACCTCACGGACAGCCTCTAAGGTCACAGCCTCCATCATTTGCGCATGCAAGTAGCTGTAGTCCGTCTTCTCTTTGAACTCACAATCAATAGGGCAACATCGCACCTCGTACGCCGTGTTTCTCTTGGCTTCTGGGCTTTCCTCAAGGTGATACTTGATGTTGAATAGCGTGTGCGTTTTCCCTGCCCCAAATTGTCCATAGAGGTATTTCTTTGGTTGACTCCCGAGCATGTAGCGCTCGCGGATGCTATCGATGATCGCCATATTCACGCCCGCCTTCCCAAAATAAGCGGCCCGATCATCAGGATTGATTCGAAAGTTGATTGAGAAGTTCTTTCTCGGCTGTCTAAGACAGAACCGCTCGCTTAGTAGTGTGGCCATGCTATCTCCCTATTATGCTTGGACCGTTTCAGGGGTCACACGCAGCTCGATTGCCAATTGCTCAAGTGCGTCAACCAAGATTTCACCGTCCCCTTTTGCCTCAATGATGACGCCGAGTTCAAATGTCTGACTCGACCATTTGTACAGATTTGCTGAACCCAAAAGCGCATAACGGCGATCTGGAGTCTCGGCGACGTAGAACTTTGCATGCAGCGTCGGCATGTAAAAGACTGAAGCGGCCGCAAGCTCCCGTACGTCGCGTACAAACTCCTCGTGTGGACTGCCCGGATCAGGCTCCCGCGTGATAACTGTCAGATTCATGGATGATCTTGCGAACTTTCGGAGCAGATGTCGCGTAGTTGCCCTACGAAAGTCCAGATGCGTCATCCACGGGGACACCCAGTAGACTGCCTTCGGATTGTCCTCGCCAAAAAGCCGCAACAGGAATGGCTCGACCACTTGGCCGACCCCGTACCGTAGCTGTATGAAATCAGTCCTGGCCATCTTGAACACTATGCTGGGGCCTACCACACACGTCGTTAGACTGCCAGACCACGTGATTCACTTGAGTTCCACCAGCTCTGCGAGAACTCTTCGAGCGAAGGCGGGGGAAACAGTTTCGATCTTCCCCACCTCGATATCGAAATCCGCTTCACGTAACACTGCATCAAACGCCTGCATTATCGCCCTGGGCTTGAGGTCCCCATGGTCTTTGATATCGTCGATGATTGTTCGACAGGACTCCTCCGTGAACGGAAAGAACGCGTCCACGGATTGATCGTCGATGCTCCTTGAGTGCTGCAGAACGTCTCTAACAAACGTCAATGCATCGTTAGTGTCCATGGGCGGCAAGATCAGCACTTTCGTTCGCCCAATGCGGTCCTTCAACTCGGGGCTGAACCACTCCGGAAGACTCTCGGTCGGATGGCCGGAAAACGAGAGGATCATGGTGAGCCCGGTCGGACAAGCGTTAAATGTTGAATGAAGCCCCGTATTGATCTCGTGACGGACACGAGGCGGGAGTTGGTCAATCCGCTGAAGTTCGTCAAGCAACCAAATCAACCTCGAATTGATCTGATTCTGTGATGCCGCAGACAAACCGAAGACCCGAATGATTCCGATCAACACGCGTGTTGAGTCCTCCGAAGACACTATCCGTCGAGAAATGCCTAGCTTGCGACAGTCTGCAACCGGCAGAGCTTCGGCACGTATCCAACGCATCGCCAGCTCTTGGTCAGGCGCGTTACCGATCACCAGCACGTTTAATGCTCTGGCAAGATCCGAGGACGTCTGGAGCAGGTCTCGCTCAAGTCTCGCGGACTCTTCTGCTGTCGCGATCTGTAGATAGGCCTCGGACAACTGTTCTCGATCTAGCTGTAGCGCAAAGCTCTTGTAAACGTCCACGAATGAGCGTGGGTTCCGGGGGAACTCACTGTACACGGCGGCTAAGTGGCTTGTTCCCTGATTGTTTATCTCAGCCGCCTTGTTTGAGATGTAGTGCAGCGTGTGTGTCTTCCCGGCTCCAAACCACGACCAAATAGGGTGTATCGACGATGCGTTTTGGCGCGAGAGAGTTCGCAACAGCATTTCGACATCGCGATGGAATCGCTCCCTGTCAGCAATGAAGTCGCAAAGGTTCGGCTCGGGAACCACGAAAAACGGCCACCTGCGAAGGCTGAGATGATCGTACATAGTCGAAGTTAGGCCGATACACGCGGGGAATGGCGCACAAGGAGATCAGAGTGATGGCACACTCCAAACTCTCGGGCTCGAAGACTCAGCATGTTGCTTGACGTACTCGCGAGTGGGATTGCGGATTATATTCGCTCAGAGGTCCCGAAGCGAGACAGCACAGCCCAATTTCCCCGACGAGATATAAAGTCGTCCGCTAAACACCCTGAGATTCCCGCCGAAGACGTCGACCGCTCCTACCGTAGCAACCCACTTTCGGCCCCAAGGCGCATCTGTAGCCAGATGCCCAGCCTACACCCCATCAGCATCCGCCGTCGCACGATGCAACTACTTTGGGTGGGTGTGGCAGTCGGGGCGATGGGTGGTCTTTGGCTTGTGTGCAAGCGGTCGCCTGACAACGGAAAGCGCAGGCGGAAAGCCCTGCAACCCGACTAAGGGCATGCACCCAAGGGAGGCCAAATCCGCAGCGTAGCGCCCGTTGGCGACTAGAGCGGCCACAATCGAACCCGCTTACCGTGAGTAGAAATCATCCCATCCGATTCGCGGAGCCCCTTGGGCTGACTCAACGGTCGGCATCACCTTGCAGCGGCAATCAGGTGTTGGCGACCAGCGCCGGCAACCGTTCCACCAAGTACAGCGGCAGCGAGATCAGGCGATAGGCCGCTTCGGTTTGCTTCCCGCCGCGCTGCACTCGGGTTCGGATCTGCTGCGCCAATGGCGGCGTTGCGTCAAAGCGAACGGCGACGGGCGCACCCTTCTCCGCAACGAATTGATGCAGGGACTTCAGGCTGCCGCTAGCGCCCGCCTTGACTTCAATGGGCACGATGCGACCGTCGAAGGCTGCAACGTAGTCCACTTCCGCGTTGGCGGACCGGCCCTCGCGCAGCCAATAGCTGAGTTCGCGATTGGCGGAGGTGGCCAGCAAGGCTTGGAGGTGCTGGCCGATGAACTGCTCCGCCATGGCACCTTCGTTGACTAGCCCTGTTTGGTTCATCCGTTCGATCGCCGTCCAGCCCAAGCCGCAAACAGCGTTCATCAAACCAACGTCCATGAACAGCAGCTTGTATGCCCGCGGGTCGGCTTCCGCCTGCAGGGGCAGGCCGTTGCAGTGGCTGCGGACCACCTTGGCAAGCACCCGCGCCATGCACAGGAGCTCGATGCGCGCCTTGGTCGCCGCCGCCGTGTCCTCTTTGGAGAAGTGGACGTACTTCACCTTCCGACCGACATTGCGGGCCGCGAAGTTGAACACGGTGACCATGCCGGCCAGTCCCTGTGAGCCAACGTACTTGGGGAAATCCTCCCGGTAGGTGTCGATGATGGAATTGTGCACCTCGGTGATGTCGCGCAGGCGGCCGGAGTGCGCGAACGCTTGGACGGCTTCCGGCATGCCGCCGGTGAAGAGGTAGGTTCGCAAAGCTGCCATGAGGCGATTGTGGATCGCTGGGTCCAGCCCGCGTTCCATCTCGAACGTTCGTATGGCACGGGCGAGGCCCTCTGCGCCAACGGCTTCGAGATGTTCGGTGAAGGTCATCGGGCCCATGTGCAGGTAGCCAATGCGGCCCACCGGCATGGGCGATGCGTGGTTGGCGAGGGCGAAGTCCAGCAGCGAGCCCGCCGCCAGCACGGGGAGTTCGGGCATGTCCTCCCGAAAGTAGCGCAACGCCGGGATCGACTCCGGCACGGCTTGGATTTCATCAAGGAACAACAAGCCATCCGGGCCTATCGGCCCAACGCCCGGCAGCGCTTCAAGGATGTTCAGCAGATAGGCCGGATCGTTGCGGGCGAAGGCGGGCCCCAAGTCGGGATGGCGCTCCAAGTTCACTTCCACCAATGGACGGCCGCAGCGTTCGGCAAACAGGCGCGCCAAGGTGGACTTGCCGACCTGCCGGGCGCCGCGAATGATCAACGGCTTCCGATTCGGTGCTGCCAGCCAGTCGTCGAGGAACCCGAGTTGGTCGCGGTGCATGGTGGTCTCCGATGCCTGACTGGCGAGAATAGCGTAACAGGGGAGTCTTTTGAACTACCATGCATTAAATAGAGGGGTGTTTAGTTGAAAATGTATAAAAAGTAACAGGATGTTTGGCCTTTGCATGTGTGAGAATACGCACTGGAGCAAGAAAATGGTGCGAGCGATGAGGTAGTTGTCGGATCAGAGGGGCTCGCGCAACAGAATGGCCATCAACGCAGAAGTGTCGATCACGGTCACTCTGGCAGTCCTTCATCACCATACAGAAAGTCTTGGCTTCGAGCAGCATTCGGCCCTTCCGTCCTTTTGTTTCGAACGGCTTCCATGACGGATTCAATCACCTTCCGCCGACCCTCAGCGCTTGGTGCGTACCTCAGCGGCGTCAGCGTGACACTCACTCGACCGGGCCTTGTTAGCACGATTTCCTCACCCCGCTCTGCGCGACGAACGAGATCGGTCAATTTGGCCTTGGCTTGACTGACGGAAATGTGCATTTCTTTCACCTGAAGAACGAGAGATTGTCCAATTTTGGACCACATTTTGGTCTAAAACAGCAGACACCTAAAAGAAAACAGGGGAGTAGCCCCTGCAAGGAT
>JAPPIX010000029.1 GCA_028820495.1 Gammaproteobacteria bacterium
GCCATTCGCTGTGCGCCGCCTCCGCCTCCGGCCCAGCCACGCCGAGTAAGCCCATACAACAAACCCCGCTGTCGTTCCGCTCGTCAGAGCGGGCGCTCCCTTTAGCGTTTGTTCCATGCAACCCTCCAGGCCCATGCCCAAGACTGCGCACGATGTGTTCATTTTGTGATTTGACACACCGATAAACAACTGGTTACTTCGCAGTTTGATCACCGGCGCTCTCGAAGTTCCCGAAGTATCTCTTCCTCTTTCGTACCGTGCGAAGCCGTCTATGGCACCGCCGAAGTCAAGACGCGACTGGACCGCGACGGATGGGAACTGGCGGTGGAGAACATCGCATCGGTCAAGGGATTGGAACGGGCGCCGACAGACGACCGGGCCCTGAGAAGCGGTACGGGCGGACCCGTGGTGGACATCCTGCCCAACACGCGGCTCCGCTTCAGCTCGCGTTTCGCGTGGACGGGTGCGGACCGCCCCGTCAATCCCTACCTCGGTATCGTGGTGGCCCTCGAAGGGCTCTCTGCCCAAACGCTCGCCGCCGATCTCAACGAACGTGTGCGGCGTGGGGATGGAGCGCTGCTGCCCGACCTTGTTGCCTGCGTCGGGAACGGCCATCTGATCACGCGCTACAACCAGCGGGAGGGCGACGATTTCAACGTCGGCAAGGCAACCCTGGGCGGCGCATACGACGGATTTCGCGCGTTCAAGGTGGAAGATCTGGTGCTGAGCAGTCTGCATCTCGGCATGAACGTGCTTCTGTCGGGCATCCGACTGAGGAACCGCGATCTCACACCCGATTGGTTGGACGAGCTTCGGCGGGTCGACAGGAAGTCCCAGATCGAGAGCCTGTTTGCGCTATGGGAAGAGGTGGGCGGCCCTCCAGCGGAAACCGCGTGGGACGACATGGAATCCGATGCCTTGGCGCAGGGTGATCATGACTTCGCCAGCAAGTTGAAGGATCTCCGGCAACGCGGGAGGGTTCGAGCACCATGACGCAAACGGAGGCTGCGACGGCAAAAGTCACCGGATCGCGCTGGCGACTGGCATGGCCGACCAATTGGGCACGGCATCGGTGAGGATGAGATAGCGCTTTCCGGCACCGGCCCGTCAGGCGCTGTTGAACATCCTCATCACGTCGCCGGAGGTGACGACCCCGTTGCCGCGATCGGGATTGAACCCTGGCGTGGACTTGGGCGTTGTGTCTACGTGCGTCGCCTGCGCCCGCAACGCCTTCACCGTGCAGTTCTCCCGGCCAAGAATCGAGAACGGATCATAGCTGTATTCTCGCATGACGTTCTCGTGCGTAATCTTGTTGATGACCGGCGGGGGCAGTTCCTTCACTTCGGACCAGATCTGCTCCGGCGCAAAAGGCCATGTGCAATCCGAGTGCGGATAGTCGCATTCGAAGGCGATCAAGTCCTCGCCAATGCTCCGGTAGTTCTTCAAGCCGAATCGGTCGGAGATGAAACAGGTCAGAAAGTGCTCCCGAAATACTTCCGAAGGCGTTTTCCCGCCAAAGTCCACATGCGTCCAGATGTGATGGCTAAAGGTGAATTCCGCACGCTCCAGAAAATAGGGAATCCAGCCTATTCCGCCTTCGGAGAGCGCGATCTTCAGGTTGGGACACCGCTGCAGCGCGGTCAGGTGCAGCCAATCCGCCGCGGCGTTGGCGATCGATATCGGCATCGCGGTGATCCAGGCGTTCATCGGAGACAGATCCGAGGGATGCGGCGGCTCCGACCCGGTGCCGATGTGGCAGTTAATCACCACGCGCGCATCGTTGCAAACCTGCCACAAGGGCTCCCAATGCTCGTCGTGAACCGAGGGAAACCCCCGAGCGGCGGGATTATCGAGAAAGCTGATTGCGTTGCAGCCCTTATCCGCAACGCGCCGGATCTCCCTGGCGGCCTCCTCGCCATCCCAATAGGGAATGATTGCCAATGGAATGATGCGGCCCGGATAGGTCGCCGCCCACTCGTCGATGTGCCAGTCGTTGTAAGCCTGGATCATCCGCAGCGAGGTTTTCCGGTCGCCAAACTTGCTGAACATGTCCCCGCCGAAACCCGCCAAGGTTCCGAAACAGGTGCTGCCCAATACGCCGTTGACGTTCATGTCATCGATTCTGGCATGAATGTCGTAATTGGCCTTGCGAATCTCGGCATAGCTTTGGGGCTCCATGCCGTACTCCTCCTTCGGCCTGCCGACAACCGCGTTGAGCCCCACGTTGGGCAGGGAATACTCCTCGTACACCCAACGGTCGGTTCCGTCCTCAAGCGTCACAAGCCTCGGCGCCTTGAACTTGAGCTCCGGCGGCAGATGGTTTTCGAACAAATCCGGCGGTTCGGACAGATGGTCGTCGATGCTGACGAGGATCAGGTCTTCCATGTTCACAACGCTTCGCTCCCCTTGTGGAATTGAACCACGCTTTCGCACGCGCATCCCTTAAGGCGCCAAACATAGACCATATCCGGCACCGGTGCCAGTGCCTGCCCCGTGGGTCCCGCGCCGCCGCCTCGTAAACCCGGCTGCTGACCTGCTGCTGACCCGGTGGACATGGATTGCGCCCCATATTCTGGCACCATAAGGGCTGCGATGAGCTCGAATGAGGAGCATGATGTGACCACTGATTGGAATGCCTGCCCCGCTGTTGAGCGTGATCCGGAGAACTTGGCCGGGCGCTTGTCTTTCGAGGGACGAGAATGCCCGTCGCGGCGCTGTTCGAGAACCTGAAGTCCGGCGCAACGGTCGACGTGGTACGGGTTGGTCAAGGCGCCTCCACCAGCGCCGCTCGGATTTCGGCTGAATCAAATCCTGCGGACTAACCTGCCGCAAGGCTCGCCATGTACCGCTCTCCGGCCCCTTGGTAAACTCTAACGGCCCACACGAGGCCGCCCTCAAGTCCGGCTATGCGCTTAAGCTCACGCAGGCACGGGGGCCCTGACACTTGGAGAAGATCAGGCGGAGCATCATGGAACTGCGGTTAAATGAGGAACACAGGCTGCTCGTTGACACATTCGCGCGCGTCTTCGCCAATGAGTCCACCCTTGAGCGGGTTCGGGAAGCGGAGGCCACGTCGGGGTTTGACGCAAGGCTCTGGCAGCAACTGGTTGAACTGGGCTGCCCCGGCATCCGAGTGGCGGCAGCGCATGGCGGGGCGGCGATGAGCCTGAGGTGCATCTCGCTGGTTGCGCAGGAGGCTGGCCGCCAACTGGTTTCCGCGCCCTTGGTGGACAGCTCGGTGGCCGCAACGATGCTCTCCAAGGCAGGCGGCGACGAGGCGCTCCGTTGCTTGGCGCGCTTGCTCGAAGGCAGCAGCATCGTCACCGTGGCCCTGCGGCCCGCCGAAGCATCCGCAGTGCAAGTCATCTCGCACGGCGCTGTCGCCGACGCGATCATCGCGCTCGACCATGAGGAGTTGGTGGTCGCAACCACGCCCAAGCAGGCGCTGCGGTTTAGGGAGAATCTCGGCACCGCCCCCATAGCGACGATCGACCTCGCCGCGGCGGAGCGGACGGTGGTCGCCTCGGGCGAGCGCTCCAAGGCGATATTCAGCGCGGGCCTCGAGGAATGGAAGCTGCTTACCGCCGCCTACCTCAATGGATTGATCGCCCAAGCGCTGGAGCAGGCCGCGGAGTACGGCAATGAGCGAACCGCCTTTGGCGTGAAGATTGGAACCTTCCAAGGGCTGTCGCACCCCCTTGCGGAATGCGCCACGGATCTTGAGGGCAGCAGGCTGCTGAACGACTATGCGACGTACTGCCTGCAGGCGGGTCGAAGCGAAGCGGGCGCGTTGATTTCCATGGCCTACTGGCAGGCCACCGAGACCGCCTGCCGGACCATGCCGCAGTGCATCCACATTTTCGGGGGCTACGGCGTTTCGAAGGAGCACCACATTCAACTGTTCGGCCGCCGGGGCATGGCGATCCCCAGTTTGCTGGGGGACCGGCAGCGCATTCTGCTCGAAGTCGCCGACCGCGCCTGGGGCAATGCCAGCGCCGAACTGCCGGACGCTGGCGATACCGGGCTGGATTTCGACCCCGGCCCGGACTTTCATGCCATGACGGAGCGGGTCAACCAGTTTTTTGCCGAGCACCTCACCGAGGAGCACGACGACTTCCGAGGCCACTCCTGGGACGGCTATCATCCCGAAATCTACCGGCGGCTCGGCAGCGAGAACCTCCTGTTCCCGGCCTGGCCGGAGGAATACGGCGGCAGGAACGCCTCCCATGCCGAGATGTTCGCATTGACGATGGCGTTCTACGCCAACCGTTGGACCGAGTATCCGCAGATCACCAGCAAGCTCATCGGCAACATGGTGCTCGAGTTCGGCAGTG